>NJDO01000054.1 GCA_002254385.1 Thermoplasmatales archaeon ex4484_6 | reverse complement strand
TCAATATCACCGATGACGAGGAGGTTCCCATCGGGAACATCAAGGTGGAAGTGTTCGTATTCTCCGAATGGAAGGAGGTTCCGGGGGTCATGAAGCTGGACAACGGCTCCGCTTTCACCCCGGAGAAACCCGTGACCTATTTCGTTGAATGGGATACCGGGGCATTTGATGAATCCGGGAACCGCATATACCCGGACGGACCCGGGTACGAGATAAGGATCACGGTAATGGACACGGATGGGGAGCAGGGTATTTGGAGATCAGTTATCTCGTACAATGTGGATAATTCGGTCCGTAATACGAGCAACGGCCACCAGCAAACCTCATCATCCGCTATCGACCCGGGGTTGATGGCCATACTGATATTCATAGGCATCATCGTCCTGGTGATAGTCATCATACTAATTTTCGTCATCAGGGGCTCCCGTTCGGAGAAGAAGGGATCGCTCCCACCGCCGACCGCTGCTCCCCCAAGGAAAGAGGAACCGAGAGAGATGGTAATTTCCGAGAAGGAGTCCGAGAAGGAAACGGTGTACTCGCCGGCGGGATGGGGGGAGGCACCTGCTGCCATCGAGCCGGAAACCGCGGCAGTGGAACCTGCCGCTCCATACCTCGAAGATATGGAGATTTTCGCATCCACTCCTGCCGTGGAGAAGGAAGAGGAAGAGGAGGAAGACCTTCTCAGGGAGCTGTTTTCGAAAGAGGAGGAGAGGAAAAAGGCAGGGAAGAAGGCGATCAGGGACGTGAAGGTGGAGGTGGAGCTTCCCGAAGGAGTGATGCCCTCGGAGGATGAGGAACCCTGGGAACAGGTCGAGGAATGGGAAGAGGAGGAAGAGGAGGAGGAATGGGAGGAGCTCGAGGATATGGAGGAAGAGGAGGAGGAAGAATGGGAAGAGGAAGAGGATGACTTCGACGAGGAGGAAGAGGAAGAATACGAGGAAGAGATACTCATCGTCGAATGCAAGTGCGGAAACGAGATAGAGATCCCTGCCTCGAAGAGGAAGGAGAGGTTCAGATGCCCCGTTTGCGGAAGAACGGGACAATTGAGATGAAGACAAACGGTCACCTTCGGAGCTGAAGCCAGCCTCACCGGAAGGTCAGCGGGATGCATTGGATTGGCAGGATGATTAAGAATCAAATGAAGCGGAGCTTCATTTGAACGTACAAATTCCCCACCCCCCTAAGGTTCGGTGATTCAAGCGTCATTCTCTCATTTAACTAGTTGAACGAACGGACCGATTGAAATTCCCGAATGATAACAATCATGTTCCAATCTTTGCTTTAATACACATTGTCATCTTTCTCTCACGTTGGGATGGAATGGACCATCTCCGAGGTGAGAGAAATGAAGGGAAAACGGTTCGAGGTCCCCGCGGGGGCCGTATATGCTCTGGCTGCTGCAATAATGATAATCAGCGCTGCGGTGCTGATCCTTGCGCTGTCGGGAAACAACACCGATGGCAGGGAAGAGGAGGAGGCTCCGAGGGAGCTTCTCCCCCATCTGAAGATCGAGGATGTGTTCTTCAGGACACACGAGAGCTCCTCCATATCCGTGATGATGTCGATCTACCTTACAAACGACGGTCTGAAGGATGCAAGGGATGTGGAAGCACACATCTGGCCCATTGTGGAGGAATCCAACATTGCAACGGACAAGGTCGAGATCGTCTTCGGGAACATCGGTGTGAACGAGACAGGTGAGGCCGAAGAGACCATCGAGTTGAAGGCGGGAACGCTCCATTCGGTGGACATACTTGTATTCGAATCGGAGAAACTGGTGCTCCGCGGCAGGTCGACGGTCTCCACCGAAGGGGCTGGTGGTTCGGATTACGTGAATGTCGAGGTGAGGGGAACATCGGACGATTCGGATTATGACGGCATGCCCGACAGCTGGGAGGAATATTACGGTCTTGACCCCGACAATCCCGATGATGCCAGCGAGGATCCGGATAAGGACGGCATCTCAAACCTGGATGAGTACCGGCTGAACAGGGAGCCGATCGGAGGAAATGATGAGACCTCCGAATCCAATGCTGGCAGCCTAATCCATAACATGATCGGGAAGGAGGAGAAGGATAATGCCGCCATCTTGGGCTCCGCACTCTTCCTGCTCCTCGTCATCGGTCTGATACTCATCATCGTCTTCGTCATTGCAGCTCACGGAAGGAAAAGGAGGAGGAACGGGGAGGAGACCTTCTTCGTGAAAGAGGAATCTTCGGGGAAAGTGGATTTCCCCGTCATCGTGAAAGAGGGGCATGACGAACCCCGGCATGATTACGAGGAGAGCGACCTTCCCATGGGAAGGGGAATATATGAGTGAGGGGGCTCGGGGTGAGAGGAGACATGAAACGGAAGATGGAGGCTGCAGGGATCGGAAGGATCACCGTTCCCGTTCTGTTCCTTGCATGCCTCCTGATATTACTTTCAGCACTTCCGTCCGGAGCACAGGAAGAGGGCGCGGATACCGACTCCGACGGGATGCCGGACGAGTGGGAGAGGACCTACGGCCTCAACGAGACGGACCCGTCGGATGCATTGGAGGATCCCGACGGGGACGGGTTGATAAATCTCGATGAATACAGGTACAGGGTCTATCCCTTCGATCCCGATTCGGATTCCGACGGAATGCCCGACGGATGGGAGGTGGAACACGGACTGGATCCCAAGCTGTATTCGGCCGGGAACGATCAAGACGGGGACGGATTCACGGACCTGGAGGAATACCGGAACGGAACGGATCCCGAGGACCGCTTCGATCCGCAGGAGGGAAATGAAGGCACGAGTGCATCCGAAAATGCAAAAGATGCCGCTTCCGCGGCAGGAGCTCTCTGCATTGTCCTTGTTTTCCTTGCGGGTTTTCTCATCGTGATCTTCCTCATACTCGGGTTCTACTCGAAGATAAGGAAGGAGAAGCTTCTGGACCACGAGACCAGACAGAGGATGGTGGATTTCATAAGGGAGAACCCGGGAACCTACTATTCCCAGATCAGGAGGGAGCTCGACCTGCCACACGGGGTTGTCACACATCACCTGAACATGATGGAGGCCCAGGAGCTCATCTTCTCGAAACAGGACAGGCAGTTCAGAAGGTTCTACGTTGACGGCCTGTACAAGGACACACCCCTGGTCACCGGGACACAGAAGAGGGTGCTCGACGAGATTAGAAGATATCCGGGAAGCTCCCAGAAGGAGATATCGGACCACCTCGACCTCTACCCGATGATGGTATCATACCATGTGGGCCAGCTGGAGCTTCTGGGACTCGTGGAGAAGAGGAAGAAGGGAAAGAAGAACCTCCTCTATCCCGCAAGAAAGGAAAAGGAGGAGGTCCGGAGCGAGGAGCGGATCTTCGGTAGAGGACCTTTCGAGGGCCCCGCTCCGGAGATGGGGCTTGTCAATGAGTAGGGGTATTGTATCGAAGCTTCCCGCTGCCAATATGTCAAACCCATCATGATAAACACCAAATTAATATGATCTCGAGATTCCTGCATGATGAACGCAATGACAAATACCCGAAATTATTTTTCTTCATGTGAATGGTAGTGATAAGATATTAATGAGATGCTACCTTTAATAGTATCCCATATGTTCAATTTCATCTATCTGCTCCTCCTCCTTATCGGAGCTCTATTCTTCGGTAAGCTGGCAGAGATGATGAAGCTCCCCACCATCGTGGGCAACATATTCGGCGGATTGATGTTCGGACCGCTCCTCATCTCCATCCTCGAATTCACGGGTTCCACGTTCGATCTATCCATTACGGAGGATATAATAAGGAACCTCCAACCCGAAACCGTCGAGAAAGAGATCTCCTTCATGATAGAGTTTGCAATCGTCATGTTGATGTTCGCATCCGGCCTCGAGACCAGGATCAGGGATTTCATGGCGTCGTTCAGAACGGGGATCCTCACAGCTTCCCTGGGGGTGATATTCCCGTTCACCCTCGGATTTCTCGGAGCCTACCTTTATCTCGGGGATGTCATCGTTGCCCTGTACATAGGCGGGGCCCTCTCGATCACCGCAGTGGCACTTTCGGTCGCCACATTGATCCAGATCGATGCCATCAGGACCCGGTTCGGAATGACAATAATCAATGCTGCCATAGTCGACGATATCATCGGCATAGTTGTGCTCTCCATCCTGCTTTCCATATCCTCCTCGGGACATCTCCCCAACCTCCTCACTCTCGGTGGAACGGTTGCACTCGCGCTTGTTTTCGTGCTGCTTGCCATTCTTCTCATGCCCCCTCTTCTGAAAAGGACCTACACAATGATGAAGGAGATGAGGTCGACCGAGGGGGTGGGTTTCACCATTCTCATGGCGGGGCTGTTCGCCCTTGTGGCACACCTGATGGGGCTCCACCTGATGATAGGCGCCTTCCTCGGGGGAATGGCGATCAGGGATTCACTGAACAGGAGGACGGTTGAATCCCTTCACAGATGGTCATTCGGATTCTTCGCTCCGGTATTCTTCGCGTGGGTGGGGTTCTCGGTGACATTCTCGGGAGCTGCCATGTCTCTCTTCGTTCCACTGATAATGATACTCGGACTTGCCGGGAAGGTCCTTGGTGCCGGGATCGGCGCAAAGATATCCGGTCTGAACTGGTTCGAATCCCTTCTGGTGGGAGTGGGTATGAACGGGAGGGCTGCAGTGGACCTCATTCTCGCATCGGTCGCCCTGCAGGCCGGTATCATAGGAAGGGACCTCTACTCCGCTGTGGTGTTCAATGCGATAATAATGGCACTTCTGACCCCCGTGCTGCTCAAGTACCTTTCGAGAAGGTTCAGGGACAAGGGCAGGATACACTGGAATGGCATCTGACCATAAACTGAATTACATTTAAATAGGGATATTATGATGAATACTGGGAGATAAGGATGATCGACCGTCTCAGGATCCGGCATTTCAAATCCATCAGGGAGCTCGATATGGACTGCTCCAAGGTCAATGTTTTCATCGGAGAGCCGAACACGGGAAAGTCGAATATCCTGGAATCATTGGGGTTGGCTTCATGGATGGCTGTTTCGGATAAATCAAATCTACATGAATTCATCAGATTTCGAACACTTCAGAACCTTTTCTTCGATGATGAAGTCGATACAGATGTTCAGATAGATATCGGAAATATCAACATTGTTGTGAGTTTCAAGGACAACAATTTTACCATCAAGCTAATAAAAACACATTCCCCAACCTCTGAGATCATCTTGGATTATCATGGGAAAAAGAAAAACCATATGGGAAACCATGATCAACGGATCAAAAACATTATTGATTTCATCAGGTTCTTCAGATTCTCGAGATTGTTTGAAAAGAAAGAAGAACTGTCAGACCATCTGATGCCGCCGGATGGAGGAAACATTGTACCGTTGATCCTTTCAAACAGGTATTACAAATCCTTCATATCAGATATACTGAAGAGATATGGTTTCTATCTTGTTCTAAAACCCCAAGATGGCAGGATGGAATTTCAGAAGAACATCGACGGGATAATATATTCCTATCCCTTCGAGCTCCTCTCGGATACTCTGCAGAGGATGATTTTTTTCACACTCGCAATGGATTCCTCAAAGGATTCCACGCTGATATTCGAGGAGCCCGAATCGCATGCTTTCCCGTATTATACGAAGTATCTGGGAGAGAAGATAGGAAGGGATCCCACAAACCAATACTTCATAGCCACCCACAACCCGTACCTCCTGAACTCCATAATCGAGAAGACCCCGAAGGATTCGATAAGAATCTTCCTCACATACTATGATAACTACGAGACAAAGGTGAAACAGCTCTCATCAGATGAGGTCGAAGAGGTCCTGACCTACGATCCCTTCCTGAACCTTGACCATTTCCTTGAAGAGGGAAAGAAATGATCATTGTCGAATGCTATGCCGATGAGGCATTTCTCGCACAACTAGGCATATCCCGTAACAAGATCAGACATGAAGCTGGTGTCGGAAAGGTCCTCGAAAAACTTGAGAAAGATCATGGTACGGCAGGAATGATAGACGAGGATCCCGGAAAGTCGAGACCCCGGGAGATAAGGAACTACATTATCGAAAAGGACAGACCGGACCATTCAATGATGGTCCATAAGGAAAAAAATGTGCATCTTCTGGTCCTCAAACCGGATCTCGAGGGTTGGTTGGTCAACAAGGCCAGATCATTGAAAGTCAATATGACCGACTTCAATCTGCCCGATGATCCCGATCGCCTCCACTCCCGGCCAAGGTACGATAGGGAGCTCGGGTTCGGAAAATTGATCCGGGAGCTCATGAAAAAGGATGATTCCATCTCTCAGCTCGTCGAATGGCTGGACACCTGCGGATAGACATGGAGCTCATTTCCCGGAAGCTTCCCTTTCCTGTTCGCTCATGATCATCGTCCATTTAAGGACCTTCTTGAACTGGATTATAACGGACTTCATCGTGAGCTCCCCGACGAGCTTCCCCTTCACGACCACCGGCAGCCTCTTCAGATGATGTTTCTTCATCTTGGTCAGGGCGGTTCCAAGGTCCTTTTCCGGAGATATCGTGATCAGATCGGAGGTCATCATGTCCTCCGCGGTCTCCACCCCGCCAAAGAGCATGGATCTGAAATGAAAGCCGGATATGGAGAACTGGTAAGGATCGATCTTCCTGGGAGCAATCACCTCCACCAGATCCCTTTCCGTTATCAACCCCTTGAGTCTCATGGATTTCATGGAGCTCACGACCCATATGTGCTTCCTGGAACCCAGAAGGCCGATGATCTCCTCCACGGGGGTATCCGGTGTCACGAAGCACATGTCCCACATCTTGGATTTCATGATGGTCCTCACATCTATGTTGTGGAACTGCTTCAGGACGGCGGAGATGTCCAGGCCTCCTTCCTTTTTTGGCTTTATATACTTGATCATCGGATTCCACCGTTCCGTTTCCCGGTACCCGAGTGAGATTCATTCAAGATAAAACTTGCCTGAACTATCGATCGGGGAAGGCCCCAAACGAACGTGCAAACTCCCATCCCCGGGATGGGAGTGCCGCCGTTTCAAAGGAATGTCGGAAGAACATTTCCCCCAAAACACATGAAATACCCGTGAACGAGAGATACTGATCGATAGTGTTGGCACGTACTCCGGTCCACGATCATGATGCCGCAATAATCCCTTCGAAATATCATTCGTCACGGGTAAGGATAATAATATATTATCCCATTCCCCACATACTTCTACTTCCGAGGAGGAAAGAAAATGAAAAGGAATCCCACCGCGTTCTTGAAGGAAGAATATGATGAACTGGTTTCAAAAGGTTTCAACTGGCAGCTCAGGGAGCTGCAGGGCCCGTCAACGCCCAGATGCAGGGTGGATGGAAAGGAGCTTATCATGCTCTGTTCCAACAATTACCTGAACCTCTCGAACCATCCAAGGCTCATAGCCGCAGCGAAGGAATGGACGGACAGGAACGGTGCAGGTTCCGGATCGGTAAGGGCCATCGCGGGCAACATGGACATCCACCTCATGGTGGAAAAGGAACTTGCGAAATTCAAGAAGAGGGACGCTTCCCTCGTGTATCAGACCGGATTCGCCACAAATGCGGGATTGATACCGCAGCTTGCCCCTTCCAGGGAGGACATGATAATATCGGATGAGCTGAACCACGGCTCGATCATAGACGGCGTCAGACTTTCCAAGGCCGAGAGGGGGGTGTACCCCCACTGCGATATGGGGGGACTCGAGGATGTCCTCAGGAAGAACCAGGACAAGAGAAGGGTTCTTGTGGTGACCGATGGTGTATTCTCCATGGATGGCGATACTGCACCCCTGGACAAGATAGTCGCTCTGTGCCAGGAATACGGCGCCATGTCATACGTGGACGACGCACACGGAGAGGGTGTTCTCGGAGAGAAGGGAGCCGGGATCGGTGTTCATTACGGAGTGGATGACAAACTGGATGTGGAAATGGGGACCTTCTCCAAGGCCTACGGAGTGGTGGGCGGACTGATAGCCGGTTCGGAGGATCTCATCAACTTCGCCTACAACAAGTCGAGGACCTGGCTCCTCTCGGGTTCGCATCCTCCGGCAGTGGCAGGGGCCCAGCTTGCAGCAATTCAGGTTCTTGAAGAGGAACCGCAGCACTGGGAGAACCTCTGGAAGAACACGAAATATTTCAAGGGGAGGATACAGCAGATGGGGTTCGATACGGGAAAGACGGAAACACCGATCATACCCGTGATGTGCGGTGAATCCCACAAGGCAAAGCAGCTCTCCAAGGAGCTGTACGACCAGGGTGTGTTCGCCCTGCCCATAGTATTCCCGATGGTGGCCAGGGACAAGGCAAGGATCCGTGTCATACTCAATGCCGGACTGACACAGGAGCTCCTTGACGAAGCTCTGAACGCCTTCGAGATAGGCGGAAAGAGAGCCGGCATTATCTGAAAGGACATCGATGTCAGGAAGGAGGGTCTCAGGCCCTCTTCCTGAAATCCCCTATGAAAAAGGGGTAACCCAGGATCGGTCCGGTCCGATGGGTCTCCAGCTCCACCAGTTCGGTCCTGGACCTGATCATCTCCTCGGTGTTCCTGTTCAGATTGCATCCCGAGGGAGCATGCCAGACGGGGGATATGATGTTGAACACAATCGCCTGGGGTTTCCACCTGGGAAGCTGATGCTCGATGAAGATGAACCTTCCTCCCCTCTTCAGGACCCTTGTACCCTCGGACACCACCCTTTCCGGGTCCTCCACGGTGCAGAGTATGAGGGTTGACACAACGGCATCGAAGGTCTCATCGGGAAATGGGAGCTCCTCACCCACCCCCATGTGGGTCCTGAGGCATTTTCCATCATCACCAAACCCCCATCCCCGGGACCTTCTCTCGAGATAGGAGATGTTATCATCATCCGGGTCCACGACCGTCACGCACCGCACGTCCTCCGGATAGTACTTCAGATTGGTCCCGGTTCCCGTACCGATGTCCAGTACCTCTCCCTTCAGGGTGGAAAGCATTCTCCTTCTCCACCTTCCGAACCATGCAATCTCCATGGGGGCAAGAAAGAGGTCGTAGGTTCTCGGACCGTAATCGGATGTGCGTTTGGAACCCTCATCAGTCATGAACGACGGGATATCGATCATTTACGTGAAATAGGTTTCACCTGAAACGTTTGAAACTCCGCACGGCTGATGAGTGGATCCGGAGATGTCATTCCTGAAAGGACAGGCATACAACGGAATGACGGGTGCGGTCAATCCGAAAACTTCGCTCCGCAGTTCGGACAGTACTTGAAGGAGCTCTCCACGGTTGTTTTGCAGACGGGGCAGAACGGCTTCTCCTCCTTCTTCTCGGCCCTTTCCAGCTTCTTTCTGACCTTTTCCGCAAGTACTCCCTCCTCCACCTTTCCGGGGAACTTGTAGAGCAGGAGACCGATAACCAGCAGGAAGAAGAAGAACGAGCCCCCCGCCAGGATGACCCACCTGTACCCCTCCACCATCAGATCCTCCCTGAGAATGCCCTGGAAATATGCGAAAAGCGACATCACGGCCATATCCATCCAGAGAAGGACAAGAAGCAGCGCCACGGCGAACCTGGTCTTCCTTGCCCTGGATATCAATGATGATATGGTGACGATGACGCCCATTATCAATGTCGCTCCGACGACGGAGAATATCCATGTCTTGAGGGCATCACTGTAAGCGGGTGTTGCGGATATGTCCTCCAGGTTCAGGTTCTTCAGCGTAAGAAATATCGTTCCGAAGAAAATAAACAGTGCAAAATGGTACATCAATACCCCGGGTTTGTTGAGCAAGGCCATCGGAGGCACCCCCTGTATCGGATGGCTAACGCCTTTTTAAAGGTTATTGGCGGGATGGGCGATTCTTCATGTACTCCATGTATCACTTCTCCAGGGGAAGATCTATCAGGGAGAGCGCGGAGACCAGATCATCAATATGGAGCTTGGTCCTTTTCAGGAGCTCGTTTCCGTGCTCCAGCAGGGGGAAGAGTGCGTCCCTTCTCTGTCCCTCGCCGAACACGTGAAGGGGGACCTCCATTCTCTCGGTCCCGAGGAATTCAACGACCACCCCCCATTCCGGTATCTCTCCGGCGCGGTCCATCCTGACGGACCGGATCGTGGAGAACTTCAGCCCGCTCTCCTGGGCGGCGTGCCTCAGGACGACCGCGGTTTGCAGGTCCCTGCATCGAACATGGAGAAGAAGGGGCTGAACGAGAAGATGCAGCTGCCCCTCACCGTTCCATCCGTCAACGGCCTCACGGAGCTCCCGCTGGTCCACCCGGCGGTGCCACTTACCAAGGACTTTCGCCCCCACCTTGTCCCCCGGTTCCCCTACCTGTATCAGCTGTACCCTGCCGGAGCATGATGATGTTGTTACGGCATCCCTGAAGCGATTGACCGCATCCAGCAGAGGTACAACATCCTCATCCACCCTGTCATCTTCGATGGCGTCCTTCAGTTTGCCCAGTATCCTTTCCTTCAGTCGAATCACTCATCCTAAATGTTCTTGGGGAGGTCCGGAAGGGTCTCCTCATCCATATCATCTTCTCCCTTCCTCACGAGGAAGAAGTACAACATGATGGCAACAACGACGACGATGATGAGAAACACCACAAGTATGATGAACCATAGGGATCCCGGGCCGTTCTCCTCCTCTCCCTTGATGTTGAGGTCCATGGTGAGGGCCCCCATCTCGTTCCCGGCCTCGTCCCGAAGCCCGGATATGGTCAATTTCACTCCGCCGACCGGGACCTGTTCATCCAGCGCGATCATAATCTCGGTTCCATCCCCGGAAAGGGTTATCTCCACGTCCCTGGCCTCGTCCCCCCAATCGAGCCTTATCGCTCCCGATTCGAGCGCCGACTCGAAGGAATCCCGGGTTACGGGTTCGGAGAACTCCACAAGGATGGTGCCGTTCCATGGAACCGTGGAACCGTTGTTCAACGCATTACCGCTCCTGTCACTGATGGATACGGGTACGGGTGGTGAATCGTCTCCGGTCACGGATAGAGCGATTACAACCGTCGTGTTCCCTCCGGGATAGTTCAGGACGATGGTCACGTCCTTCACCGCATCCTCCCTCGTCGGTTCGGCAAGGATCGTAAGGCGGGCTGTACCCATTATGAAGAGCATTTCCGGATAGACGGAGGCCTCAATACCATCAGGTGACACGACCTCGAGTTCCATGTAGGTATCTCCACCGTCTATTTCAAGGTCCAGGCTGGTCTCCTCCCCGGATCCGACCGTTGCCCGGCTGGTGTAGCGGATGGAGGGTGTCAGCGAGGATCCTTCCTCCTTGATGGATACGACCGTCAGGTTGTCGGAGTATCCCACAAGGGCGATCTCGTTCCCGTCACTTGCGGGGTCCATATCCCCTATCCTTATCTCATGACCTCTGGCCGTATCCCTGAAGATCTCCCTGGACCCTCTACCCGTGCCGAAAGGGTCGATAACCTGAACCAATCGCCTTGAATATCCGAAAGTGTAGAGCTCCTGTCCGGGGATATCCGGATCGACATCCCCTGCCCACACTCCCCTGTTCTTGTTCACGTCCTCGAACACCACGGTATCAACCCACCGTGAGCCTGACCATTTGATGCCCACACCGGCATATATCTCCAGACCGGGGTCGGGGTCCACATCGCCCACGGCAACACGGGCAAGGGGAAGACCGCTGTAGATTGTCTCGGAGGTCCAGTTGCCCGCGGTCCCGTAGGAAAGGGTCACATTCCCGGACTTGGAAACGCAGACCACCTCGTTCCCGTCATGATAGGGGGCAATGTCGGCGATCACCGCCTTCCTCACATTGTGGCTGTCGGTGAACAGAAGCTCGTTGCGGTACTCCGAACCGTCCCACCAGAGCACAACGGCCGTGTAATTGAACGTTGTGAGAACCGCCTCGATTCCGGGATGCGAGGGATCAAGATCTCCCACGGCACAGCCGTGTATCAGCTTGGTGTCGGTGAAGGCCCTCTCGAACCTCCAGGAGCCACCCTCACGGTAAAGAACCGTGGCGGTCCCGTCCCCGGGATCGTCGTCCTCCGTACCGGAGGACAGACCCACCACGAGGATCTCGTTGCCTTCCCGGTCCGGCCGCAGATCACCCACCGCGGGAGTGAGCTGCTGACCGGGAGAATCCCATATCCTCTCCTTCACCCACCGACCCTGATCACGGTAAACCAGATACACACCACCATCCCTGGACGTTATCACCGTTTCCTGACCAGGAAGATCGGTGTATA
>NJDO01000053.1 GCA_002254385.1 Thermoplasmatales archaeon ex4484_6 | reverse complement strand
ATTTATACCTCCTGAAGATTTTTCTTCGGAGGATTTCGAGAATGATCGGAGGGGGGAGATTGTGGTAATCAGCAACGGAAGAATCGTTTTGAAGAAAGATATCGTGAGGTTATCAGTAATTGTGAAACAACTTGAAGGTATTTTGAAAGCTGATAACAAGTAAATTGAAATGTAAGATATGTCTTACTTATTAAGGTGATACGATGCACGCTTCGATAATCAAGGTATCATCAAAAGGTCAGATAGTGATCCCTGCTGCCTGGAGGAAGAGCATGGACCTGAAAGAAGGAGAGGAACTTCTTGCCATTGGTGATGGTGATACACTTGTCATCAAAAAGATCGGATCCTCCACTCTGAAGCAGGAATTCGATGAGACAACTTCGAAGATCAGGGAAAGGATTCAGAAAATGGACATCACGAGAGATGATGTGAAAGAAGCTGTCAAGAAGGCAAGGGAAAACTGAATGAAGGTCGTCATCGACACCAATGTGTATGTGTCGGGCATTCTTTGGAACGGTAACGAATCAAAGATCATTGACATGTGCATGGATGGAATGCTTGAAAATCATACTTCCATCGGCGTTCTATCGGAAGTGGAAAGAGTGCTGTAATACCGAAAATTAAATTTGACCACAGAAGAGATGGATGAACTCCTAAGAATCTATTTTTCATTTTCAAGGTTGGTATCGGTCAAGACAAAGATGGGTATCAAAAGCAGGGATCCGGCAGACAACAATATACTGGAATGCGCAATTGCTTCCGAAGTTGATTATTTCATATCAGGAGATCAGGATCTGCTGGTGACGAAGGAAGTGGAAGGGATCAAAATAGTAAATTCCAGAGAATTTCCTGAAATGATAAGTCGTGTGTAAAGTATGCCCCTTCCTCCCCTAACCAATGACAGAAGCAGGGAGCTCACTGAAAGAAATATATTTTTATATCAGAAAGACCAATGTCGTAATACAACCGTATTGCATCAGCCTTATGGGGATAAGGGAGCTGAAATAAATGACGGGGAAGACCACCATATCCGCTCGATTGGACCCTTCTCATCTGGGAATACTGGAGAGGGTGTCGAGGGAATCGGGGGTCTCGAAGACGGATGTAATACAGATGGCCCTTGACAATCTGGTATCTACGAAGATGATAACAAGGGAGAACAGGGTGGAGATACCGGTATCCGCCGCAACGATGAGGACCGCTTCAAGGCTTCACATCACATACGGGTACGGGACCACGCTCGTCATGCTCCTCTCGCAGGCCGTCGATATAGGCGTCCGCGAGATAAGAAGGACCGTCGAGCAGGACAGGAAAGAGGACCTTCAGCTGGCAAGATCCGACATGGACGCAAGGGCCGTGGAGATGCAGCAGGACGCCATGTCGCAGTCATGATAACGGGATGCACCAAGGGATGCACGCATCCTCATACGCACAGAAGCCGACCGCATTCGGGGGAAAAGACGGCGGTCCGAGGGCCCATCCGGGCAAACAGCACCTTGAAAGGGGGAAAAAAATGATGGAGTTCGATGAGGACCTGACCGAAAAAGCAAAGAGCGACCTGCTCTACCTGGAACAGCTGAATTCGTATGCGGAGAACACGAAGAACACACCCGAGTACATCAGGGCCATGGCCATGTACACCCAGGCTCTTCACGTGATAGAGGAGCGCTACGGGAACCTTGAACACCATATATACCGGTCGAAGTGACGGGGGGGTCTTCGAATGCATGGAAGGGGCTCCTCCCGTCCCAGGTCCGGAAAGGTCCTGGTGATAGGTGTCGGAAGCGGGGCCAAGAGGATCATGAGGATGGTCCACGAGGGCTCCACGAACGTGGTGGACACGCTGTACATCACCACGGACGAGGCCGACCTGGAGGGAACGAGGGCCGATACGAAATTCCTCATCGGAAGAAGACTCTGCGGGGGAAAGGGGGCCATGGGCCTTACGGAGCTCGGGGAGAAGTCCGCGGAAGATGCGAGAAGGGACCTCGAACCATACATGAAGGATTATCCACTTGTCGTCCAGATCGCGACCCTGGGAAAGGGGACGGCAAGCGGCGCCAGCCACGTGATAGCCTCCACCGCGGAGGGGCTCGGGGCCCTTGTCATAAACTTCCTGATAATCCCCTCCTCCACGCTCGAGTCCATGCCGCGCACGATAGCCAACCATGCGAAGAACCGGATGCTCAGAAGGAACTTCAACGTGCTCACAATAGACCAGGACAGGTTCCAGGAGATCAACGGGAGCCAGCCCTTTTCAAGGACCATGGAGGCCCTTGACGCCCTTCTCTCCTGGACGGTCATCTCCCTCTCCAACGTCATCTACGGGAACAGCCAGAGGTCCCTGACGGTCTCCGATCTGAGATCCGTTTTCAAGGAGGGGAACGAGGGGACGATATTCGTGGGCGGGTCCTATCTGGCGGACCCGGAGACGGCCGTGGACGAGTTCGTCTCATGCGGACTCCTGAAGAGGGACCCGAAGACGGGCAAGGGATTCATTCTCAATCTGGTGACCCCCCGGGGCACCAGGGAGAATACGACACAGCCCTTCATAGACGCACTCTTCCACAGGATAGGATCCAACAAGACGGTGTTCATAGGGAACCTGGAGGAGCCCGACCGGACAAACATGGTCGACCTCATTGGTATAGTGACGGGGATGGACGACGGCAAGATAGAGCTTGCGGACCTAAGGGCCGAGGCAGGGAAAGGACCGGCCCGGCCTCATGTCCCGGCCCCTGACAGATGGGAGATACCCATGATAAGGTGAACATCATGACAGAAGACGGCGGCCGAGCTCCAGAAGGGGAGCGTATTCCTCCCGGGGAAAGGCAAGGGGACGGGGAAGCTCGTCGAAAATACCAACTTCTTCTATCTCCCGCATGGACCTTCTAGACGGGTCTCCGCTTCCGATGAGACCGAAATGGACGATCCCGTCCTCGAGGGGGGTCGACCATTCTTCCCTTGTTATAAGTTCGTATCCCGTCTCTTCCCTGAACTCCCTGCGGGAGGTCTGAAGCGGCGTCTCACCTTCGAGGCCGCCGCCTCCGGGCATCTCCCACCCTCCCCTCTTTCTGGATCTGACCATGACGAACGAACTCAGATCTTCCGTGAATGCGATCACATAGGTCCACATGAGATTCATCCCTCGTATCCCACTGTCAGTATGGCGACGGGTCTGAGGTATGATGGCAGTCCCGCAGCGGTCGAGACGGCTCCCTCGTCGAACGCTCCTATCCAGCACGTTGCAAGACCCAGATCGACTGCCTTCAGCATGGCGAAGGCGGCTGAGATCGTCGCATCCTGAACGGAATAGAGCTCCTTCCCCCTCTCGCCGTAGGGTTCTATGGCCTTGCGGTCCGCGCAGAAGAGCAGCAGGAAGGGAGCTTCATGTATCCAATCCTGGTGCAGCACCCGGTTCATCTCCTCCCTCATCCTCGAACCGGGTCTTATGACGAAGACCTTCCTGGCCTTCAGATCGCCTGCGGAAGGGGCCCTGCCTGCGGCGGTCAGGAGCTTCTCGATATCCCTGTCCGACGGCTTCAGGCTCGTGTAGTGCCTGACCGAATGCCTCAGTTCCATGATGGTGTCCAGGTCCATTCTCACCACTCCATGTCCCTCTCGATTACCTTTCCGTTGATGATGACGGTATCCACATGGTTCACGCCGAAATGATAGACCACATGGTCGAAGGAGGGATCCTTCAGTATCAGTATATCGGCATCGTAACCTTCCTTCAACCTCCCCTTCCTGTCCCCGAGACCGATGGCGAATGCGGCGTTCACGGTGGAGGCCGCGAGTATCTCGTTCGGGGTCATACGGAGCCTGTAGCAGGCAAGCGTCTGGATGAACTGCATGCTCTCGACCATGCAGTTTGGGTTCAGGTCCGTGGCAATTGCCAGGGGCAGGTCCATCTCCATAATTCCTCTGACATCGGGGACCCGGTCCTCGAATATGGTCATCAGTGTCGCGGGGAGCAGAACGGGAACGGTCCCGCTTCGCTTCATGGCCTCCAGGTCCTTCTCAGTGGAGACAAGGAGATGGTCCGCGGATACGGCACCCAGGGAAGCTCCGACGATGGTCCCCCCGAGGTTCTCGATCTCGTCGGAGTGTACCTTGACACCCAGCCCCGCTTCCCTGGCAGCGCTCAGGAACCTCCTCGTCTGTTCCGCGTTGAACACACCCTTCTCGCAGAAGATATCCGCATACTGCGCGAGCCCTTCCCTGGCGATACCTTCCAGCATTTCGATCATCATGTCCAGGAACTCATCCGGTCTGTCCCTGTATTCCGGAGGGACCGCGTGGGGGCCGAGGAAGGTGGCAACCTTGGTCAGGGGGCTCGAGGAACCCCTGACGGCCCTGAGCAGCCTCAGCTCCGTCTCCCTGTCGAGTCCGTAGCCGGACTTGATCTCGACGGAGGTTGTGCCGTAGCGGAGCATCCGGTCCAGTCTCTCATCGAGAAGGGTCGTCAGCTCCTCCGTCGACAGGGACCTTGTATCCTTCACCGTGCGGAGTATCCCCCCTCCGGCTTCGAGTATGTCCAGATAGGAAGCTCCTTTCAGCTTCATGGCTAGCTCGAACTCCCTTGTGCCCCCGAAAACCGCATGTGTATGGGGGTCCACGAAGCCGGGGACGACCACCCTTCCCCCGCAGTCGATGCATTCCGCGGCTTCCCCGAGGTCCGCCCTCTCCCATACCTCCTCCTCCCTGCCGACCATGGATATCTTCCCTCCCCTTGCGGTAAGGGCCGCTCCCTCGATGATCACCGGCGAGTCCATGGCCTTTCCCGCCACGGCTCCCTCTCCCCGGAACGTGTAGAGCCTGCCGATGTTGTGGAGTATGAGATCATCCTTGTCCGCCATCATCTTCACCTTCCCTATATTTCGTGTACTTGAGATCGCTCCCCCTCACAAGGTCGGCGGGATATTTCACCCGGTTCTTCTCCAGCTTCCTCTTCAACGCTTCCTTGAGGTCCACATCCTCCCTTATGGACATATCGAGGAGGAAGAACAGTATGTCCCCGAGCTCGTCCTCGAGATCCTCCCTGCCGGGGGACCTGTCCCAGAGGTAGAGCTCCATGAGCTCCCCCGCCTCTATGGAGAGTGCCATGGCAACGTCCTTGGGTCTGTGATACCTGTCCCAGTCCCTCTCGGAGATGAAATCCGAGACCAATCCTTTCAGCTCCGCTAGAGCATTCTCATCCTTGGAATCCATGGGACATGAAAGCTCTGCTGGGTCAAAAGAATGGCGGTCGTCAACCCCCGAGATCTCCGCCGCATGATGGGCATCTTCCCACGTTCGTTCCCGCATAGGAACCGCAGTGGGGGCAGGTTCCCGGAGGTGGTCTCAATTCCATTCTCCCGTGATCTGCGACATTCCTCTCCTTCGCCTGGGCCCTGGGCACCAGCAGGTAGATGATGAGACCCACGATCCCACCGAAAAATACCACCACGCCCCACAACCACGGACTATCTATCCCCCTTGATGCAGCGTCGTTCCTTGCCCAGATCGCCACCATGCCCCATATCAGGTATATTATCAGCGGGATGAGGCACTGAAGTATCAGACATAGCACCCCGAGCTCCGGGTCCCCTCCTCCCGAGCTTCCTCCCGATGCATCCTGGGCTGCCGCAAGACCCGGTACTGCAAGCATGGTGATGATTGCTGAAACAACTGACGTCAATATATCCATTCTCCCTCTCATGTGGTTCCCTTGAGAAAACGAACTACTTTGAGTTATAAAGGCATTTCGCATACCGGAGCTCCCGTTTTCAGGCTGATGGTCAGTGTCCCGACATGCGGGACCACATACCCGGGCATACGAAAGGCTTTTACGGGTCGGGCATATGAACCTCGGAGGTTGTGACATGACGATAATCGAGGACGTTGTGATAAGGAAGATTCTCGACTCCAGGGGGAACCCCACTGTCGAGGTCGATGTCTGGACCGAGAGCGGCATGGGAAGGTTCGGTGCTCCGAGCGGCGCCAGCACGGGCATTCACGAGGTGAAGGCGTTCCCCGACGGGGGGCTCGACAAGGGGATCAGTATATTCAGGGAGGAAGTGGTCCCCCAGGTGGTGGGGCTCGATTCCGTGGATCAGGAGGAGCTCGACCTGCTCCTGACCGATATAGACGGAACGGAGGACCTGTCGAGGATCGGGGGAAATCTCGTTGTCGCGCTGTCCCTGGCGAATTCCAAGGCAGCCGCCGACTCCCTCGGGATCCCGTATTACCGCTACCTCGGCGGAATGATGCACGTCGACCTGCCCTATCCGATGGGGAATGTTCTCGGGGGGGGAAAGCATGCTATCGGAGGAACGGATATACAGGAATTCCTGACCGTGCCCCAGGGAGAAACCTTCATCGATTCGGTTTTCGCCGGCGCTGCCGTTCACAAGCATGTGGCCTCCATAATCGGAAAGAGATATCCCGATGTGGCCCTTGGAAAGGGAGACGAGGGGGCATGGGTGGCAAAGGTATCCAATGACGAGGCGATGGAGATAGTCACAACTGCGTGCAATGAGGTATCCGACGAGGTGGGCTTCCCCGTACAGGCAGCGATAGATGTGGCGGCATCGTCCTTCTTCAAGGACGGCAAGTATCACTATGCAGACAGGACCCTGGACAGGGAAGGCCAGGTTGCGTACATGGCCGAGCTTTACGACAAGTATGACCTGTTCTCGATCGAGGACCCCTTCGACGAGGAGGATTATCGGGGACTGGCGGACCTCACGGAACAGATCGGGGACGGCTGCCTCATAATCGGAGATGACATCTTCGTCACCAACGACGAGAGGCTGGAGAAGGGTATAGAGATGGGCTCCGCAAATGCGATCCTGATAAAGCCCAACCAGATAGGAACGCTGACAAGGACCATTGACACCGTCAGGCTCGCCCAGGAGGCGGGATACCAGAACGTGATATCCCACAGGTCGGGGGAGACCACGGATCCGGCCATAGCCCATCTGGGTATTGCATTCGGTTCGATCTGCATCAAGACGGGAGCCGTATCCGGCGAGAGGATAGCCAAGCTCAACGAGCTCATAAGGATAGAGGAAGAGCTCTGAGGAACCTCGGAAACGTTTTATTATCTGTAGGGTTTAGACCGAAGAAGGGTTCCTCCATGCGGGTTCTGAAAGGTTCCTCAAATCCAAGGCTTTCCGATTCCATCGCTTCCGAACTGGGAGCCGATACGGTTCTGGCCGACATACGCAGATTCCCGGACGGCGAGATCTATGCAAGGGTCCTCGAACCGCTCGACGGCGAGGATGTCGTGATAGTCCAGTCCACATATCCCGACCACAATGCCATGGAGATGTTCATACTCTCGCAGCTGGTGAGCGACCTCGGAGCGGGCTCCGTCTGGGGCGTTGTCCCGTACTTCGGTTATGCCAGACAGGACAGGGTGTTCAACGAGGGCGAGTCGTTCACGGCAAGGACCATGGCAAGACATCTGCAGATGTCCCTTGACCACGTCATATGCGTAAACCTTCACAAGGAGACGATCCTTGATCATTTCACGGACGTGAAGAGCAGGGTGAACCTGTCGGTCATGGGGGATATCGGGGCATTCCTGAAGGAGATGGGGGTGGATTTCGTCCTCTCCCCCGATGCGGGAGCCGTTGATTATGCCCGGGAAGCGGCATCGGAGGCGGGTGTGCCGTTCGACCATCTGGAGAAGAGGAGGCTGGACGGTGAGACCGTCAGCATGAAACCGAAGAACCTTGATGTGGACGGCAGGAACGTTGCCATCGTGGATGATATAATCGCCACGGGAGGAACGATACTAAGGGCCCAGGAAACCCTCAGGGAACAGGGAGCCGAAAAGGTATATGCCTGCTGCGCCCACGGCCTCTTCACCGGAGGCGGGATAGAGCGATTGACCCCCCATCTGGACGGTCTGTTCTCCTCGGACACGATAGAGAACCCCACGACAAGGATCTCCGCAGGGAGAGTGATAGCACGATATATCGAAGATACAGTCGGGTGATCCCGTGAACGACATGCCCGACGTCCAGGGTGAGGAGATGAGGTCATCGTTCATTCTGACCCGTGTGGGGATCGAGGGGGTGAAGCGTCCGGTCATCATCAGAAGACCGGGGAGGGAGGTCACACTGGTTCCCACGTTCGATATATCTGTGGACCTGCCCGCCGAACAGAAGGGCTCTCACATGTCCCGGCATGTCGAGGTGATCCACAGGGCGGTCGATCATGCTGTCCGCGACGAGAACGATTCCCTGGAGAAGCTTGTGGAGAGGGTGGCCCGGGACCTTCTCAGATCCCACGAATATGCCGCCTACGCCGACGTAAAGCTCTCCGCGGACTATTTCCTGCAGAAGGAATCCCCGGACGGCAGGAATGTTACGGAGAACTACAGGATATTCGCCAGGGCCAAGGTGAGGAAGGATGACGAGATCCCGTGGAGGGCCATCGGGGTTGAGGTATCGGGTATGAGCGCATGTCCATGCGCAATGGAGAACGTGAGGGTCCTGCTGAAGAGGGAGCTCAGGGAGAAGGACATCGACGAGGAGAGGCTCAAGATCCTCGATATGATCCCCGTTCCGACCCACAATCAGAAGAACAGGACGTTTCTTGAGATAGGCATGGCAGGTCCCATGGACATCGAGGCGGATGAATTGATATCCCTCATAGAGAGCAATCTCTCCTCTCCCACCTACGAGATACTGAAGCGGAAGGGAGAGGCCGAGCTGGTCCTCGAGGCCCACAGGAAACCCAAATTCGTGGAGGACGTGGTCAGGGACATCATAGACGGTTTCCTGGACAGGTACAGGAACCTTCCGGATGAAGCGGTCCTTCATGTGAAATCCGTCTCCGAGGAGTCCATTCACAAGCACGACGCCTTTGCGGAGAGGATATCCGACCTCGGGGAGCTCAGGGACAAGACGAGGTACATGAAGGTGTGAGCGGGGTAATGTTCATTATCGAGAAATGAGGTAGGGTTGATGATGAGTAAGACCAAGAAGAGGATCCTGGTCCCCACATCGGGATATCTCCCCGCCAAGGAGAGGGGGGACGCGATAATCGAGGTGGCGAAGAGGCTGGACGCGGAGATATATGTCGTTCATATAAGGGACCCCAAGTACCTGACGGCGACTTCGAAGGAGAGCGAGGGATGGGCTGCCCTGCGTCTTTTCGAGGAGAAGGGAAGGGAGCAGGGTGTGAAGGTAACTGCATTCTACACCAGCGGGGATCTGGTGGAGAGCCTGAAGCGGTTCGCCCAGGAACACGATGCGGACCTGATCCTTGTCGGGGCATCCGCCGGCAGATTGATAGCGGAATGGGTCACCTTCGAACTGCTCTGCGACTGCCGCACCCCCATCCTTGTGGTGCCTCAGGACCTTTCGGATCTCATATGAGAATTAGAAGATTTGCACATCCCTCTCCCCTCTGCATTATAATACCATCCGTTCATAAGGTGCTACGTTGGGGAGAATTGCATGGAACCGGTTGATATCGATATAGTTGACCAAAGTGACGGCGGTGCATCCATCGTCGAATACCTCTATTCCGGAGATATAAAGGAGCAGATGGGTACACTGCTCCTCATGCCCAGCGAGAGGGCCTGTCTTGGTGCAAAGATGCGGCTCCTAAAGATGGGCGGCGGGGTCTCGGGGAACATAATGACCCCCAGAAGGTTCGCCGAGAGGGCCTACGACATTCTGGCCATCCCCCTCCCGCTGATAGATCTGGTATCCAGGGAAACACTGGTCCATGAAATCATGGTGAGTTCGGATCTCCCGCATCTGAAGGGAGGATCGGACGTGAGAAGGGGGCTCTCACGACACATGGCAAGGGAGATAGGGGAGCTCATAACGGGTGGAGTTGACCCCCGGACCCTGATGGATGGTGACGGCAGGAGGGTCGATCTGGGCAGGGTATACGGGGCCTATCTTCAGCGGCTCGACGAGCTGGATGTCTGCGATCACGAGCAGGTCCCCTGGAAGGTTCTCGAGGCCCTTGAGAACGGAGGGAAGCTGCCCTTTTCCCGTATCGGAACGTACATGCTCGGACATGTTCCCAATTCGTTCCGCCGGCTCCTGGAGCGCGTGATGGAGGATGCAAGCGAGGTCGTTGTCCAGGAACATGCGGCAAGGATGGGAGCCGGCGGCGCCCGGCTCCGTTTCACCATACCCGAAAGGGGAGCGCAGGAAAGGCAGACCGTACATTCGGACGTGACGCTCCCACTCGTGAGGGGGATGACGAGATGGGACGAGATCGAGGCGGTGGCAAGGCTCCTCAAATCGAGACTTTCGGGGGGAGATCTCGACCCGTCGGAGGCAGCTCTCATACTTCCGTCCAGGAGAAGCTACGACCCCTTCGTCAAGATCCTGTTCAGGAGGTACGGTCTGCCGATCGATATGGGAAATGACATCTATGCGAACAGTGCCCCGGCGGTCAGGTGCGTGACGGACCTGCTCCGCCTACCCTTGGACGGGTTCGGAAGGGATGACGTTCTGAGGGTGCTGTCATCTCCCTTCCTGTCGACCTATCTCGAAGAGAGGGGAGCTCCCCCCGTCACGAGCCTGGAGAGGATAACAAGGGACAATTACATAATGGGCGGGGGCCGGGACCCCGTGGGTTCGTGGGTGGATGGTCTCCTTGCCGCGGGGGGTGATGGGGGTAAGAGCGATGCCGCCAGGTGGGCCGGCATTCTCCAGGAACTTTTCGGAAAGCTGAGATCGATCTCCGGGGGAAAGCGTGATGCGGGGGCTCGTTCCTCGGAGATCCTGTCCTTCATCGAATATCTGGGGTTGGAAGGAGGCGGGGCCATCGCACCGCCCGCGGACCCGGAGGATCCGGAACGGATAGATGTGAAGAGGTCCGTGGATGTGCTGATCGGGTCCCTTGCGAGAATAAGGAGAAGGGCATATCTCCTCGGTACGGGAAAGGTGGACCACGAGACGATGATGGACATGCTGAACGGGGAGCTGGGGATGGTGAAACTTTCGTCAGTAGGGGAGCGCGGCGGGATACGGGTCCTCGGTATCGAGGGGTCCCTCACGGAGAGCTCCCGGCTTGCCGTAATAGGGGGGCTCACATCCTCGATGATACCCTCGCAGCCGGGTGGCTTCAGGATACTAAGTGAGAGGGAAAAGCTTGAACTGGGCATGGAGGAGGTCCCGTCGAGGAGAAGGCAGCTCGAGGACCTCTGCATCGCGATGAACGCGGCGGAGGAGGTGATCCTCTCCTATCATATGGAGGATGATCTCAGGCCCGTCCTGCCGTCCCCATTCATGGACGGTCTCTCGACGGAGAAGGCGGCAATGCCCGAGGCCCTTCTTTCCCGGACGGATGTACTGAAGAGGCTGGGTGAATTGAACGATCCCTCCCTGCATCTGTACGAGACGGACAGCAGGAGGAGCATAGATCTGCTCAACGATGCGGGTTCGCTCCTGGACCTTCTCGACCCGTATCTCTCCTCATCGGTGAGAAGGGGCATCGACGGGAGGCGGATGAGATGGCTGGAGGGGGAGAAAGGCGGTGGTTTCAGGCTGATGGATGAGGCGATGCGGGGATGGCTCTCGGCCAGGTTCGGGCGGGAACATGTATGGTCCGCATCGAGGCTGGAGAGATACAGGGAGTGCCCGTATTCCTTTTTCGCCAGGTACATTCTCGGACTCGAGGAAAGGGAGGATCTGAGGCCAGTCATCCCTCCTGACAGGAAGGGGTTGATATTCCATTCCATCGCGGAGCTGTTCTACACGAGGTGGAAGGAGAGGATGGGAGGAAGGATAGACCGTCTCAATCTGGCACGTGCGGTGGGATTGATCGAAGAGGTGCTGGCGGGTTATCCTTACGCGGGGCCGTTCTGGGATGCCCTCACGGACCTGCTCCTCGGGACGGACGGCGAGAAGGGACTTCTGGACGAGTTCGTGGAGCTGGAAGCGGAGTACGGAGGTGTGTTCGAGGTGGACGAATGCGAGGTGACGTTCGGCCCCCTTGCAGGGGGCCGTTCCGCCCCGGTCACCATCTCCCTTCCGGGAGGGACGGAGGAGGAGAGATTCCTTTTCCAGGGCAGGATAGACAGGATGGATCGCTTCGGGGCCCCGGGCGGTGACCTGCTGTTCATATGGGATTACAAGACCGGGAGCGGGAACCAGCCCAAGGAATCCCTCCAGGTGCCGCTGTACATCTCCGCACTGGGGAAGGTCTTTCCGGACGATATCGGGGCCGGGGGAGGTTACTACTACGTGCGGAACAAGGGGGGCCTGAAAAAAGATCCGGTAATTGGAGAGAGGATATGGAATATGGAACGTCCCGACGAGGACGTGATCCGTTCCTCTCTGGTGGAGGTATCGAAGATGACATCCGAGGCGGTGAATACATCTCTCGAGATCATCGATTCGATAAGGGCCGGGGAGTTTCCTGTCAAGGAGAGGTGCAGTCCCAGATACTGTCCCTACAGCGATCTGTGCAGGATAGGTGATGCGGGATGACACTGACGAGCAGGCAGCTGGAATCCCTGGACACCGGGATGAATCTCTCCGTGACCGCCGGCGCGGGATCCGGAAAGACAAAGGTCCTCGTGGAGAGATATCTGTCCATACTTCGCGGGGAGGAGGATGTCCTGCCGTCCAACATCCTTGCCCTGACATTTACCGAGAAGGCGTCGCTGGAGATGAGGGAGCGTATAATGAGGGAGGTCCAGGCCCTCTCCGATGAGGAGGGGGGCAGGTGGATAAGGGTGAGGGAGGATCTGGAGGCAGCCGACATCGCCACCATTCATGGTTTCTGCACCGGTCTCATAAGGACCGAGGGCCTCTCGATGGGGATCGACCCGGACTTCGGTGTGCTGAACGAAACGGAGATAACGTCCATCCTCTCGGACATCATCAACGGAATGTTCACGACCCCCGGCCCGGAATC
Organism: Thermoplasmatales archaeon ex4484_6; assembly: GCA_002254385.1. Taxonomy (GTDB): domain Archaea; phylum Thermoplasmatota; class Penumbrarchaeia; order Penumbrarchaeales; family Penumbrarchaeaceae; genus Penumbrarchaeum. The sequence goes on along the minus strand of NJDO01000053.1, from coordinate 4,640 downwards.
CCCGGCCCTTCGAAGGCTCATCGTTGACCTGGGGCAGTGGCGGGTCGTCAAGCTCCTCAAATCGCTCATAAGGGACCGGGCCAAACTCCCCCATGACATAGGTTCCTCCGGGTTGAAGGAGGCCTCCGTCCTGTTCCACAGAAAGGCAGCGGAGGAGATGATGTCTTCGGCCCTCGAGGGTCTGGATGGGATCATGCCCCATCTGGAGCGCCTGTCTGTCATGGGGCTTCCCCATGCCGAGAGTGATTCGGGAGTGAAGCTCCTGAGGGGTCTGTCCGGGGTCCTGTCCGCCGTCAGGGAAGGGAGAACCAGGCGGGAGATCCTGGAAGCCCTGCACGGTGCACGTTCGTTCCTGCTGACCAGGAGCGGCAGTCCCAGAAGCGTCAATTCCCTTGGGAACTCAAGGGTGTGGGGTGCGGACCACAGGGAGATGAAGGATTCGGTGAAGGCCGTCTCCATCTTCGTTTCCGAGCACGGTTCCATCCTCCCCTTCATCGGGAACCCTTCCCTGCTCGAGAGGGCCGAGCGGAGGCTGCTCGATGTGATAACTGTGCTCGAGGCCCTTCATTCCCGGTATGCCAGGGAGAAGAACAGGCTCAATTCGATGGATTTCGACGACCAGATATCATTGGCGGTGCGTATGCTCGAGGAGGACGGCGGCATACTGCGGAAAATGAGAAGGCGGTACACCCACATCCTCCTCGACGAGTTCCAGGACACGGATCCCAGGCAGTGGCGCATAGCCGAGCTTCTGTGGAACGGGGGGGAATCCTGCAGGTTGTTCATGGTCGGTGACCCGAAACAGTCCATCTACGGTTTCAGGTCCGCGGACGTTCGCCTGTTCCTGGAGGCTTCCTCGATGCTCGAGGGTCATGAGGAGGGGAAGGTGGTGGTCCTTGACAGGAACTTCAGGTCCGCATTCGAGATAATGGAGTTCGTCAACGGGATATTCCCCGGGTTGATGGGAACCGACCGGAACCGTTGGTCGGTACCCTTCGATCCCCTGGATGCCCACAGGGGCCCGGGTGGATCGGTGACCGTCGTATCGGTCATAGGCAGCAGGAGGTCCGAGGAGAGGGAGGGACGAAAGGCTGCGGATCTCATAATGAGGGCCATGAGGGAATGGAAGGTGATGGATGAGGACGGTCCGAGGGATGCGAGGTTCTCCGATATCGCAATACTCGTTCCCACGAGGACCGGTTTCGACAGGTACGAGGACGCCCTGCGAAATGCGTCCATCCCCTACCGGGTCTACAACAGCGGAGGTTTCTTCAGGAGACAGGAGGTGAAGGACGTACTGGAGCTGCTGAATTTCCTCGTGGATCAAAACGACGACATCGCCCTGGCATCCGTGCTTAAGGGTCCGTTCTTCTCGCTGTCCGATGAGGACCTGATGTCCGTCTCGCTCTCGGACGGCTCCACCCTGTGGGAGAAGCTCGGCAGGAACGAAGCCTTTCGCGGCATCCATGATCTGCTGGAAAGGTTCATCGACATATCCTTCCGCAGCGAACCCGCAATGGTGCTGGCGGAGATATTCTCCGCTACCGGTGTGCATGCCACGGCAGGGGGCAGAAGACAGTACCGCAACCTGGACAGGATACTAGAATGGACCGCTGACCCGAGGAACGGAACGTCCGTGGCCGAGCTCCGTGATTCACTTGCACGTCTGGTGGAGGACCCGCCGAAGGAGGGAGAGCCCCAGTTCTTCGTGGAGGACGAGGTGGTCACCCTGCTGACGATACATGCGGCCAAGGGCCTGGAATGGCCCATCGTATTTATCCTGGGATTGGAACATGAAGGCAGGAAGAACGAGAGTCCCACATGTATTATCTCGCAGGATGATGGGATCGCCATGAAGGTTCTCGACACCGGATCGGGGGACTACCTGAGGACACCCGCATACGAAAAGGCTGCAAGGGATGCCGAATTGAAGGAGGCCGAGGAGAAGAAGAGGGTGTTCTATGTCGCCTGCACGAGGGCGAGGGATCATCTGGTTCTTTCCGGAGCCATCCCGGTGAGAAGGAACGGTATGGAGGGGGAGCCGAAGGGCATGATGAAGCTTCTCGTTGACGGAATGGATCTCTCCTTCCACGATATGGAGGAGGGGCAAAAGGAGATCGGACGCATGGTGGTGGACATCGTTCGCGTTTCCGGAGACAGCGTGGAGGAGCTCGTTGAGGAAGAGGAAGAGGAGGACCGTGAGCCCCTGTCAACGACTCCGGAACTTTCGATACAGACCGATTGCGGTGTCATACCTGCGAAGGGACGCGGGTTCCTCAGTCCCACGGGGGAGGAGGTCTCCGAAATACTGGGTGTGGCGATCGATGATGATAGGACCCGGACCCCGAGGGCAGCGGGGAATGACGGCCCCGCACCTTTCGAGCTGGGTGAAATGGTGCACAGGGTCCTCGAGGGGATCCCCGTCGAAAGGGTTGTCAGGGAGTATGGATATCCTGACCTTGCCGGGCCGATATCGATGATGTCATCGGATATGGCGGAACAGGTGAAGGCTCTCGGTCCCGGTGTCGGTTTCAGGGAGGTCGAGTTCGTGGGTTACCTCGAAAGCGGGGGGGAGAAACATCCGTTGAAGGGCAGGGTGGACCTTCTCGTAATTGACGATGAGGGCAACGCCCTGATCGTGGATTACAAGACAGGGAAGAGGAGAAAGGAGCATGAGGCACAGCTCGAAGCCTATGTGAGGATGATAGAACCGCTTGCAGGAGGGAGTGTCCGGAGCACTGTCGTCTCACCAGGGGACGATAATAATGTTCACGAATAATCGAAACCAGGGTTCGACAGCGAGTGGAATCGTGGAGCCAGAAGGTCCTTCTGTTTATCTAATTATCACATAATGGTGACAAAGGTTTTTATGATATGGCGATGTAGGCACCTCTCGCCCGGCGGCAGGTCTGCCGGACCCCAGGAAAGGCAGCCCCCCGGTGAAGGCGATGATGGTCGATGATGATGTTCTCAGCAGACTGTCGGATCTGAGGAACAGGTCCCCGGTATTCAAGGCAGCCTCATCGGACAGGATAGTTGTGGCATCGGACCTTCACATGGGAGACGGGAGCATGGCCGATGATTTCAGGGGAAACTCCGGTCTGTTCTCCGAGGTGATGTCCCGTTTCTACCTGGACAGGGGATTCAAGCTCGTTCTGAACGGCGACGTCGAGGAACTGCACAAATTCCGGCTGAAGAGGGTTCTTTCCAGGTGGAAGGATATCTACGGACTTTTCGATAGATTCCAGGACGGTCCGGGTCTTTTCAAGATATTCGGCAATCACGACCTGGATTTTCTCTTCGATGGGGCCCATGAATTCATCGACCGGCAGTTCGAGGCAGTAAGGATGCTCTACATGGACGCCGAACTCTTCTTCCTTCACGGTCATCAGGGTTCACATTTCCTTGAGAGGATGCACAGGTTCAACAGGATGATCACAAGGGGTTTCATCAAACCCCTGAAGTTGAAGAACTTCACCCTGGAACTGGAAGGAAAACCGGTGACCCGCAAGGAGAACAGATTATCGCTTTTCTCGGAAGAGAATGGCATACTTACCTTCATGGGACACACTCACCGCCCCCTTTTCGGGAGGGATAACGGGGCTCCTTCCCTTTTCAATTCCGGAGCGGTGATCGGAAAGCTGGGTATGACCACCCTGGAAATTGAGAGAGGCGTCATCTCACTCGTTCACTGGTGGGACCGGTCCCTGGTGAAGAGATACATAGTCAGGGACTGGTTCGAGCCCGTGAGACTGGCATCCACGGGGATATACAGAACGGTCCTGGACACCGCCAGCATAGGCTCGCTTCTCCATCCCTCTGCATCTCCATCGTTCTGATGCGCTCATTTCCCGACGGATATGAGACATCTGCATCCTGAAAAACCCAGGAACCTCTCGAAAAGGTCGGTTGTGTATTCCTCTTCCCTGCCGGTCTCCGGGTTGTTGATCCTGACGGTGCCATCATCCATTCCTGTCACGACAACCCAGTGCGGGATGGGTTCCTCCTCCCCCATCATCTCCGTCGAAACAAGCACAACGGGGAATGTCCCCTTCGCAAGCGACTCCCTCAGATCCCCCATCTCCACGTACCTGCGGTCCCAGACGACACCCTCCTTCAGGGCCTGGTCCCTTGTATGTTCGAAGAGCATCTCCATGAATTCGACGTCGATACCGGGAAAATGCTCGACGAGCCTTGATGTGAAACCGATGTTCTCGGAGATCGTGCGGACGGTGACCCGGAAGTTTCTTCTCCTTGCGGCAAGTGCGAGACCGAATGAAGAGGTGCCCCTGGATTCCATCAATGCGGCCTCCCTCCATATATCCAGTTCAAGATACCGGTCAAGTTCGAGCTCCGGCTCCAGACCCTTCATTACCATCATCAGGGCTGCGGGGCCGCATGTGAATCCGAATGACTGCCGGTATAAGGGAAGCTGTCCCTGCACCATGGTCGATGAATCGTATCTTCATATATCATCATATGGTAAATTCAAAGCATCAAGTCCTTTGTCTCTTTGAATACTCCTCAATTCCTATTACCCATTATAACTCGGGGGGTGGGGGTTAAAGGTTCGGATACGAATGTATTATCATTCGTGTCCGATTTATTATCATATGGGAAATTCAATATCCCTTACGCAA
>NJDO01000052.1 GCA_002254385.1 Thermoplasmatales archaeon ex4484_6 | reverse complement strand
CGGGGTCTTTGTCAATGCTCCGGACACCGATATTCCGATCTCCTCGCCCGCCCTTGCCTCTGCGGGAGCTTCGATATGCAGATCTTTGAGATCCAGGGCCCTCTTCACGGCTCCGTATGCATCGACGCTTCCCCATCCTGATCTGTAGTTGTATTTCGGGGATATGTCCTTTCTTGATGGGGGGTATGTCTGCTGTGCCGTGTCCCTCAGGATCTCCTTCACCTGGAGCGGAGTGAGCTCCGGGTCCGCCTCGAGCATCAATGCGGCAATACCGGAGACGTGGGGACATGACATCGAGGTCCCCGTCATCTGAACGTATTCGAATATCGAATTGTGTTTGGGGGCCATTATATCCCTTCCGGGGGCGGTCAGGTCGGGTTTCAATTCATCGACCGCATCGAGGTCACCGTCCGAGGCCCTGGGTCCTCTGTTGGAGAAACCTTCGAGTGAATCATCATCACGATCGATGGTCCCCATATCGTTGATCGCACCCACGGTGATCACCTTGTCTGCGGATGCGGGAGAGGGCATACCCTGCGTTCCGTCGTTACCCGCTGCCGCGACAACGACAAGCCCGTCATCCACCAGTCTGTTCGCGAGCTGGGCGGTGGTATCCTTCCCCGATGTTGTAACCGAGGACCCGAAGGAACACTGGACCACCCTGATATTCCTCTCTTCATGGTTCTCCAGTATCCATTCGAAAGCTTCATCGGAGTTCCCGAGTATCGTGCCGAAGGATTTGAATATCTTCAGATCCACGAGGGATGCGCCGGGGGCCGTTCCGACATATTTCCCGGAAGAACCTCCCGTTCCCAGGGCAATCCCTCCCACGTGGGTGCCGTGTCCGTCCTTGTCGTCGGGATCCACACCGAAGATGGTGGTCGTGCCCGTGAAATCAACGCCGTAGACGAACTTTCCCCTGAGCGATTCGTGGATCGCATTGTCGACCCCCGAATCAAGGACGGCGATGTTGATCCCCTCTCCCGTCACTGAGAGGTCTCCGGCCGTAAGGGGAGAGTATTCCGTTGATGGAGCCGACCTTACCGATCTCGAGGATACGTCCAGGAAGGGAACGATCCTCGGCCTGTACTCTATGAAGTTCACATCACTCGTGAGAAGCCGGGGGATGTTATCGATGGAGCTTTCCGATACGAGCAGATAGATGGCGGTCGTGTAGATCCCCACCCTCAGGAAATGCGGTGTCAATCCTAGCAGAGAGGCCCTGTCCATGATCCTCCCGACATCCACCCTATCGATAGGACCGTCCATATGGACGTTGATACCGATCATCCCGTTCTCGGAATCAAGTGTGCATCCGCTCTCGAGCATGTCGTCGATGCGGTCGTTGTTCGCATCCCTGTCCCATCCTTCGAAAGAGAGAGGGACCTGGGTGGGCAGGGGGACTATGTCGGGGAGGTCCCATCCCTCCCTGTCGATGTCCCGGGAAACTGCGAATCCCGCGGGGATAAGGCTGGTAAGCAGCAGCAAAGCCAGGAAGACTGCGGTTCTCATGGATCTGTCCACCTTCAAGGAAACGAGCGATGAGAACAGAAAAGGGAACTACTTATATCTATTCCCTGGACAGGATACGGTGGTGTTTCGGGCGGTGGTTCCGGAACATGGATTGCAGCCTTCATCGATCGTGCAGGCTCGGTCCGCTTTCATCGCTCCCGGCGTAGCTTCTCATGACGGCAATATCGGGTGTGATTTACCATTTGCAGAGGGTTTACAACAACCTTAAATAGACAGGAGAGAATGGAGGGAGCCATCCCATCCCGAAGAGGTGAAGGACCCATGAGTACGGAACCGGAAAAGATGAAGACAGGCACAACGACCCTTGGAATGGTATGCAAGGACGGGGTCATCATGGCTACGGAGCACAGGGCGACAATGGGAACGCTGATAGCCCATACCGAGACCCAGAAGCTGTTCAGGATTGATGATCATATAGGTCTCACCACTGCGGGTCTGGTTGGGGACGCCCAGAGCCTTGCCCGGTACATAACCGCCGAGGCCGAGCTCTACAAACTGAAGAGGGACCAGCCCATGACCGTGAAGGCCGCGGCGACACTGACGGCCAACATCCTTTCGGGGAGCAGATACTATCCTTACTGGGTCCAGCTTCTGCTCGGAGGATGGGACCGCGAAGGTGGCCACATCTATTCGCTGGATGCTGCCGGTGGGTCCATCCCCGATAAATACTGTGCAACGGGTTCTGGTTCTCCGTATGCATACGGTGTCCTGGAGGACAATTACAAGGATGAGCTTTCGACCACGCAGGGAATAGATATTGCCATAAAGGCCCTCACTGCTTCGATGAAAAGGGATTCGGCCTCCGGGAACGGGTATGATATCGTAGTGATAAGTGAGGATGGATGGAAACCCGTTTCCAAGAAAGAGATCGAAAAAAGGAAGCAAAAATTAAATATTAAATGATTGATAACAATTTCGGTTCGGGTCACCTTGAGTGCCTCCCCGAATTCCGTGCAGCAAGAATTATCCAATTTATTCTTGATGAATATCCTACGGATCTGTCTTCACAATCATTCATTTGTTCGGTATACAGACCCTGACATGGCAAGAGTCCATGAAGGGATGTTAGAGATCCACTAACGGGGTGGAAGATATGAGTTATGAGGCTCTGTTAAGGAGAATAAAGGAAGATGTGGAGGCCATAGTTCCGGAGGACATCGAGATAACCGGTGTCGAATTCGAGGGTCCGGTCGTTGTAATCCAGACCAGGAACATGGATGAATTCGTGTATGACACCAATCTGGTCCGGAAGCTGGCCCAGGGGTTGAAGAGGAGGGTGGCCATCAGACCTCATTCATCGCTGGTGAAGGATGTAAACGAGGCCAGCGCGATAATAAAGGAGATAATACCGATCGAGGCCAGAATAACGGATGTGGCCTTCAATCATGATTCCAACGAGGTGACCATAGAGGCCCTCTCTCCCGGACTTGCCATAGGAAAGCACGGGTCCAACCTCAACGAGATAAAGAAGAGAACGGGCTGGGCGCCGCTCGTTGTGCGCACACCGCCCATAGAATCGAAGAGCGTGAAGGATATCCGGCAGTATCTGAAGGATCCCGAGATAACGGAGAGGAGGAAGAACTTTCTAAAGAAGGTCGGAAGGAGGATATTCAGGGATATACCGGATGGGGAGAACTGGGTAAGGAACACGAGCCTTGGGGGATACAGAGAAGTGGGAAGGTCGTGCCACATGCTCACCACCCGGAATTCGAAGATACTGATTGACATTGGTGTGAACGTCGGGTCCCAGGACCATCCCTCGCCGTACCTTCAGATGTCCGAGGTCCAGCCGTTCGAGTCCATCGACGCGATCGTTGTTACCCATGCCCATCTCGACCATTCGGGGCTCGTGCCCCTCATGTACAAATATGGCTACGACGGTCCCATATACTGCACGGCTCCCACCCGGGACATGATGGCCCTCCTTCAGCTCGATTACATAAAGGTGGCAGCCGCGGAGGGAAAGAGACCCCCGTACGAGTCCAAACATGTTCAGGATGAGATACTCCACACCATCCCGATAAAGTACAACGAAACGACCGATATCGCCCCGGACATCAGATTGACGCTGCACAATGCCGGACACATCCTGGGTTCCGCATCCCCCCACTTCCATATAGGGGACGGTCTCTACAACATAGCATATTCGGGAGACATCAAATTCGAGAGGACATGGTTGTTCAACTCGGCGACCAACAAGTTCCCGAGGCTGGAAACACTTGTGATGGAGTCGACATACGGCGGCAGGAAGGACTTCCAGCCCACCAGAAAGGAAGCTGCGGCCCAGCTCAAGTCTGTCCTGAAGAGAACACTCGGCAACGGGGGCAAGGTCCTCATACCCGTTTTCGCCGTCGGAAGGTCCCAGGAAGTGATGATCGTTCTGGAGAAGCAGATGAAGAACGGTCAGATCCCGAAAGCTCCGATCTATCTTGACGGTATGATATGGGAGGCTACCGCTATCCACACCGCATATCCGGAATTCCTGAACAATCAATTGAGGACCCAGATATTCCAGAGGAACGAGAACCCGTTCCTGTCCGATTTCTTCAACAAGGTGGATTCAAGGGAGATGAGGGAGAACATACTGCATGATTCGGAACCCTGCGTTGTCCTTGCCACCTCGGGTATGCTCAACGGGGGACCCGTGATGGAGTATCTGAAATACTGGGGTTCCGACCCGAAGAACACCCTTGTCTTTGTCGGATACCAGGCCGAGGGCACACTGGGGAGGAAGATACAGAAGGGCATGCAGGAGCTGATAGTCTCCGAGAAGGGAAGGCCCATGGCCATAAGCCTCAAGGCCGTGGCGGAGACAGTCGATGGATTCTCCGGGCATTCGGATAGAAAGCAGCTTATAAACTACATATCCACGATGGACCCGAAACCGGACAGGATAATCATCCATCACGGTGACGAGCTGAAGGAGATGGATATCGCCTCCTCCCTTCACAGGAAATACGGCATGACCACGATGATGCCCATGAACCTGGAGACGTACCGTCTCAGGTGATCATCTGATCCCTCCACTTTCGGGATTTATTCCAATGGATGAGGAGGATCCCCCGACGGGACCGGCGGTGTACCTTCTGGTGCTCGAATTCGATCGACCTCATGATGTTTCCGTGGGTTCCCTGGGCACGATTCACATCGGGGAAGGTCGATACGTCTATGTGGGTTCCGCGAAGAGGGGACTTTGGGGCAGGGTGAGAAGGCATCTCGGGGAACCGGAGAGGAAGAGATGGCACATAGACCACATCTCGCATCTTGCGGACAGGAGGACGGTGTTCTGGAAGGAATACGATCCCGGTCTGGAGTGCGGGAGTGCCCGCTCCCTTGGAGAGATACATGAAGGTGTGAAGGGATTCGGGAGCTCGGACTGCGGCTGCGTGTCGCATCTTTTCTTCATCTCCCCGTTTGAAGCCTAACCTTACGGTCCTTCATCGAGCTCTACCTCACGAAAGGATGAGATAGGTCTCCAGACCGATGATGATGACGCCGATGAGTATCAGGAGCAGTCCCACAACGGCCCTCACGTCCTCGGTGTTCAACCGCCTTCCCAGCTCGGAAGCTCCCGCCCCGATCACCAGCAGCGGTATTGACAGTCCCACGGAATAGAACAGCATCGTCAGTGCACCGAACAGGACCCCCGTCCCGATGGTGGAGGCATCCATTCCAACGAGGCCCGAGACAGCAACGGAAGCTCCGGAAGCCTCAACGAAGCATATGAGGGAGATAAGGATGCCGAGCCCCATCATGGACCTGCCCTCGCTCTTTCCCTTTCCGGGTCCGAGCTTCAGTATGAGGCCGAGTATCCTGTCCTTCATGCTCTTCCTGCTCCTGGAACAGGCCTCTTTCATCCTCTCCCTTCTCATTATGAACACAAGGCCCGTGGCGATCATTATCAACCCTATCATGATGTATACGGCTCCCGAGAACCAGGATATGGATGATAGCTCGGCAAGGGCCGATGTCGAGTAACCGGCAGCCCCCAGAAGGGCCCCTAGGAATGTGAGTATGATGACCCTGGGAAGGGAGAACAGCAGGGAGAGTCCGAATCCCTCCCTGGCGCCCCTTGCCTGGCCTGCAAGTCTCAGTATGAGGAGGGGTCCGCAGGTCAGATTGCATACGGTGAAGCCCTGGAACATGCCGAACAGCAGCATCAGCAGCAGCACCACGAGAAAACCGTTCATTTGAGCTCCATCGGAGCTAAGGGCTCATTTCTGATTATCGTTTCGGTAACGGTCCTACCAGAACACGAAAGTTCCGTAGATCAGAAGGTGACCCGCAAGGAAGCCCAGTATGGCGCCGCTGTTCAGTGGGGGAAGTCCGGCGTGTGCCTTTCCCTTTATGACCCATGTCATGAGGATCGAGAACCCTGCGAGCATCCCGAGAATTGTGAAGATGGAGACGATCAGTGAAGGTGGAAGACCCATCAGGCTCCGTCCCCCGGCATCGGAGAGGAAGGCGTACGATGATACCACGAGTATTCCCGGGATGATGACGTCTCCCAGGCCCATGAAGAGCGATTCCCTCTTTCTCTTGGGGTCCATCAGGTTGGTCTCGTCCTCGTACCTGTATGACAGTTTCATTGGGAATACGAGGAGAACGGGCATCTTGGATTCCACGACGGCATCAGCCAGTGCTATCATGTGTTTCGTCTTGTAAACGGCCACCGCATCGTAGATGGCAAGAAGGACCATGAGGAGGATCGTGAACAGTACGGGAAATCCGAATCCCATGATGGCAAGAACACCTGCGCCCATCAGTATGCCCGCAATGTCCACTATGTACCATTTCGGGATGAACAGGAGAAGGGCGATGATGGCGGTGGATATCATCAGGGAGGAGACCGTGACATACCACTGCAGCCTTTCCACGTTCTCGTAGCGTCCGTTGATGACCACACCGTCGAACGTCAGGTAGATGTCTCCTTCAAGACCGTCCTGGAATACAGCGATGGGCTCTTCGGAATAGGTGTGGCTCTCCGTTTCCCCGTTCGTGTTGATATCGACATCCCTGCCTCGGATGCGGATGAACCTGAAGGGTTCGTCGATGTCAGGTATGGGGTCCTTCGGGGTGGAAAAAGAAACCCTGTACGGCGAATCGATCGCACCGGAGTGGAAGGACCGCTGAACCGTGAAGGAGCTTGCCGCATCCCCGCCTGCGGTGATAACGAACACATTGTTTCCCCCATTTGTGGTTGAGTTCGGTGTCGATATCGGATCGGGTGACCATGTGATCATGGAATTCCCTTCCACCTTGACCCATGTATGGTTCTTCAATCCCACACCGGCAGTACCTTTGAGCCCGAGACCGCTCCCGTTGGGTTCAAAGTAAAATTCCTCAAGTCCGGTGTTATTATGGATGAAATTCCTTCCGTATGAATAACCCATCACGGGATAGGAGGGTCCTTCATCCCTTCCGGGGAAGTCTATGTCGGCCGGCGTCTCTCTGGACCCCGGTATCCATGACAGGAGTGACCGGTTCCCCTCATCGTCGATCCGGAAGGATAGAAGGTGGTTGGTCCCATTGACGGCAACAACGTTCACGCCCAGAAGCTCCAGGCCATCTCCTTCTCCCGGAACAGGCCCGGAGCGGAGGAGCTTCCCTTCCCGGTCGAGGGTCCAGTACATGCATCCTCCTTCATACACCCCTGACAGGACCCACATGCCGTTGTTGAAATGGGGATCGAACGTGGTGTTAAGGTCCCTGACCGACCATGTTTCGGTGTATTCGTATCTCCCGGCCTTCATGACATGGAAGGAAGTGTTCGTTACGACGATCATCCCCTGGCCGGGATTGTCCGGGTCGAGGGGAAGGACCCCTTCGGCTCCCCTCACGTCGAAGGCCCTCTCCTCCCATAGCGGGGGAGCTCCGTTCAGGGCGATATCCACCAGGGGAAAGACCACATAGATGGTGGAGAGGAAGACGGCAGCCGCAAATATGTATTTCAACCGGAGCCTTCTCCGCTTGAAGAGCTTTCTCAGAAGAAGGATGATCACCGCAAACGCTATCACCATTCCCAGGAAGATGAATGCGTTCAGGGGGTTGTCGGTGTAACCGGACATCTCGGATGTCAGGCCCATTGCCTTGAAATAGGGGCCCACGAACAGTGCCAGGGACATGGTGATCACTATCAGAATGACCATCATGGAGATCGGCAGCAGGGCCTGGCGGGGGCGGAATGGGGGTTTCTTTTCCCCATCTTCGTTCTCTTCCTCCTCACGTCCCCCTTCCGGGTGAGCTCCCGTTCCGCTCCGGGACATCACTTTTCATCCCCGGATGGTCCAAGCTTGTATCCGATCATCCTCAGGAAATCGTATCTCCATTTCCGGCCCTTCTCGTCCTCGACACCGAGCGGGGAGCTGCCGTCTATGACCCCGATTATTCCCCTTCCGCGCTCGTTCCCCACGACAAGGACCTCGGTCTCGTTGGCGGTGGCGCAGAAGATCCGGCACACCTCGGGTACCATCTTGACGGAGTTCAGAACGTTCAGGGGAAATGCGTCCTTCATGAATATGAAGAAGGAATGCCCCGCTCCGACATTGGAAGCGTTCCTCCTGGCAAGGTCGATCATCTCATCGTCATTGCCCGACCATCTCACCAGGCGATCCCCGGAGGCCTCGCAGAATGCCACACCGAATTTGATGGAAGGGCTGCTCTGGACAAGCGTCTCGTGAAGGTCCTCCACGGTCTTTATGAAATGGGACTGGCCCAGGATGAAATTGATATCCTCCGGTTTATCCACCTTTACGCTAATTATCTCCATGGTCCTCACCTGGAAGTGATTGAGCAGATTATTAATTATATTTTCTGGAAGGATGCCGGTCGGAGTCCCTCATCCTGCGAAGTATGTCCTCGGCGGATGAGGCCGTGAGCGAACCCTCCCCTATCATGCGGGCGACGACCTCCTCCACCTCATGCGGTTCGGCTCCCGCCTGGAGGGCAAGATTCCTCGCATGGAGCTTCATGTGCCCCTTCTGGATGCCCTCGTGCGATAGTGCCCTGAGCGCTGCAAGGTTCTGGGCAAGCCCCACGGCTGCAAGTATCTCCCCCAGCTCCCTGGCGGTCTTCACACCGAGAAGTTCCACAGCGGACCTTGCGGCGGGGTGCACCTTCGTTGCTCCCCCCACTAGTCCGACTGCCGTGGGTATCTCTATCGAACCGACGAGGTCGCCGTTATCGTCCCTGTGATAGCTGGTTACGGGGCCGTATCCACCCCCGTGTGCGGCGTATGAATGAACCCCCGCCTCGACGGCCCTGGTATCGTTCCCGGTCGCCCTGACGACGGCGGAAACACCGTTCATGACGCCCTTGTTGTGGGTGGATGCCCTGAACGGATCCACCCTTGCCAGGGACTGGGCCCACAGGATGAGGTCGACGCCTTCGTCCCCACCAAGCTCATCCTTCGGGAAGACGGCCGCGGCCCTTGACAGCCTGTGAACGGCCAGGTTGGAGATTATCCTCAGGACGACCCTTCCCCCGGTGAGCCTCTCAAGTTCGGGAGCAAGGGCTTCCGCCATTGTATTTACGGCGTTGGCACCCATCGCATCCCTGCAGTCCACGAGGAGATGGATCACTATCATGTCTCCCATGTCTCCTTTGAGCTTCCGTATCCCGATGTCCTTCAGCCCCCCTCCGAACTTCACGAGAACCGGGTCCCTGTCGTTCGCGATCGCCATCAGTTCGCTCTTTGCCTTTTCGATAGCCTCGGATGCTTCCTCGATGTTATCGATGGATGTTACCTGGACCTGTCCTATCATCACCGGTTCCGTTGATGAGGTCGTGAAGCCGCCCGTTCTCCTTGCGATCTTGGCCGCCTTGGAAGCCGCTGCGACCACGGAGGGCTCCTCGATGGCCATGGGTACGAGGACCTCTCTCCCGTTGATAATGAAGTTGGTGGCGATTCCGATGGGGATCTCGAAGGTCCCAACCACATTCTCTATCATCCCGTCAAGGAGCTCCATGGCTGACGAGCCGGGAAGGAACCCCTTCAGTTTGTCCTCGTCGATGCCGGATGCCCGCGCGATCGTCCTGAATCTCTCTTCCGGTTTCAGTTTGTAAAGCCCCGAGATATCCGAACCCATGTTCATTCCTCCTTCCTTTCATTCCTTTTTCGGTTCCACTTTCACCTTCCTCAATTCCAGCCCCCTGGGGCATTCGAGAGCTCCCCCGACCTCGATAAGGGCAGCCTTTGATCCTTTCAGATCATCCGGAATGCTGCAGAGGGAATGGTTGGGACACCATCTCATCGGACAGTCCGCCTCATCGAGCCTGATAATGGCCCCTTCAAGGGCCTTCTTTGCAGGTACGGAGATCTCGTAGGGTAGAGCTTCCACTTCCACGACGGTGACGGTATCATCCGCGTGGATCCTGCAGGGATGGGTGACCTTCCTTACCTTCGTTATTCTGTATCGTCTGCCCTCATCAAGCTTGTGGCAGATCTCGGCAAGGCTGCAGCCGCTGCACTCGTCGGCGGTTCCCAGGTATGTGAAGACCGCTCCCTTCTTTGCCATGTTCCGTCCGACAAGGGTTATGGTTCCCATCATTTATCACTTGAAGCGGGAGAGATGATGCACCTATTTATTCTTATAGCCGGGGCATCTTTACGGTCGTTGAAGCTTCCCCGGAAATCATCGGGAGATGCAGAAAGGGATTTATAAAAGAACCAACATCGGGTGGACCCTGAAGCCAAAGCCAGATACGATCTGGCCGCCGCGGACCAACACTGCGGGCCGGCAGGGGAGCTCTGTGCCCTCCGCTGGCTGCTTCCGGAGGCTTTGAAATGGCCGAGAAGAATAAGGGAAAGACCCAGAAGAAAGAGACCGAGGGCGAGAGAAGCCCCGATTTCAAGTATATTGTAAGGATCGTGAACACCGACATCGATGGTGAGAGGAAGATAATAGATGCCCTCACGACGATTCACGGTATAAACTACCGCATCTCCAACATACTCGTGAAGGAGATGGGTGTCAAGAAGGACATGCTGATGGGGGACCTGAGCGATGATCAGGTCTCGAAGCTGGTAACTCTCATAGAGAGCATCCCCTCCAATCTTCCCCCCTGGATGCTGAACAGGCAGAGGGATATAGAGACCGGCGAGGATACCCATGCCATAGCCACCGAACTGGAGCTCATTCATAATGAGGACATCAATCAGCTGAGGAAGATCAGGAGCTACCGCGGGATCAGGCATGAGACCGGTCAGAAGGTCAGGGGTCAGAGATCGAGGTCCAACGGGAGGACCGGAGCCACCGTGGGAGTATCGAGAAAGAAGAACAAGTAAGGAGGTGGCAGAATGGGAGATCCGAGGAAGCTAAAGAAGAAGTACAACACTCCTTCACATCCGTGGCAGGGTGAGAGGATAAAGGAAGAGAAGGAGCTGATGATCAAGTACGGTCTCAAGAACAAGAGGGAGGTGTGGAAGGCCCAGTCCTACCTGAGGAACCTGAGGGCCCAGGCAAGGAACCTCCAGGCTCAGATAAGAACGGAGAACCCCCAGGCCATCAAGGAGGCGGACCTTCTCCTCAAGAAATGCTACAGACTCGGTCTGCTCAGCGAGGGAGCCGCCCTGGTTGACGTCCTTGCAATCGAGATCGAGACCGTTCTTGCCAGGAGACTGCAGTCCCTGGTGTATACCAAGGGCCTGTCATCGACTCCCAAACAGGCGAGACAGCTGATCGCTCACGGACATATAGTCCTTGGGGATAGAAGGGTGACAATTCCGGGCCTGCTCGTTCCCAAGGGCCAGGAAAGATTTGTGGATTATCATTCATCCTCTCCCTTCTCGTTCGAGGAGCACCCCATGAGACCGAAATCAACAAAGACCGAGGAGGGAATGGAGATCCCGTCCCAGGTACCCGAGAAGATAAAGATAGAGGTCCCTGCTGAAGGAGGTGGCTCGTCTTGACCGAGAAATGGGGAGTTTGCCACATATATGCATCATACAACAACATACTCGTCACACTGACGGATCTTACCGGAGCGGAGACGATCGCAAAGGCTACCGGCGGTATGGTCGTGAAGGCTGCAAAGGACGAGGCGTCCCCCTTCGCTGCGATGAGGGCGGGGGAGGTCATAGCCGACAAGGCAAGGGAGAAGGGCATAACCAACATCCACATCAAGGTGAGGGCCCCTGGAGGGAACGGCCCCTCATCTCCCGGACCCGGAGCTCAGGGGGTCATCAGGTCCCTTTCAAGGGCCGGACTGAGGATAGGAAGAATAGAGGATGTTACACCGATACCGCATGATGGGACCAAACCAAAGGGCGGAAAGAGGGGAAGAAGGGTCTGATGGAGAGGTGATGAGATGAAACTTCAGTTAAGGGAGCTGAC
>NJDO01000006.1 GCA_002254385.1 Thermoplasmatales archaeon ex4484_6 | reverse complement strand
GGATACCGTCTTCCGGATCAGTAGTTGATGCATAATGGTTCGAAATATGCCCTCGGATGCTTGCAGGACGGGCAGATCTCCGGGGGTTCGGTTCCTTCATGAATGTATCCGCAGTTGAGGCACTTCCATTTGATGGGGCTCTCCCTCTTGAAGAAACCCTCCCCCTCGAGCCTCTCGATTAGGGTATTGTACCTTGCCTCGTGCTCCACTTCGACCTTTGCCACCATCCTGAAAGTGGTTGCGACCTCCGGGAATCCCTCCTCCTCCGCAACCTTTGCAAATTCGGGATACAGTATGCTCCATTCCTCGTTCTCGCCTGCAGCGGCGGCCTTCAGGTTCTCCAGGGTGGTACCGATCACACCTGCAGGGTATGAGGCCGTGATCTCCACCATGCCTCCCTCCAGATGCTTGAAGAAGAGCTTGGCATGCTCCCTCTCATTCTCCGCGGTCTCGAGGAATATGTTCGAGATTGCATTGAATCCCTCCTTCTTTGCGGTCTTTGCAAAGAATGTATATCTGTTCCTTGCCTGGGATTCCCCCGCGAATGCCTTCAGAAGATTCTGCTCGGTCCTGGTGCCTTTGATACTTGACATGTTCCCACCTTCACGGGGACTAATATCTCTCCGTTATTAAAAGCATCCCCGGAAGAGGGAGCCCTCGAAGGATATCGGGGCCTGAGCCATCTTCCCGGAAAAAGATACTGTTTTCTCATGGAGGGAGAAGATACCGGCTCACGGGCCGGCATGCATCATTTCCCATTCCATCTCGTAGTCTTCGGTGGATTGAAGATGGTCCCTTTCTATCTCCAGCAGCCTGTAATGGGTGATCTCCATCCTGGAGATGTAGATGAGGGTGCTCCTTATCTCGTTGTCATCGAAACGGTCGGAGAGGGATTCGTAGAAATCGGCTGCGGCCTGTTCGGCTTCCATCGCCTGGGTCAGGATGGAGGATGCCTGAACGAAGGGTCTGTCGACATGAACCTCGGGAAGGGGGACGGGAGTGGTCTCCGGGAGGTCCGGGACATCTTCCTGGAACTGCATTCTGAATACCGATTCCAGGTAGTCCTGGTGCTTGAGCTCCTCTTCCGCAATGAACCTCAGTCTGTCGGCCAGGAATGCGTTGTTGACCTTTCCTGCAAGTTGCAAATATACCTCCCTGCTCTCGACCTCGCTCTTGACGGCCGCGAGAAGGAGATCCTTCAAACCGTATCTTGCTATGTTCATCGTGATCCCACCGTGGTTTCCTCACGGTGGGGCATGCATTATCTGGCATTTGTTTATTCTGATTCGGTGGACGGTGAGGGTCTCGTTCCGAGCTCCCTGTCGAGCTGGAATATACCGCCCATGTTGTCACCTATGAGCTTCAGCTGGTCAACGATGCCCGTGGCCGTGGATTCCTCCTCGACCTGTTCGGCCACGAACCATTGAAGGAAATTGTCGGTGGCGTGATCCCTCTCCTCCCTGGCAGTATTGACAAGGTGGTTTATCCTGCCCGTGATATGCTCTTCATGTGCCAGGGCGGCCTCGAAGATATCAAGCAGGGTCCCGAAATCCACGGGGGGCTCCTTGATTCCCAGAAGTCTGACCCTTCCTCCCCTTTCCAGTATGTAATCGTAGAATTTCCTGGCATGTATCATCTCCTCCTGGGCCTGCGTATCTAGCCAGTGGGCCACCCCCCTGTATCCCTTGGAATTCGCGTAAGCGGACATTGCCTGGTAGAGATATGCGGAGTACAGCTCCTCGTTCACCTGTTTGTTCAGCTCCTCGAGCATGTTATCGGAGATCATGTGTCTTCCTCCGTGCACTCCTTGTGCACCAACGTATTTCAATCTGTCCCTTATATTTTTCATCATACAGGAATTTCAAAGCATCTAGTTGTTTGACTCTTCAAATACTCCTCAATTCCCTTTGCCCACCATACCTCGGGGGTGGGGGTTAAGAGTTCGGATACGAATGTATTATCATTCGTGTCCGATTTTTTCACCTTCTTGGAACTCCGAACGAGCCTTTGGAGATGCGGAACCATTATCATGAGCTGCACGAGAAAAACAGTCCCTGCGGCTTCCCCTTCATTCCTCGTAGGTTGGAGCGTATCTGGAGGATCTTCCCCCCCTGATATTTCTGTAATATGAATATGTGAGCGGAGCCGTATCCTCCATCATCTCCGATTCCATGATCTCCCCGACGAAGATGGTGTGTGTTCCAACGGAGAGGTGGTCAAGGAGTTTCAGGTCCAGGTAGCCAAGGGCATTGTCAAGAACGATGGGAGCCCCGCTCTTGCCGGTCTTGTAACTGGTACCCTCGAACTTGTCGATGTCCCTGCCGGAGCGAAATCCCCATCTTCCGATGAACTTGAGCGGCGTTTCCTGCTTGAGGATGGATATCGAGAAAACACCCGAATCTCGAATATATTCATGTGTCAGGTTCTCCCTGTTGATGCATATCGAAACGCAGGCGGGTTTCGATGTGACCTGGTTCGCCGTGTTTATTACCAGCCCGTTCATCCTTTGCCCCTTCATCGAGGACACGATGTACATCCCGTAGGTCACTTTCAGGAGAGCTTCCTTATCCAGCATATCTACGCCCCTTACTCCCGGAAGTGGAATCTCGATTAACCTTTTTTTCCCGCAAACCCTGTGAATACATTGAAACATCCAGAAGTTATGTATTCCCTTGATTCGTGAGGCCCAACCCGATAACGTGATTATCCTCCGTCCTTTCGGGAAGCCTTCCTGCAGCAGACCGCACCATTCATGAAACCCTCCTTCCGGGAGAGGTGGCGCCTCATCTCCGTATTCTGTTTCGAACACGGCGGGATTCCTCGACGTGGAAGCCTGTCAGCATGGATTGTTTTTCGGGAAATCCTTTAACATCATCCCCTGCGTCGGGAATTCGATGAGTGACAGCGGGAACGTTCTCTTCACTGTGAAGGTCGACGCTCTGGGACATGTCATATCCCGACCGAACCGTTTTCTTCTTCTCGCGGATGTTGAACTGCCGGACGGAACCGTGTACCGGAACGAGAAGGTTCATGTTCATGACCCCGGAAGATTGAAGGAGATACTCTATCCCGGGAACGTCGTTCAGCTTAGAAAGGCGGACAGGGAGGGGCGCAGGACATCATGGGACCTGGTATCGGGAAAGGTGGGAGGGAAATGGGTCCTTGTCAATTCATCCTATCACAGATACATAGCGGAATCCATTCTCTCCTCCCCCTTCTCCCCGGTGGGTCGTTTTTCCTCTTTGCGGGCAGAGGTCAGAGCGGGAGCTTCCAGGTTGGATTTTCATCTCACTGTGGAGGACGGAAAGGTACATTATGTCGAGGTGAAGGGCTGCACGCTGTCAAGGGATGGCCGGGCACTGTTTCCGGATGCACCAACGACCAGGGGTACCAGACATCTCCGTGAACTTATCCGGTTGAAGGAGGAGGGCTGCGAGTCGGATGTTCTCGTTCTCGTGCTTGCACCGGATACCGAATGCTTCATTCCGAACGCGAAATGCGACCCGGAATTCGCAAGAGCCTTCCGGGATGCCGTTCTGGCCGGTGTCAACGTCCATCCCGTAGCCCTGGAGTTCGATGGAATGAATGTGTCCTACGGCAGGGTCCTGCCTCTCTGCGTCCATTCAGAGGATATCTGATACCATCTGGCATATTCTCTCGAGAAGGACCCGATCCGGTTCTGTGAACGGGTCGATCCGATGCGAATCGATATCCAGCTCTCCCACCATTTCACTGCCCCTAACGATGGGAACCACTATCTCGGAGCGAACCTTTTCACTGCAGGAAAGATAGTTCTTCTCATTGGCCACGTCGGGAACGAGGAAAAGCTCCCCGGTCTCCGCGGCCTGCCCGCATATACCGCTTCCGAAGGGTATCCTGGTATGCTCGGTTTCCTCCCCCCTGAACGGACCCAGGACGAGCATTCTCTCCTCCTCCCGGTCCACGAGGTAGAAACCGACCCAATCATAATGTTCCACCCTGTCATGCAGAAGAGTGCAGATCTTCTTCAGTTTTTCATCCCTTTCACCGTCTGCCGAAATTATCCGTTCGACCTCTCCGATCAGCATGTCAACGTCCCTATCCATCATCCGACGCACCACCTACTTGAATACATCTCCCGTTTCCCTGAACCAGAGAAGGAGATCAAGATGTGACAAGGGAATGTTCATCGATCTCGAAACATCTCCCATCCTGACCTCGATGTCCCTGTATCTCCTTCCTGTCAGTGAATTCGGCAGGCCGCTGATGGCTCCGGCCCTGAGCAGGTTCCTCAATATGTGCCTGTCAAGAATGGCAAGATCCTCTCCCAACCCAATGTTCCTGAGGAAATGCGAAGCCTCCTTGTAGCCGAATCCGTTCACCTCGGATACGAGGAATTCCCGCGCTTCGAATGGATCAGTGAAGGCTTCCAGCTCCCCCGGAAGGATGAATTCGCCCCTCTCGATGAACCTCTCCCCTGCCATGATTATCCTTTTGGCCTTTGTGTACTTGAATCTCACATCCGGGATGGCATCAAGAACTTCCCCATAACGACCGTCCGTCAGCAGGCCTCTATCCTCAAGGCGTTCCACCGCATTCCAGCATGTTCTTGCCTTGGATTGGGGAGTGAGAAGACAGAATACGAGCTCCTTTAACATCGATTCAAGGTCCCGGTTCATCCATATCCTTCGGAACCCTTCGATCCTCTCGCGGATCGTTCCCTCCACTGCCGGATAATCCCTGAGGAAATCCCTGACAACCTCCATATCGATATCCGGCTCCGCGGCAACTCCCGGTTTTCGTTCCAATCTTTCACTTCTCCATGCGAAGTGCCCTTCTCATTCTCCCGATTATTCCGGGGTGCCCCCTCACGTTCTCGTATATCTTCCTTCGTTCCTCCTCGGAGATCCCGAGTATTCCCGCAAGCTCTTCCAGGGCATCCAGTTCATCCTCGTTCACCTCCTCATCCCTGCAGGCCTCCTTCAGGACATGCTCGTAGATGCTTACCTCCTCGAGATGGTCCGAGAGATCATTTGAGAGTTTATCGAGCTCCGACGGATCCGGTTCGACGCCATCCTGTATCATTCCGGTTATCTCATCCATGACGTCATCGGATAAGCCCAGCCGCTCTTCCAATATCATTATGAGCGAACTCTCGTCAAGGGAGATGTACCCGTCCGAGACGATCTTCTTCAGAAAGGCATAGTAGATGTATTCTTTCCTGTTCATGTTCGCACCTCGAAAGTTCTGATGGTCTAATTCCGGTATAGGATTAAACCGTTGTGCTTTTTCGGTTCGTATCATGAAACTGAAACCCAATCAATTATTTACCCGGGCTACGGTTGATTAAACTAGAGCCGAATGAAGAAGGAATCCGTGCTTGCCAGGTACAAGGGAGAGATAATACTCCCCGCGGAGAAGAACGTGGTCCAGTATCCGGCAGCAAATCGAACCCCGGGAATGGTTGTGCTCACCGATCGGAGATTGATCTTCCAGAATTCAAGAGGGAAGGTTCCCGTATCTCTTCGATCCATAACCGCGATCGATAAAGCTCCCAAGGGTTGGTGTCCCGGGGAGGAGAACAGAGCGTTCTCGGTCGATTTCACCATGGAAGGGGACAGGTACAAGGTTGTGGTCTTCCTGGGACCCTTGACGCGTGACATGGCTGTGGAGAGGATTAGGAGAGAGATGGTCGGGAGCTGCAGGATATATTTCAAATACCCGGCCATACAGGGAGGGGTCATGGATAATTCGGATAACTGGACAAGGGGCGGTCTGATACTTCGGGACAAGGACATGATCATTCTGGGAGGGGAGAAGAAGGTCACGATACCTTACGACTCCATTGTGGATTACGGAAGGAACCTGTTCATCGGGGATTCCAGAGGTATGCCCACAATAACCATCATCAATCATACCGGAGAGGAGGACGTCGGTCTTGTTGTGATAGGGGAGTCGCATAATCTTTCGGTTTTCGAGGATTATCTGAAGGATATAACCGACAAGATAACCCTGGACCTGGATCTCGATGAAGATCTGAACAAACTCCTTTTCGTACTCAATACGGGAATAAGTGACGAGGATGAGATCGCAAAGATAATGGATATCCCCGTGAGAAGGGTGGAAAAGCTCATGGATCGCTTGATCCAGATGAGACTGGTCAAACTCGTTAGGATAAAACGCGATGTGGAGCTTACCAGAGGTTCGATAAGGTACATCAATCAGAAGATTAGGGATGGGATTGTGTGAGACGTTCCTTTTTCCAAAGTGATGTTCCGGTCCCAGACTGTCCTTCGAGTGGACATAAATAGAAAAAAACCAATGGAGATTGGGCAGATGATGAATACCTACGGCTGATACATGATGAGCCCTATGAGTGCTGATGCCCTGCTGGAGATGCTTGAGATGGATGAGATATATTCGGAAGCGGCCCGTGTACTTCTGGAGCATCCCCCATTTATTGTGCTCACGGGAGCCGGAATGTCCGTGGAGTCCGGTCTGCCGCCTTTCCGGGGGCCCGGAGGTATCTGGGAGAGGTTCGATCCGGAGGAATACGGACATATCGATACGTTCAGGAAGGACCCGGAAAGGGCATGGGTTCTACTCGGGGAGATGCTTTCGGGAACCCTGTCCTTCTCCCCGAACGAGGGACATCGGGTGATTGCACGGCTGGAGGAGAAGGGTCTTGCGGGACCCGTTGTGACCCAGAATATCGACGGGTATCACGGCATTGCCGGAAGCAGGGATGTCCTTGAGATCCATGGGAACATCAGAAACATAATCTGTCCCTCATGTGGAAGGACCGAATACATTTCCTCACGACTGCCCGATGATTGGTCCGTGAAATGCTCATGCGGGAGCTACAGGAGACCCGATATCGTGTTATTCGGCGAACCGCTGAAGGAAGGCGCCATTTCCCGGGCATGGGAAGCAGCTTCCAGCGGCATGGATATGCTGATCGTGGGGACGTCCGGGATCGTGATGCCCGCCTCTCAGCTTCCATTCCTTGTAAGGGCTTCGGGGGGATCCATCGTGGAGATAAACCCTCACGACTCGACATTCTCAAACACAATTTCCGATGTGTTCATACGTGAACGGGCGGTAAAGGGATTGACCATGCTGGAGGGGTTTCTGGAGGATCGCTCTCACGGTTCTCCTAGAGGGTTTAAATAATCATACAGGTTATTGAGCCTTCCCGCCGGTCGAGGAGGTGCAAATGAAGGACATCATCCCCATGCTCTCTGTCGTGCTGCTCCTATCCGGTATATGGGCCGCATTAACAGCTTCGGACACGAGGGCCGCGGATACGGAGGAAACCATTGTCCGGTTTGATATGGAGGATCCGGACGACGGCATCACTCATGGAGGCTCTTTCGACAGCTGGGAATGGGGGCCGCCCGGACCGGGAACGCCCGCCAATCCGGGTCCCGGCAGGGCAGGGGAGGGGGAGCGATGCTTCGGTTCCCCGTTGAACGGAACCTATTACAACGGGACACGCTCCTATCTCCTCCTTCCGGACATCGATATATCCAGCTACATGGATATCAGAATGGACCTCCTCATCTGGTATGACCTTACGCTGCGATCTGATGAACGGAACGAATCCGGCGAAGGGGAGGATGCGGACTGGTTCCATATCGATGTAAAGAATGAAGTGGGCGATTGGAACGCGTTTGTCAATGTAACCGGTTCCTCGGGAGGTTCATGGGTCAGCAGGTCCGTCGATCTCTCGACGATCAATGCGGATACCCTCTCTGTAAGGTTCATGCTCGAGGATGTACCCGACGGACGTGTCGATAATGGCGTGTTCATTGATATGATAGTGATATCGGGTTCCGTTCGTCCCGGAGTGGACATCCATTTCCGGGAACCCCCCTCTGTTCCGGGATTCCTTCCTGTAAGGGAGGCCTCCAGGCTTGTGTTCACCGTGGTGAACCACGGTCAGACGATTCCCCCGAATACCTTTGTATCCCTGGAAATCGAGGGACCGTCCGGATGGGGCCCCTATTCGGATTCCCGGGAAGTGACGGATGATGACGTCAGAACGGATTTTTTCGAGTGGACACCATGGCTTGAGGGCCCCTACATAGTCCATTTGAATCTGACTGTCGATTCCGTGGTCGACGAATCGTACAGATATACCGTCTTCGCGGTCGAGGCAGTGTTCTTCGAATCATTCTCGTATGATATCGGGGAATGGAGGATAAGCACGGAGGAGGGAAATGGCAGTTTCGAACTTGCGGATCCCGGCGGCGTTCAACCAACCTCTACAAGCGGAGGCTACCTTTCATACAGGCAAGGTGCTAGCTCGGAGGAAGGTTTCAGTGGAGTGACGCTCTCCATGGCGGAAACACCACAGATCGACCTGACCAGCATGGAAGATGCGCACATGTACATCTTTCACAGCTTCGGGTTCCTTGGCGATGAGGGAAGCTGCGGAGGCGTTGTACAGGGGAGATTACCCGATGGAAGCTGGAAAACACTGGATCCCGACCTCCCGCATACAAGACTGCTCACCTCCGGTCCCATGTCCGGACAGAAAGCATTCCAGGGGGACAGGGAGTGGTATCAGATAGGGTTCGACCTGGGAGAGGTCGCGGGAAGCCTGACCTCCGTAAGGTTCATCCTGTCTTCGGGACCCTCCGGTGAAGGCCGGGGATGGCTCCTGGATGATATCATGGTAACAGGTGAGGGATACAGTCCCTTTGACAGGGAACCCCCTGAACCGGTGACCGGATTGACATACGAGGTCCTGGAGAACGGAAGGATCAGGCTGTCATGGTCGCCTTCCTTCGCCTCGGACCTGAAGTTGTATCGTATATACATGGGAAGGGGGGAACCGGATGGTATTTCCGGGGAGGACCTTCTGATGGAATGGGAAGCGGACAACGGCACATCCGTCACTATCGGAGATCTGGATCCCGGAACCGGATACTGGTTCGCTGTCACTGCCGTGGACCGCTCCGGGAACGAGGACCTTTCCGTCTCTCCCATCCATGTTGTTCCCCGGGTAAGCTCCGGGAACAGGGCTCCCGTTGCAAGGATAAGGGTAATAGGTTCGTCATCGGGGAGACTGGGTGACCTGTTCGTCTTCAACGGTTCGGGTTCCTATGATCCGGACGGCGACATCATAGAACTGATCTGGGAACTTCCGGACGGGTCCAGGGAAACGGGCTGCGAGGTGAAGTGGAGGAGCACCGTATCGGGTGCGGAGCTCCCAGTAAGGTTGACGGTTCTGGATGGAAGGGGTTTGGAAGGTCATGATAACATAACAATCTCGGTGTCGGAGAGCCCCGGTGATGATGTCGGGTTCGAGAATATCACGACATTCCTGGTTTGCATGGTCCCGGTGCTGCTCATCATCCTGGTCCTTGTGCTCGTCCTGACGGGTTTCAGGGCCAAGCGTCAGAGGAAGTTGCGGCGTGAATTGATGAGAAGCATGGAGAAACCACATGACCGCCCAATCCTGGATGCGGAGATCGTGGATGAGGAACCGGATGTGGATTCGTCTTCTGCATCGAAGGAGGTAATGGACCTCATTCCGCTTCATACGGGAAAGAAGCATGGAATCGGCGGCGGAAGGAGACCGGCCCCTCCCGCTTCTCCCGTTGAGAGTGAAAGGAAGAAGAAAGCCACTCCTCTGGGCGAGGTAGGCAGGAGACACAGAACCCGTGGCCCCCGATCCAAGGAGAAGGATGAAAGGGTGAAGATGGTCAGTGCGGTGATTGAATGTCCCTTTTGCCAGAAGACCTTCAAAATGGATGTTGAAAAACGGAAGCTTGAATCGGGAGAGCCGCTTGAGATCAGATGTCCTCACTGTAACCACTCGGGAAAGACCTAGAAACTCACACTCTCATCGAATTCGGACCGACGTGAACTCGTCCGAAACGATCGGAGCGTTCATGGAAAGGTCCTTATCCTATCTGGTAATGACGCGGTAATATTATTATGTGTTTTTTCGAGATGGAACATCATGGTCAGGGCATCCTATGTCCGGACGGATGTTGATGCTGTTCCCGGAATCGGCAAGTATTCGAGAGAGATGATGGCCAGGGTGAGTGACGGTATTCTCCTTCTCACGGGGGGGAGGATCAGAATGGCCAATGATGTGGCTCTCGAGCTGCTTGAAAGGAAATGGCATGAGGTAGAGGGGATGCCACCCAATATCTTCATCAAAGGTATCAACGAGGATGGGCCCTTGAGCGGTGTCAGGCTGATGAGGGATGGAACGACGTTCCCTGTCATAGGAGATGTTGTCTGGGTGGAGAGGATAGGTGACGGGTTCATCATCTTCAGGGATGGCCAGGAGGAGAAAAGGAAACTTGAGGAAAGGGATCTTCTTGCTCAGGTTGTGGAATCTTCCGGCGACGGGTTCATTGTCATTGATCCGGGCAATCTCATTCGTATCCTCAACAGGGGAGCGGAAAGGCTCCTGGATCTGGGTCATCAGGATGTTATCGATGTTCACATATCGGTCATCTGGGAAAGGTTCATGGAAATGGAAGATCTCGAGAGGCTTCTCCGGACGATAGATGATGGAAAGATGTGGTCAGGATACCGGGAGATATCTTCGGGGGATGACGGGAATCGTGATATCTCCGTCAAGGCATGGCCAATCTACTGGAACCGTGGGGGGGAGCGTTTTGGCATCATCCAGATCACGGACATCTCGGAAACCATGGAGCTGAAGAGGAATCTTGAATTGATGAGCACACTGCTGTCCCATGATGTGAGGAACTTTGACAAGGCCATCACCGACAACCTTGTCATGATGAAAATGGGGGTCTACGGCAACCTTAACGAGAAACAGACCCGGGTCGTGGAAAGGATTCTTTCACAGTCAAGGCAGTTGAATGAGCTTCTGACCAATGCAAGGAGATTACTCCAGATATGGGAGGGAGATGTTCGTCTGGAACCAATCGATCTCGACCCCGTAATACAATGGGCGGCCGATGTTGTGCGTTCGACATATTCCGAAAGGGACGTCCGGTTCGATATCGATATCGAGGAATCACTTCCTCGGGTCAACGCGGATCTCCTTCTCAGGGATGTGTTCCAGAACCTGTTCGACAATTCGATCAGATACTCCGAGGACCCCGTGGTGATCACTGTCAAGGGACGCTGTGATGGTGACCGCATCGTTGTCACAGTAGAGGATAATGGAAGCGGAATAGAGGCGAAGGATATGGAGGGATTGTTCAACAAGTTCGAGGGGGGAAGGGACGAGCCAGGCTCCGGTTTGGGTCTCTTCCTTGTTTCCAGATTGATGCGAAGATACAACGGGAGCATAGGGCTCTGCAGGGATGGGAAAATGCATGATGGTGCCTGTTTCGTTCTGAGGTTTGGCAGGGTTCCCGATGGTGGGGAGATAATTATCGATACGGTATCAGGGAAAGGAGTCGACCGTTCATCCATGCTGAGGGTTCGGAGGGTCACCGTGAACGGGGAAGTAGAATACGGGATAGGCGATGTGACTGTCAAACATGGGGATGTCTGGAGGGTTGGAAAGGATGCACTTGTGGAAAGGTTCGGCTGGAACCTTGCCCCCGTACTCGAAAGGGCCGGGGCCGAGCTGTTGATGGATGGGACTTACATTTTCGACTGGAAAAAGCGAAGATTCGTCTGTGATGAGGGATGAGAAGGTGAAAACATGTCAGGACCCGGAGTTATGGTTGTAGAAGATCAGGAAGCCGTTCTGGAGCAGATATGTGAATTCCTGGAATGGATTGGCTGTGAGATCGTCGGAAAGGCGAGAACCGGTAAGGAGGCAGTGGAGCTCTATTCCCGATGCTCCCCGGACCTCGTGACCATGGACCTGAAGATGCCCGGTATGGACGGTGCGGAAGCGACCAGGATCATGAAGGAGATCGATCCGTCCGCCAAGATACTGGTCTTCACATCGATAGAGGTCGAGAAAGAGAAGAGCGATCCCGATTCCATCGTTGGCAGGGCAATCGCAAACGGAGCATTGGATGCTGTGTGCAAGTTCTCCAAGGACGGTATACTCAAAAGGCTCAAGGAACTCTTCCCCGACAGATTGGAACTCTGATATGGAGGAATGACCCCATGTCGGTTCACGGGTCCCCCGGCTCGGTACTACACTGCACGTCATGCGGTATCGAGGGGGATCGGGGAGGTGGGAAGAATGAACTTCTGAGAGCCTGCGATAGATGTGGTTTTCTTTTCTGTACACACTGCGGTACGGGAGAGCGTTTCTCTTCACAGTTCATGTGCAACAACTGCTGGAAGGAAAAGGCGAGATCACTTCTTGCGGCGGATAGATTCCAGGAAGCCCTCTCCATATTCGAGCGGATCGGGGATTACGCGTCCATTCAGGAAGCTGTCTATCGCAGGGAAAGGGAAAGGAATGCAAGAAGTAAGAGATTCATTCCTTTCAAACGGGTAGTGGTTCGAGAGAACGGAAGGTATGTAATGGCTACCGAGATCCAGGGCAAGGTTCTATCCGATTCGCTCGTTGGAACCGGATCGAAATCCGGTATAACGGCTGTTGCGGGGTGGGAGATGGCTCCCGTCATCGTGAGGGTCCTGAGGCACTTCAAGGGTAGGGCCCCAGAAACGGGTTCGTTCCTCTTCGACGTCGGTGGAGACAGGGTAATGAGGAAGAAGTGCGGATCGTGCGAGATCAGACCCACCGAGATAATGTTCAAGAGGGTCTATATTCACTCGGGAGAGGACCGTTCATGGGCCACATTGATCAATGGGACCATGATATTGGACAGTGTATTCAGAGCAATGAGCAAGGAAGATATCGTGAAGGAATTCGGATGGGAGCTTGCACCCCTGCTCTCCGCTGTTTGCGGAAAGCTGAGAAAGGAGGGTTTCTTCGTATTCGATCTGGACAGGAGAAAGGTCTTCCTCCTGTTACCGGCTGTCAAATAACCGGCCTATCACAGATCAGCCTCATTCCTTTCTTTCAGCGTTGATGTAATAAGGAATGGAGGGGGGGCCGATCGTCTGTCGACGGTAGTGTGAATGAGAGAGAGCAGTCGGGTCCCCATGAGGATTCATACATCGACATTGCCCCTCGAGATCTGGACGGGTGTCGGGGGAAGTTTGTCCAGTTTATCCAGTTCCTCCCATGGAGGGGCCATGAGCAGATCTATGCGGAATCTCTCGTTCCGGACGTTGAGGGTAGTATGAAACACAAGAGTCTTTTCGGTATTGCCGGCGAACTGAACGAGAACGAAGCTGACAAGAGCCCTGGGAAGATCGAAGCTGATCTCGGGGGGTGTGGGTCGGGAATCCATTCCCCACCGGTCCCCGAGATCGTTGGAGAAGGATGATGCAAGTATGTTTCCCACCTCTTTCAGAGAGGAGATTGCCAGGGAGTCTTTTGAAAGATCCAGCCTTTCCGGATACTCGTTTGTCAGAAGAGCTGCCAGTCTTTTCGAATCATCTTCCGAGATGAGAACAAGGAAATGGTTCCTGAGATCACCTTCCATCTCGACGTATATTCCAAAGCTGGGTACATCATCCTGGAACCGGGATACCGCTTCCTCCACGGATTCCACCTGGACAAGCGGGACCTTGATCTCGACATCCATTCCGAGCATCTCCCCCAGGGTCGAGGCTGCTCTTACCGCTCCCGAGCCGGATATTCTCATCAGTATGTTCTCGATGGTATCCGTACGGAGATACCCTTCATCTCCCACTTCATTCATGTTCCTCTCCCTCCCCATCGAAAACATTCATCTCACCAATCACCGTGAATATATCCTGCGGATCCCCCCCCTCCCCATCTGCTCTTCCGGTTGTTCGTTCCATCTCTCCTTCCGTTTCCTCGCCCTCCGTGAAGAAAAGCTCCTCCGTCTCGTTCGGTGCCTGAGAATCCATGACCGAACGGGGTTTGGCCCCAAGCGATGAGCGGATCCTGCGGTTCTCGTCATATATGGATCTGAATATATCCTTCCCGAGGATATCCATCAACACGCTATCCGGGACCGGTGGAAGAGCAGGATACACCATTGATGTTTTCTGCAGCCTCCTGAGGAGGGGAATGAATACAAGGTCGCAGAACATGTCAGGTAGGTATAATGACCGGGTCTTGTCATCATCTCCTTTCAGAAACGAATATGCTCCGATCACTGGTTCTCTCGATGACGGTATCTCGTTGAACAGGCTAACCAGATGTGCTCGTCTGGTCCTTATCATCCTGTCCTCCAGTCTGTGCAGGTCTGCGGCGGAGACTATGGTCTGTCCCAGAGCGTATTTTACCAGAAAGGGATCCGCCGATCCCTTTCCTTCTCCTCTGTCCTTCATCCTGCATTTCAGGATCGCTTCCGATAATCCATTGATCATTCTCTCCTTGATAGCATTCTTTATCCTCATGGAATTGATACTGGGTGGAACATCTCCATGAAGGACAATGTAGTCGTTCGTAAGGTCCAGCACTTTCCTGGGATTCATTTCTGAGAGCAGATCGAACTCCTGTTGATGCAGGATGTGTGACGGGAGGCCGATGTCGGCATTTTCAAGAAATCTTCTGAACTCAACTTCATCATCCTTCAGAATGAACAGGAGTCCCACATTGAGCTCCCTCGGATCGATGGGAAACCGGGTAAGAGAGTGGAGTATGATGGCACCTTCGGTTGATTCAAGCTTCCTTGAGAGTCTTACGGTACCGCTGCGGACCTCCGCCAGGCGTTCGTGGTCCACCCCGTCATCCTTCTTCATCTCCATATATCATACCGGTCCTTCTATTCCATGGATGTCCAGTATTCTTCCGGCATCTCCTTTGCCAGCCTGCAGGCACCTTCCGCTCCTGCAAACATGATATCTTCAACTTTCCTGATCTCCACCGGTCCCATATCTTGAAGTCCTTTCCTGATATATTCCACGGCTCCATCCAGTTGGGAGAGCCTTCCTGCGAGAATGATGTTCTTCTTAAGCTCTGATTGGAACTCGCTGTCGTAGGATGATATCAAACCCTTGAGAGCGAAGATCAAGTCGGTCATGACGGATTCGCAAGCAGCCCTCACCTGTTCTGTGATATCGATTGACGTCTCCTTACCCTCGAGTGGTACATCAACTATCACCTTGTTCGTGGCCTTTCCGACAAATCCGTGTTCCTCTTTCCATTTCCTTGCAATGGTAAGTGGGATAGAGGCCCCTTTGTAATCCTTCTCAACAAGCTCCTTGAGGATCCTGTCGATATGGTCTCCGGCTCTGGGAAGCGATATCTCGTCTCCCTCCTCGGGAAGCGTGGCATGCATCCTGCACAGATCGATGGTTCCCGCACCCATATCGATTATGATGGAATGGTTCATGCTGTCAATTCCGTATGCCACGGCAAAGGGCTCACTGACCAGCATTATGGAATCCGTCAATTCCCTGCAGATTTCCATCAGTTTGGTCTTGTTGATATGATCCGTCTGGGATGGAGCTCCTACTATCGCAAATACCTTGTCGTACTTCTTTCCGGATTTTGCAAGCTGCAGGGAATGATTCAATAGTTCCTTTGCGGCCTTTCGATCCTCGGGGTTATCCTTCACCGTACCCTCCTCGAGGGGTTTCGATATCTTCAGGGAGAGCCTGTTCTTCATGACATCCTCACCTATGAGGATCTCCCTTTTCAGGAACTTTCTGGCAACTATGTCCTTCGGCCACCCCACGACCGACAGTATTGTTTCTTTCATTCCGTTATCCGTGACAACGGCTGTCTTGGATGTGCCGAGGTCCACTCCCACGAAGAGTGTGGTTGGATCCTTTCCATTTTTCTTGTTCAATTTCATCTACCTCCTGTTCATATATCCACGTATCTGTATCCGTTCTCGGATATGTTATCGAGAATCTTGATATTCAGCCTGTTCTCCCTGGGGTAGAAGGTGATCGTTCTACCGCGGGTCCCTCCCAGATCCTCTGCGACTAGCGGGACCTGAAGCCGTGCGAGGTTCGTTCTGAGGCTGAAGATGTTCCTTCTTGCGATATCCAGAATGGTCCTATTGTCGAATCTTCTGAACATGCTTGCCCCTCCCGCTGCCTTCGCAATTATCATCGTCCTCCTGCATCCGTTCTCATCCAGGAGCCTCAACATCTCCTCCAGGCAGGTGTCCCCGTATTTTGCCGGTCTGAAGTTCTTCTTCTTCATGTTCCCCTTCACATCGGGCAGCATGAAATGTCCCATTGCGGATATCTCGGATGATCTGTCCGACATGACAACCCCGATACAGCTTCCCAATCCGATCGTTGTGAGTGGTGTACCATCGGAAGATATCCCTATCTCTGCGATCCCGACGGTGATCTCATCGGTCAGAGGTCAGCACCCCCTGAAACCGCTCCCACGATGCTGGAGGGATCTACGATCATCACCACACTCCCGTCGTCAGCGATCGTGGAGCCGGCCAGCCCCGATCTCCACCGAAGGGACTTTCCGAGCGGTTTTACCACAATGTCCCTTCTCTCGAATATTCTTTCAACAAGAAGACATATCTTCCCCGATTCGCTTTCCATGATGACACCCATCTCAGGATCACATGGCATCGTTTCTTCCCTTTTTGTGTCGAACAGTTCGGGAAGCCGGTGTACCGGAATCACATCGTTTGGCATGTCCATCATCATCATTCTGCCTTCCGTTTCGAACACTTTATCCCGGGAGAGTCGCACGATCTTCTCGATACTGTTCAGGGGGAGAGCGAATCTCGTTCCAGAACATGAAACTATCAAGGCCCCAATGATCGAAAGTGTGAGCGGAAGGACTAGAGAAACGACCGTGCCTTTCCCCATGGTTGAATGGATCTCGACCCTGCCCCCCATTGATTCCACCGAGGATCTCACAACATCCATTCCAACCCCCCTACCCGAGATCTCGGACACATTGTCCGCTGTGGAGAATCCGGGTTGGAAGATAAGCTCTTCGATGGACGCTTCATCCATATTTCGCGCTCTCTCGATCGTGACGAGACCCTTTTTCACTGCCCTGTCGATGAGCGATCTCGTATCGATCCCACGCCCGTCATCGCTCACTTCTATCTTCACCTGTCCTCTGTTCTTCACTGCTCTCAAGGAGATCCTACCCCGGGGACTCTTTCCCGCGGATCTTCGCACCTCGGGTGGTTCTATGCCATGATCCAGAGAGTTCCTCAACAAATGGACGAGGGGGTCACCTAGGTTCTCCAGGATCCTCCGGTCCAGTTCAACATCGCCTCCCTCGATCTGAAGGTCCACCTCTTTTCCGAGCTCCCTTGAAAGGTCCCTTACAAGACGTGGGAATCTCGAAAAGTGCGTTTCAAGCGGCATCAATCTGGTGGAGAGAACGATTTCCTGGATCTCATTGATTGTTCTCTTCAAGGCTGTCAATCTGTCGGTAAGTTCCCTTTCTTCGATTCTCTTTGCGATCTCCCTGATATTTCCTTCCTCTATGATCAGCTCACCCACAAGTTTCATCAGAGAATCCAGTTTTCCCACATGTATCCTTACATATTCGTTTCTCGTTCTTTTCCCCGGTTGTGGAGGTCCCCCCCCCATTCCTTTATACATGTTCTCACTGCGGAGGGATGTTCCATGCTCCAGATCGGATGCTTTTCTGTATTTTATCTCCCCTATGGAACCGAGTATCGCCTCGACGGCTTCCACATCTCCTCCCCTTATGCTCAGAATGGCTCTTTCACCGGGTTTCAGTGAATCTAGTTCTTTCTTTCCGGGGCGTGATCCCGCGATCTCCATACCGGCTCCGTTGATGGATGATATCAATTGAAGCATTCTAATGGAAGGGAACTGACAGTCGGATTCGATCATGATTTCCCAATTCGATATCCCGTCACCATCTGATGTATCCCGACTTTCCCCCCCTTCCTCGTCCACCCTTACCGGATGCTTGATCCCTTTCTCTTCCGGGTTCCGCTGTTCGATATCACTTTCGAATCTCGCGAACCTCTTCGCTTTATCTATGAGGTCCTCCACCTCGATATCCGGGCTCGCTCCCGATTCCATGAGGGAGATCATCCTCTCCAGCCTGTCGATGGAACCAAGAAGTATATCCGTAACGTTTGCGTCGGGTTCAAGATGCCCTTCCCGGATACGACTCAGCAGTTCCTCCATGGAATGGGTC
This sequence comes from Thermoplasmatales archaeon ex4484_6, assembly GCA_002254385.1. Classification (GTDB taxonomy): domain Archaea; phylum Thermoplasmatota; class Penumbrarchaeia; order Penumbrarchaeales; family Penumbrarchaeaceae; genus Penumbrarchaeum. The sequence goes on along the minus strand of NJDO01000006.1, from coordinate 8,117 downwards.
ATCCGGGATACACTTTCCAGACCCATCGAGGCACTCATACCCTTGATCGTGTGGAATGACCTGAAGATGCGATCGATCAGATCCTCCCTCATCCCACCATCCCTCTCGAGTTCCACTATCCAGGACCCCAATTTCTCAACATTCTCCTGTGTCTCCTGGAGGAAGATCTCCCTCACTTCTTCCTCATCCACCGAAGAACCACCTCCACCGTTTTCCGTTTTCCGACGGAAGATATACTGGCAATCCCCGGTCCGCCTGACAGTATCTACGATGGACTCCCGGGAATGCCGCTTCAGGGCAAGCTATTCTCCCCTTCTTGGGGGTTGAGAGGTTTCCGTTCTTCGTGTCGATCATCCTGGCACCGTCGTCGTAATCATGATCATGATCATCATTTCGATAGCACCTTCTCCAGTTCCTGCCTCACCCTCTCGGCCTTGAATGGTTTCACAATGTAACCTCTGGCGCCGTGGATGACGGCCTCTCTGACCTTATCCTCCTGTCCGAGAGCAGTGCACATGACAACTTTTGCCCCGGGGTCCTCCGAGATGATCCCTTTCAGAGCTTCCAGTCCTCCCAGGTTGGGCATGATGATGTCCATCGTTACAAGGTCAGGTCTCAACTTACGGTAATGCTCTATCGCCTCCACTCCATCCTCTGCCTCTCCGACGATCTCGTATCCCGCAGGGATCAGAATGTTCTTCAGAAGCATTCTCATGAACCGGGAATCATCCGCTATGAGTACCTTCTTACCCATTTCAATGCACCATCCGTCGGAGGGTCAAACCCCGCTTTTCGTTCATTCCTCGGGGCATTTTCCAGTCGGGATGAACCTTGAACATCCCTGCCATACCATGGAGGCGCCTGGACCGATATTTCAGGAGAAGGTACAGATAAAGACTTTTTGAGGCCATTTCACTTGATGATTTTACAAATTGATAATGGGAGCATCACCTTATCTATATTGGAGATGAGGATAGACCTGTTTGATAATACCCAGAGGTCCAAGGATGAAGGATGAATCCAGGAGTGCGGGATCCCCTGCCGTCGAGAAGTACATCATATTCGACGTGGAAGGAAGGATGTACGCCCTTCCCCTCGAGAGGGTAACTTCCGTATCCCACATTCCGGAGATTACACCAATACCGGACAGTTCCCGAACCGTGGCAGGGGTGATCAATCACAGAGGAGACATCGTGGCCGTTCTGGACCTCTCCCGGGTTCTTGGAGGGAAGGGAAGGGATGGAAAGGGTTCCAACATGCTGCTCTATGAACATGAGGGCGAGACGTTGGGGCTTGTTGTCGACAGCATCAGCGACATCCGGGAGGTGGATGCCGAGTGTATTCTGGAGCCTTCGGCGCATCTTGCATCCGAGCTGGGAAGTCACGTTATTGGATTCATAGGAAATGATGAACACCCGATTATCATACTCGACCTCGAAAGGAAGATCGAGGAACTTGTATATGATAGACGGGCGAACGATATCAAAGAAAAGGAGTGATCGAATGAGAGATCTGAAAAGGGCATCCACCGGTGTGGAAGGGCTGGACCTGCTGCTAAAGGGAGGCTTTCCGGAAAATAGGGTGATCGTTGTCTCTGGCGCTCCGGGAGCGGGAAAGACTACGTTGGGAGTGCAGTTCCTGAGAGCTGGAGCCAGGAACGGTGAGGCCGGAGCATATCTGTCCATATTGGAGGATCCCCGGATTGTGATCCAGGATCAGACCGTTTATGATCCGGAGATACCCCTTCTTTACAAAGAGAGAAAGCTACTGTTCATCGATGCCGGCCCATTGACCTGGGGGGAGATTATCGACATTGGGAAGGGTGACGAGACCGACGAGTCGAAACAGCCCGTTTCTCCTCTGAACCTGATCAAGAGGATATCTCCGTTGATCGATGAGTTCAAGATAAGGAGACTGGTCATAGATTCCGCCATGTCATTGAGGTATGATTACGATGAAGGTGTTGCGAGAAAGGAATTGAACAGGTTCATCAGGACATTGAAATCTCTGAACTGCACAACGGTCCTTCTTTCCGAACTGACGGATCCCACGGCATATGCACCCGAACACTTCGCTGCACATGGTGTGATCTTCATGCATCATTTCATGCATGATCGGAAGATGGTCAGAGCAATTCAGATTGTCAAGATGAGAGGGACAAGACATGACAATCAGCTCCATCCACTTGAATTCTCGAACGTTGGTCTCGAGGTCAACGAAGGAGGATTGATCCTTGAGTGATCTCAAGGAAGAGGAATACTGCCCTCTCTGCGGCACACCTCTCGAATCCTTATCGGGGGGGAGAGTGACCTGCCCTGAATGCTCCTTCTCGTTCATGGAGCAGGACGGAGTTCTGGTCTTTGATTTCAGGGATCTCGAGTACAGGATGGAATTCGACGGTGACTTCATAGAGGCCATGAAAAAGGCTCAGGAGAAGGGACTTTCCGGAACGGACCGTCTGCTTTCCGACCTATTCGGGAGTAGATTCTCCATCGGAAATGGAGAACTCAGAAAGCTAGATCTGGAAGCTCCCTCTGAAATCCTGAGCCGGGATGACCTTGTGTTCTCCTCCTTTTCGAGGTTGAAGGGAAGGATTGCCGGAACGATGCTCATCCTAATAAGACCGGAATCACTGAGAAAGCTTGCGGTGCTAAAGGGACGTCGTGAAGGGAAGGGGGAGGAGAAGGTTGGTGAAGTGGAGCGCAATCTCATGCTGGAATTGGGTTCCGAGATAACGGGGTCAGTATGCGAAAGATTTGCCAGGGAATTCGAGACCCGGGTGGATATGACCCCTCCTCTTTTAGTCATAGATATGTCTTCTGCAATATTCAATTACATCTTCTCGGAGTTCAGTCAGGTGGAGGATGAGGTGGATTATTATTTCGTCGAGCTTGTCTCCGATAGTGATGTATCCATTGAGTTGATGTTCTTTCCTCACCCTTCAACGAAGTCCGTCTTCGTCTCTTCCCTTGATAACGTGGACCTTTGAGGGAAATTCCCGGTTTCCAACCTTTTCCTGAATATTCTTCCTTGGAGGTCGAACAATTCCATCTCCTCCATCAAGGAATCCGCCAAATGTTCGCTCTTTCCAAGAACCAGAAAACCTCCCTTTTTCAACGATCCGGCCAGTACCTTCAGGACCCTTTCCTGAGAACGTGAAGGGAGATAGATTAGAAGATTCCTGCAAAGGATGAGATCCTGAGAAGGAATAGGATCATCCCTGAGGAGATCATGCTTGAAGAATCTGACCTTCCTTCTGAGGCGATCGGGGATACGGACCATGTTCCCGTCGATGGAAAGACTTCGAAGAAGTTTTGGAGGCACTTCCTCACTGATGTTCCTTCCTTGGCCGTATCGGTATATTCCCTTCTTTCCTTCCTCAAGCTTGGATACATCTATATCCGTCGCTATGAACCTGACGGAATCCAGGAAGCCGGGATATCCGTTCTGGATCATCAGGAGCAGAGAGTAGGCTTCCCTGCCGTCGCTGGATCCAGCTGACCATATTCTGACAGGTCCTTCCTGAAGCTCCATGATCACCGGTAGTACTTTTTCTTCGATGATACGGAACACATCCATATCCCTGAAGAATCCGGTCACGTTGATCGTCAATCGGTCGAATAGTAGGGGTGCTTCCCCCGGGTCCTTCCTGATGTATGCAATGTAATCTCCATAACTCCGGATGCCAAGGATTCTCATTCTGGCGCGGATTCGCCTGGAGATGTATGACCTCTTGTATCCTTCCGGAATGAAAGGGCATATCCTTTTTACCTCTGACAGCAGGATATCGAATTCCCGCTCCTGCTCCATGGAATTGATTCGGAGTCCTCCACTTTAAAGTATGATACTTTGGAATCAATATTAGAAATGATGACATGAATTAAGGAGGAGAGTCAATCCCGATCCATCATAGGCCCAGAATCGAATTCAATTCTCCTTCGATGTCAGCCACCTCCGTCCCATCGAATTCCTCTCCCTTCAGTCGCATTATGAACATGAGGGATCTGATATGATCCGCCGCCGACAGCCTGTATTCGCTCATGGACCTGTATACGATCCCTTGGTCCGTGGGATCAATACCGGGGTCTTCCTCTTCTTCCAGGTCGTAGGAACCCACATCCTGAAGTGTTCCTCTTGCGATCTTCATGATCCGTGATCTGGCCTCCTCCCCGATCCATCCGATCTCATGGTAGTAATTCATGAGCTGGAGAAGCCTGTCCCTTTTCACACGATGCAGCAGGAAATCTATCCATCTGAATACCACGATCATTGAGTGCATGTTCGAGGGCAGGTCCCCGAGGAGGGGGCCTGCCCCCGTTCCGGGTAGAGCATTTGCAGGGTTCAATGCATTTTGCATGCTACCGATCTCCCATCAATAGAACGATTTCACTGCAGTTCCACATACCGGTCGACATAGGTACTGGGTGTTGTGAATGCTTCCCGAGTTGGATTCCCGTGTTTGGGCATGATACTCATACTCACATGCGTCTGCGGTAGAATATCAAATCCGACCGCATCACAGTTGACGATGATTTTCACGATGGAGCCCTGGGTCAGGACATTACCCCGCACAAAGTCCCCGTCCACATCCCTTACCACCTGGACGACGAACGTGGATGCGGTAGCATCGGAGGCTTCCCCCATACCACCGAATGTAAGGTCGGCGGCGGTCTGACCGTCGGTCACTTCCAGCTTCACGAGGTCGAAATCGACTCCGGGTGATCCCGCCTGGAGCGCAGCCTTCAGTTCGATGACCTCGATGTTATCCGAGAGGCCCGGTTTCAGGATCCTGTTTCCGGCATTATCGACAGCACATATCGCGTAATAGTAAAGATTGCCCTCGAATCCCCTCTTCTGGACTTCCGGCCATTGGATGCCGTAATCCTCGAACGAGGTGTCGGTGGATTTGGCGTATCCAGCCAGACTTACCAGAGGATTGACCCTACCATCGACGGGGAGCTGGTTCACATCGAATATCGGTTCCAGGCCCCTCCAGACCTCGAAGCAGTAATGTTCCTCCTCCTGATAGTTGACATGCCCTTGAAAATCCTCGAAAGCTATACCGGACCCATCATCCGAGGGGATTGCCGAAGCGGTCCATGATATCGTTATTGCGGAGGCCCCCGGTGTGGCCGTTATTGTGTATGTGGACCAGTTTGGAAGTGTAATATCCGCGGTGCATGAGGTGGCACATGCTTCCGTTGTCCATAGAGCATCACCCACGAGTTCGTCCGAGTATCTGTGATATATATTCTCCTCATTTCCCGTCAGGTCCACGGGTGCTATGGCATAGGAATATGCGGTCTTCTCGTTACCACCGGTCCTCTGTATGTAATCCACCCATGTAGATGAGTAGACCCCGGTGGAAGTCTCCGTAAAATCATTGATATCCCAGAATCCGATTGGTACAACGTTGGGAGGTCTGTTGTTACCATCCTGGGATTTTGTTCCCTGTATCCTGTATATATTGAAACCCTTGATCCTGTGTATTTTCGGGGAGGGCCCCTCCGAACCCCAGTACACCGCCGTTCCGCTGTCGTCATCTATGGAGTCTATTTCCCCGGATAGGTCAAGTCCGGTAATATCCAGAACGATCTTTCCCGACCCCGCTCCCTGCGAAATGGCCTTGAACTCCCCGTTGGATGTCAGCGAAGGCATATCCGGATATTCCGTATCTCTTCTGTCGAGCCCGATGATGTTAACATCGTCCGACCCCGTCGTAACGAATGACAGGGATGCCAGGTCCGTTGTATCGACAGTGAACTCGAAGTCGTATCCGCCGGACCCGTCGTCGACCTGTTCTGTGTCGGTTATTGGATATACGTGGAACGACGATGAACTGGCGTCTTCGATGAGCAGCCCGTACCCGATATAATCATCATCATCGACCCCATGAACGGATGTGGCCTCGTCTATCGTGATAACTCCGGTAGAGGCGTTCACTGCTGTTATGATGTAATCGCTGGCCAGAAGCTTATGTGAGTCTGTCACATCCGTCACAACGGATGAATAGGCCGAATTCCCCGCTTTATCATAGACCTTGAAATAGTAGTAGAAAAGTCCTGCTCCCGAATCTGTCGAAGCCACTGCGGAACTCTGCCCGGGAGCATCATACAGCGTGGATGAGGAGGTCCAGAGGTTCCCCGCCAGGAATGAAGTTGTCTTGATGAGGACATCCCCGCTGTCTATTGCTCCGTCCTCACTCCTGTAGAGCTCCTCCTTGAGGATGCCGGATTTTGCGTCCTCGGCAGCTGATGAGATGCTGATTGCATAACCGTAATAATGATTTCCTGAACTTCTCCCGTCCTCGATGGCCGAGACGGTGAATTCCAGGGGTGTTGGCGCTGTGTCATCGAGTGCGGGCATCTCGGCATTGGGTCCTTCTCCGTTTATCAGACGATCTCCCTGGATATTTCTCATGATCATTCCGGTTGAGACCTCCTGTTCGGCGATCGACCCCGTCTCCTGTGCTCTCTGGTTCAGCTGACTTGCCGTTGTAATGAGCAGTGCTGCCGCTATGGCAGCGACAAGTACCATGGCTATGAAAAGTATCATTGTTCCGATACCCATCTCACCTTTTCTCTCCGCATGAGGGCGGATCCTTTTCAAACGCATTCCTTTCATTTGCATCACCGGTCTCGGTCCAGCCATATCGGTCGATGTTTCATTGGATCGTGATGCCGCCTTCGGGTGAAGACGGCCCAGGTTTCCGTGTAGGTGTCAGGAGAGCGTCATTATCTCCCGTGATAATGACACCTCTTCCGAGAATATATAAACCATTAGGAGTAGGAGACATTATGTGATTATCTTGTTTGATAATCATGGAGGGCAAGAACGAAGGATCAACCTGAACGGGATATTGCCAGGAATCAGGAAAATAAAGGGATAAATGAAGATAATCATCTTGCACTTTACGAGAGCATTGTGTAATATCATGTATATCTTTGGTCTAATATGTAGAAATGATTTAAAATCACTGAGTATTCATACAACATTATTCTTACCATATTATTGGGGATGTCTGCCGAGGTTTGCTGTCATCGCTTATATATGTCACATAATATAATGGAATATTAACATAAAATGATATTTTCGGAATCGTTGGTCCCGTAAGATAAGATGTCCATCAATATCCATTCGGATAATGTCGGCTCTCCTTTTTATTAATCTCAAGTGAGATAGGAACTCATCGTTTCCGGTTACAGCATTCTGAGCTTTTCCGGTTCCGGTGATCGAACTCAAGGAGGGATCTGCATGGATCCGAAGTACCTTTCGAAGCTGCTTGTTGACGATTATGTAATGAAGATCCTGATGGCATCATATTCGAGACCCATGTCAACCCAGGAAATGTCCTTTGAATTCGGCATTCCGATCGCAGTCTGTTACAGAAAGGTCAGGGAGCTCATGGCTGCCGGACTGCTTATGAAGGAAAGGAAGATCTTAACAGACCAGGGAAAATGGGTGCAGCTCTTCAGGTCGAAATTGAAAGGAGCCTACGTTTTTCTCGAGAATGGAAGTTTGAGGGTAAGGGTGGAGCTGAGCGATGAGATTGAACCGACAATGGATAGATCCGTACCTGTGATCAATAGTCCTCAAGAGGTGACCCCATGATGGAACCCCGGGAAGTAGCCAGACTGCTTGCGGACGAGTACTCCGTGAAAATACTCTCGGCCACTTTCAATGCTCCAAGATCGGCAAACTATCTTTCGATGAAGTTCGATATTCCCATAGCGGGTTGCTACCGCAGGATAAGGAACCTTGAGAAACTTGGATTGTTGGCCCCGGTGGACAAAGTATTTACAAAGTTCGGAAAATGGGTTTGGGTTTACAGATCCAATCTCAAATATGTGAATCTCGTACTGCAGGATGGGGAAATGAAGGTATTCTTTCAATTGACGGACAGGGACGGAAGCGAACATTCGGGTACCTGGTCGATACTTGAACAGAGATTGGAGGAATGAAGGGGAAGAGACATGCGTTCAACCAAAAGGATAAGATCAGGCCCCTTTCCGTGGGTTCTTCTATTATTCCTCGGGGTCCCGATGTTGTTCCCAGCACTCGATGACCTCTCCGGTCAGGTGCTGGAGGATAGGGAGAGTACGGTTCCACTTGATATC
>NJDO01000136.1 GCA_002254385.1 Thermoplasmatales archaeon ex4484_6 | reverse complement strand
GACAAGATGATCATTGTGGAGTTCTACTCGAACTCCTGCAGGAACTGCATGTCCATGGAGCCCGTGTACAGCTCACTATCGAATGAGATAGGTGACAAGGCGGTATTCTGCAGGGTAAACGCGGAGCTCCATCAGGAGATATCGATGCTTTACGGGATCTGGTCGGTGCCCACGTTCAAGTTCTTCTGTCGGAGAAAACCCATAGGGGAGATAGTCGGAGCCGTGAACAAGACTATCCTGAGGAACACCATCGTGGACTTTGCACAGTGGAGGGACAACTGCGTCAGGGGAGCAACCCCCATCAGCTACGACATGACGGGTTTCGCCTGATAAGTATTATAGTATCTCAGATGTTTCCACCCTCATGGCGAAGATAGATTGGTATGATCAGTTCGTTGACCTGTCATACGTACCCTCGGATGATGAGATAAAGGTGCTCTTCTCGTTCGAACCCCCGGAAGGCATGTCCCGGGAGGAATCGGCGGGGAGGATAGCATCTGAGAGTTCTACCGGAACCTGGACGACACTTTCCAGACTCCCGGACAGGATGAAGGGGCTCGAGGCAACCGTGTACGAGATCGAGGGGAACCTCCTGAAGGTCGCCTATCCCCTGCCTCTTTGGGAGGAAGGGAACGTATGCCAGCTGATGTCGGGCATAGCGGGAAATATATTCGGGATGAAGGGTGTGGAGAAGCTCCGGCTGCTGGATGCACAGCTTCCCCGGAAATATCTGAAGGGTCACAGGGGCCCTAACCTCTCGATGAAGGGGGTAAGGCGGATGATGAAGGTGCACAAGCGTCCCCTCACGGGAGCTGTTCCGAAACCGAAGGTGGGCTTTTCCGCACTGGAGCATGCGAAGGTGGGTTACGAGACCTGGATGGGGGGATTCGATTTCGTGAAGGATGACGAGAACCTCACATCCCAGAGATTCAACAGGTTCGAGAAGAGGGTCGAATACCTTTCCCGGTTCCGGGACAAGGCTGAAAGTAGAACGGGCGACCTGAAGGACGCCTTCATCAATATCACCGCCGAGACCGAGGAGATGAAGAGGAGGGCGGACCTGCTCCATGATCACGGGTTCAGGTATGCCATGGTCGATGTTGTTGTTGCGGGGTTCGCCGCGGTGCAGACAATCAGGGAATACACGAGGGACCTGGGAATGGCGATCCATGCCCACAGGGCAATGCATTCCGCCTTCACGAGGGACCCCTCGCACGGGATATCCATGCAGTTCATTGCGAAGATAATGCGTCTCATCGGGGTGAACCAGATACATTCGGGGACGGCTGTTGGAAAACTTGTGGGATCAAGGGAGGAGGTTCTCTCCATTGCGGACATCCTCAGGGAACGTGTCACACCCGGCAGGGAGAATCTCATCTTCGAACAGGACTGGGGTCCTATCAGGTCTGCTTTCCCGGTATCGTCGGGCGGGCTCCATCCGGGACTGGTTCCGGATGTCCTTGACATCTACGGGACGGACCTGGTCCTGCTCGTGAGCGGGGGTATCCACGGTCATCCCGACGGGACCCGTGCGGGAGCGAAGGCAGCCATGCAGGCCGTCGAGGCGTGGATGGACGGTATCTCCCTTGAGGAGAAGGCAAGGGGATCGAGGGAGCTCGCAAGGGCCCTGGAAAAATGGGGTCATCATCGGCCCAGATGATCTACAGCATTCCGTCGAGGTCGTTGACAAGCCCGTCGAAGAGTACCAGCCCTCTGTTCAGCGTGGAGGGCTCGGTGAGATCGATGTTTACCCGCCTGAGAAGCTCGAGGGGAGGCTCGCTTCCACCTGCCTTCAGCATCCCCAGGTAGTCATCCACGTCGAGGTCCCCTCCGAGGATCGCCGAGGTGATCGCGCTGGCGGCCGAGAATCCGGTTGCATATTTGTATACATAGAAGTTGTAGTAGAAATGCGGAATGCGGGCCCATTCCATGGATATCTCGTCGTCCGCATGGACCGAGGGTCCGAAATGCTCCCTGATCAGTTCCATGTAGGTGCCCGATAGCCCTTCCGCGGTAAGCGGCTCGTCCCTTTCCACCATCTCGGACACCTCCTTCTCGAAGCGGGCGAACATGGTCTGCCTGAACACCGTCCCTGCGAAGCTGTCTATATGATGCTCGGTGAGGTGGGCCCTTTCATCTTTAGACGTCCATTTATCGGACAGGTGGGAGAGGAGGAGGTTCTCGTTCACCGTGGAGGCGACTTCTGCAACGAAGATCCTGTAATCCGCGGTTATGTGGGGCTGGTTCCTGTTCGCAAGGTAGGTGTGTATCGAGTGGCCGAGTTCATGAGCCAGTGTGAAAATGTCGTCCAGTCGGCCCTCGTAGTTGAGCAGGATGTACGGAGGGGAATCATAGCATCCTGACGAGTAAGCTCCCGACCTCTTTCCACGGTTCTCGTAAACGTCTATCCATCCGGAACTCTCCGCCTTATCAAGGACGGACGCCACCTCGTTTCCCAGGGGTTCCAGCGCTTCCCGGACGATCCTCCAGGCTTCCCTGTAGGTGATCTTCCTCTCGAACTCGGGAACGAGGGGAGCATGTATGTCGTACATGTGTACCTTGTCGATTTTCAGCCCTCTTCTCCTTGTATCGAGGTAACGATACATGGAGGGCAGATGGGATCTCACCGCGCTGATGAGGGACGTGTAGACATCTGTGGTCACCTCATCCGCATCCAGGGAAGCTTCCAGGCATGAATCGTAGTTTCTCGCCCTCGAGAGGAACCTCCTCTTCCTGAGCTCCCCCTCGAGAAGCGATGCGAACGTGTTGATGTGGGACCCGTAGAAAGAGTAGAGGGCCGAGAAGGCATTCTTCCTGACATCCCTGTTCCGGGACCTCATGAGAACGCCGTACCTGCTGTGGGACAGCTCTATCTCGTTTCCCGCCTCGTCCTTTACCCTCGGGAGTGTGATATCCGCATCATTCAGCATCGTGAATGTCCTGGAGGGCGTCTCGAGTGCGTCATCCGCCATTGCAAGAAGCCTCTCCTCCTCGGGTGACAGGAAATGCTCCTTTCTACGAATTATCTCCCTCATCTGAACCCTGGCGAATCTCAAGGTTTTCGAATCCCGCAGTCTTCTGAGCTCATCCATCGGGAGCTGGAGTATCTCGGGAACCATGAACGATGATTCGGATTCGAACCGTGTCAGCAGATTGACAGCCTTCTTGTGAAGCATCTGGAAATCCTGTCTCCTCAGGTCCGAGTCGTGCATAAGATGTGCATATGTGAATATCTTCTCCAGCCTCCTTGACATATCGTCCGTCGTTCTTATGGCCTCCGCGATCCTTTCCGCATCCTTCAGGGTGCCCCTGAAGGAGGACAGGCCCGGGATCTCCGACGAGAGCTCATCCATCTCCCTCTCCACCTGATTCATATCTCCGTACATGGGGGAGAGGTCCCACTGGTATCGCTCATCCATTTCCTTCCTTTCCGGTATCTTCTCGTCATCAGTCATTTCCATCGACCCGTTTGTACATCTCCACATGATCTATTCCCGCATCCTTGAATACCGGACCCCTCTCCGCGTATCCCATCTTCCGGTAGAACGGGACCGCCGTGAGCTGGGAATGCAGAACGAACTCATCCGGTGAATGCACGATCGAAACCGATTCCACATACTTCATCAGTGCTCTCCCGATTCTCTTTTTCCGGTACTGCCGGAGAACCGCCAGCCTCTCTATCTTCACGCAAGCTCTCTTCAATCTGTACCTGATGCAGCCCGCGGGTTTCCCGTCCATCAAAGCAAGGAAATGCACGGATTCATCCTCGAATTCGTCATATTCCCTCTCTCTCGGAACATTCTGCTCCCTGATGAATACCTCCTCCCTTATCATATGAACGCTTCCGAGAAGCTCCCCACCGTTTGCTTTCATTATCTCCAGGTTGGGAATCATTGCTGTCGGGGATGGGAATGATCGCCGATTATTTAATCCGTTCCGGAGGAGGGTACAGCATATATATGTTGTGTGACTAGTTTGCACATCTGCCTCACATGTTAAATATTTATATTTTCAGAACCTTCATGATCTTGGTCGGGAGAGGTTTTCCGAACCGATCCCGGCGGATAATCCGTGAATCGGACCGGAGTGTGGTATCCTGAAAGAAGGTCTATCGAAAAGGAAAGGTGTCGCGATCGCTGCGGGAACACTGCTGCTCCTTGTGGCAGCTGCCCTGTTGACGGGGTTCGGTCGGAGAGCCGGTTCCGGGGGCGGAGATCACGACGGAACAGGATTACAACCTAACCGGTCATTATGTGAACAGCACGGTATCGGGAGAGGACGGGTCCTTCGAGATGTTCCTTCCCGGTGGGGATTTCAAGGTTACCGTTATGAAGGATGGATACGAACCGTTCAGCACTTCCCTGAAGGTCGTTCCCGGAAGGGATGTCAATATGGACATCTTCCTCGTGAAGAAGCCGTCCGGGGCCGGGGTGAACCTGTCGTCGGAGAAGGTGTCCGCCGAGCTTTTGCAGGGAGAGAGCCTCATGATACATCTGGAGGTCATGAACACGGGAACGGGGACCGATACGATAATCGTGGAGATATCCGGAAAGATGAGAGAATGGGCTAGTCTCGGGGAACCTGTCATAACAAGGAGCTCCGGGGGAGGAGGGCCCTATGCCCAGAGCATATCGAATATCGATGATTACAGCATTGGGAATGTCGATGTCAACATTTCCGTTCCCGATGATGCGCAGGCAGGAAAGTACAATTTCACGATAAGGGCAACTTCCCAGAAGGACCCCGAAACGTTCGATACGATGGATATATACATAACCGTGAAGGAGAAGGAGAACGAGGAGGAGGTGGGATTCGTGATACCGTCCGTCGGGATCGGAGCTTTCGTCCTGTCGCTCTCCATCATGGGTTTCGTGTTCCTGCGCAGGAGGGCCTTGTGAGGACTTTTTTCAAACAAACAATTAAAAATTGATCTGTTTGAAAACTATTGCATCTCGTAACTCACTCGCGTCGATTTCCTATTCATCGTGAGTTCGAGGCTCAGCTGAACGGACCGTCGATTTCGTTTTACCGTTCAGCGAGCTTTTT
>NJDO01000051.1 GCA_002254385.1 Thermoplasmatales archaeon ex4484_6 | reverse complement strand
GGTGGACCTATTCCGCAATGATTTCCTTTCGTCAATTCTTATCGTTACGGAAATCATTGCTACATTCTGATATCATGCGACAAAAAATGATTGTATATCGATAAGGTCCGTTTTTTGTCTCAGGGGTAGAATCTTTATTATCGTCGATTTTTATTACGATTCTACCCCTCCCGACCGGTCCTGTGTGTATCATTTAAATTGCAATGATATTACAAACAATGTACCGGTTCCCGTCCCGATTTTTTCATCAATCGGATTCAGCTCCAGGATGGGAGTACCATTTCTGCTTATCAACGTACGGAATGATAACAGCTTAACGATTCAGGCAATACGACTTAATATTTTTCCGTCTTTCTTGAAGCTGGTCATTCATTTGAATGCATACAGGAAGGGTCTGGTTCTCGAGTACTTCACAATAGTGTACAATCTCGTTGAGGCCGTCCTTTCCATTCTCTTCGGGATCCTTGCCGGTTCCCCTGCACTTTTCGGATTCGGCCTTGACAGCGTGGTTGAATCCCTCTCGGGAGGGGTCCTGATCTGGAGGCTCCACCAGCATGAGGGGCTTTCCGAGGAGGAGGAGCGGAAGAGGGAGAGAAGGGCCGTCAAATTCGTTTCCATCACATTTTTCATTCTCGGGACCTGGGTGCTCTATGATGCCGTGAGAACCCTGTATCTTCGCGAGGGCCCCGACATTTCCGTCCCGGGAATGGTCATCGCGGGTATATCGATCCTCATTATGCCCACGGTATCCATTCTCAAGAGAAGGACCGGAGAACAGATAGGTTCCAGGGCGCTCGTTGCGGATGCCAAGGAGACACTAGTTTGTGCCTGGCTTTCCGTGGCGCTCCTGCTGGGATTGGGTCTGAACGCCCTGTTCGGTTGGTGGTGGGCGGATCCGGTAACGGGTCTTCTGATAGTGGCATTTCTTTTCAAGGAGGGGATCGAACAGTGGAGGGAGGCCGATGAGGAAGAGGATTAATCCCCGAGCTTGAATATCGCATCCTTCCCGGAGCTCATTATCCCTTTCAACTCCTCAAGTGCCGAAAGCCCCATCTGTCTTGTGTATTCGTCGATACCGAGCTTCTCGAACTCGTCCTCATCGAGTACGAGATAGGAGCCGTCCGGCCTTATCCAGATATCGAGAGCAAGATCCACCCATTCTATCACCCCGTCCCCTATCAGTGGGGGCTTCGTGACATTGATGTAGATGCCCTTGAGCTTCCCCGATCTGTCGGATATCCGGAAAACATTGTACCACCTATCGAAATAGAATGTCTCCACCCATCTGTCATCCCTCTCGAAGACCACATATCCGAGGTCAAGAGGGTCCCTTGACCAGCCGGTGTCAATCGAGATGTAATCCCTGTTCCTCTTCCTCAATCTCCCCGTGTATTCTATCTTCAGGGAGCCGTCCGGCAGGATCTTCCGGATGGTGAATACCTTCATGCTCTCCCGTATGCATTAAGAGATACTTTATCTGAACCCGGGCCCGTGCCTTTTCAAACCACAAGAGTTATTACCATTCCTGTAATAATGATATTAAAAATAATGCCTTGAATACTTGGACCCGTTCCTGTGCACAAATAAGATGACGAGAGAAAAATAATAATCACCCGGGAGACAGAAGTAAATGAACTTCAGAAAGATACCGCAGTTGATCATGGATGACCTCATCGCCCGCATTCCCATTGTTCAGGGAGGGATGAGCGTCGGGATATCACTTTCAGGTCTTGCATCAGCTGTTGCGGAAGCTGGCGGGATAGGTGTCATAGGGGCTGCGGGTATCGGTGCGGACGAGCCCGATATTCAGACCAATTACAGTGAGGCCAATATCAGGGCCCTGCAAAGGGAGATACGAAAAGCCCGGAGGATGTCCGACGGGATCATCGGTGTGAACATAATGATGGCGCTCTCCAATTACGATGAGCTCATCAACACCGCAATGGACGAGGGTGTGGATGTCATCTTCATAGGAACGGGGCTGCTACTGAGGCTTCCGGAGTCCATCGATATCGAGAAGATCAGGACCACACGGACAAAATTCGTGCCCATCGTTTCCAATGCCAAGGGGGTGCGGATCATGTTCACCTACTGGGAGAAGAACTACGGGTGCATCCCCGATGCGGTTGTCGTGGAGGGTCCCCTTGCCGGCGGACATCTCGGATTCCACAAGGAGGACCTCGACAAACCGGAGAATCAGCTGGAGAACATAATTCCCGGTGTCATCGAGGCCGTGATCCCCTTCAGGGAAAGGTTCGGGAAGGATATACCGGTGATCGCTGCCGGAGGGATATACACGGGCGAGGATATCTACAGGTTCCTGGAGATGGGCGCATCGGGGGTCCAGATGGCAACAAGGTTCGTGGCCACATACGAATGTGACGCATCCATCAAATTCAAGGATGCCTATCTGAAGTGTCAGGAAGATGATGTGGTCATAATCCAGAGCCCCGTTGGCATGCCGGGGAGGGCGCTGAAGAACGAGTTCCTGATGGATGTCTCCAGGGGAATGAAGAAGCCGTTCACCTGCAACTGGAAATGTCTCAGGACATGCAATTTCCGGGAATCCCCTTACTGCATAGCGGATGCTCTTCGGAACGCCAAGGAAGGAACACTCGAGAGGGGTTTCGCCTTCGCCGGGAAGAACGCGTACCGTGTCAACAGATTGGTTCATGTGAAGGAATTGATAGATGAGCTCGTAAGGGAATACGAGGCTATCGCAAACGGGAAACCGAGCATATCCTGAAATCGATGCCCCAGTTCTCGAGATTTTCGCGGGATCCAGGTATCGAAGGTATGTTGATATTGTGACATCAATGAACCATGGTCCCGTACATGTTCATGGAACAGGGTGATTCATCGGAAAGGATGTTCTCTCACGTTAAAAATAACCTTCATGAGCATCAACCCTGTGCTGATCGATGCTCACAATAAAAGAGTGAAGATTCGGTGTATTTCACCGAATCTTCATACCAAAACATGGAAAAGGGGTTGGGACAACCACATACGACGAATAAAGTGCTTGAGGAACCGGACGTATCGGATGGTAGGGCCATCCGGACATTTATAAGGCTTAGGAGGTGATCCATCCGCAGGTTCCCCTACGGATACCTTGTTACGACTTAACCCTCCTTGCGAAATCGCGATTCGAGAAGGACAAGAATCCCACCCTCATCGAAACTCCACTCGGATGGTTTGACGGGCGGTGTGTGCAAGGAGCAGGGGCATATTCACCGCAGGATGTTGATCTGCGATTACTACGGAATCCAGCTTCACGAGGGCGGGTTGCAGCCCTCGATCCGAACTACGGACAGGTTTCGGGATTACCTTCACCTCTCGGTGTCGGAACCCTTTGTCCTGGCCTTTGTAGCGCGCGTGTCGCCCAGGGGATTCGGGGCATACTGACCTACCGTTGCCCTTACCTTCCTCTGATTTTGCACCAGCGGTCCCCTTAAAGTACCGTTCCCCCGGAGGGAAACATGGCAATTAAGGGCAAGGGTCTCGTTCGTTATCTGACTTAACAGAACGCCCTACGGTACGAACTGACGACGGCCATGCACCACCTCTCTACCAATCAGATAAAGTCATCAGCTTGATCTTCATGTGGCAGTCGCCCCTGGTGAGTTTTCCGGCGTTGAATCCAATTAAACCGCACGCTCCTCCCGTTGCTGTGCTCCCCCGCCAATTCCTTTAAGTTTCAGTCTTGCGACCGTACTCCCCAGGCGGTGCGCTTAACAACTTCTCTCCGGCACTGGGTGCCCTCGTGGGACCCCCAACACCAAGCGCACAGCGTTTACACCCTGGACTACCCGGGTATCTAATCCGGTTCGCGCCCCAGGGCTTCGTCCCTTACCGTCGGACCCGTTCTGGTCGGACGCCTTCGCCACCGGTGGTCCCCCAAGGATTACAGGATTTCACCCCTACCCCTGGAGTACCTCCGACCTCTCCCGGTCCCAAGTCCAGCAGTCTCCCCAGAATTCGCTGAGTTAAGCCCAACGATTTACCCAGAGATTTACCGGACCGGCTACGGACGCTTTAGGCCCAATAATAACGATCACCACTAGGGCCGCTGGTATTACCGCGGCGGCTGGCACCAGTCTTACCCAGCCCTTATTCCGTGAGCGTTTTAAACTCACGAAAAGCATACACTTAGTGCATGCACTTGGAATCCCCTCGTCGCGCTTTCGCGCATTGCGAAGTTTTCGCGCCTGCTGCGCCCCGTAGGGCCTGGACTCGTGTCTCAGAGTCCATCTCCGGGCTACCACTCCCATGGCCCGTACCCGTCGTCGGCTAGTTAGTCCTTTACACTAACTACAACCTGATAAGCCGCAGACCCATCCTAAGGCACCGTGGTTTTCAACCTGAAGACATTCCAGTCATCCAGATCTATGGGGTATTATCCTCAGTTTTCCGAGATTATCCCCCACCTTAGGGTAGGTTATCCACGTGTTACTGAGCAGTCTGCCGAGGGCCGAACCCTCTCGACTCACATGGCTTAATCGGATTCCAAGAGCGGTGACCGCCGGCAGGATCAACCGGAATTGGCAGATGAGAAATATACTTTCCATCTTCCTGCACACAACGTTCGATTCGCTCAAGTTTCACTTTCATCGTATGACGGATGGGAGAGGTCACGGAACTATCCGGGTTTCTCCGACCCCTTTTCCTGTCCGCTGGCCTGGATGGTCCCGATCATCTGAGGCAAATCGCCATCTCACGGAACAACGCAAACGGCTGCGGGTAAGACCCCCTTAAACAAGGTCGGGTATATAACCCTTCTCATTTACGGAGGGGGTCTAGATCCCCCTGTGAGGTCAGAGACCCCCTGGGGGAGGTCAGCTAAAGATGAATTTGTATAAATATCTAACTGCTACCGGACCGGGGTTTGCCGCTCCTCATTCCGCTTCTGGCTCACTGTTGAATTCCAGTTCTTCCTGTAGCTCGTTCACTATCAATTTGAGGACCTGTTCGAAGGTGAAGGACCTGAACTCCCTTATGCCTCCCAGGTCGCTCTGGAGCTTTGCAACGATCTCATCGTCCTCTTGGCTGATCTCTATGTGACAGATCGGTTCTTCCACCGGTCTTCCTCCTTGTTGTTCAAGGTCATAGTTACCTTGTATATCTAATATTCGGAATAATTCATAATCCAGGGAGGAAAAGGCCTCTGCCCCTTCATTCCCGTTACCATAAAGGTTATATCGAGTACCATACTCTGAAGTTCAGGAGGAAGGTCCCATGAGACGTACCATGGCGGCAGCAGTGTTGCTCGTTTTGCTACTTCTATCGGCCGTACCCTTCTCCAATGATACCAGTGCCCAGACGGAGCTCCCGGAATGGACGTTCATGGTCTATCTCGATGCGGACAACAATCTGGAGGATGCAGGCATAGAGGATCTGAACGAGATGGAGGAGATAGGTTCGACGGACGACCTGAATATTGTGGTTCAGATGGACAGGGCCGAGGGTTATGACACCACGAACGGCGACTGGGAGGGATGCCGCAGATTCAAGGTTGAAAAGGACCTCGACAGGAGCACCATCACCTCTCCCGAGCTGGCCCTGCTCGGAGAGGTGAATATGGGAGACCCCGGGGTCCTGGTGGATTTTGTCAGATGGTCCGTCTCGAACTTCCCTGCCAAGAAATATGCCCTGGTACTGTGGGACCACGGAGGTGCCTTCAGGGGTGTATGTTACGATGAGAAGGTGCCGGGTCTTCCCGAGGGTGAATATGACATGATCAACATGTCTGACCTTCATAAGGCGGCGGAGGAGATCTACGGGGTCCTGGGCAATAACAAGCTGGACCTGTGCGGGTTCGATGCCTGCCTTATGGGCGAGGTAGCGGTCATGTACGAACTGAAGGATTTCGTGAAGGTGGGGGTGGGTTCCGGCTACAACGAACCCGGTGATGGCTGGCCCTACATGAAGATCCTCTCCCCCCTGTCGGACGATCCACGGATGGATGAGAGGGAGCTGGCAAAGATAATCGTTCACGAGTACATCTGGTCGTACAACAATAAGCAGGAGGACCCGCAGGATTATCCCATGGTGACCCAGGCCGCTTTCGACCTGGAGAAGATGGACGAGGTGGCTGCTGTGCTTGATCGGTTCGCGGAGGAGCTGGCTTCGAGCGGCCCCTTCGGCTCCCTTCAATATCTACTGCAGATATACCAGGCCCGCAAGAACTGCAATTCGTACGATATGGCAAACGTCTTCATCTACGATCTCACGGGATATCCCCTGTACGATGTCATCGATTTCACCAAACTCCTGCAGGATTACATATTGTCCGCCTTCCCCAAGAACGAACTGATAAGGGACCTCTGTTCCCGGGTCAGGACCCATATCGGTCCCGGTGAGGACAGGTTCATGTTCTATTCCGAGGCTGATCGGTGGCATCCGGATGCCAGCGGATTATCTATGTACTTCCCCAACAAGGACAAGGATTCCCTCTCGATTACCAAGATCCCAACCACATATTCCACCTTGTATGACGAGACATCCTTTGCAAGGGAGCACCTCTGGGACGAGTTCCTTCATGCATATTACGGGATCGACCCGATCGAGGACTCCTTTCCCACCATAGATATAACCGAACCGTCCTTCAATTCCACCTTCTCGCTGGAGGACCAGGTGGTCATAATCCGGGGTACGGCATACGATCGGGAGATGGTGGACCGGGTTGAGATAAGGGTCGATGAGGGTGAATGGTCCGTGATGCCCGGAATCTCGGGTCAGGGAACGATCGGCTGGATCTATCAGCTGGAACCGGAGGATCTGTCACCGGGAGCTCACAGGATAGAGGTGCGTGCCTGGGATCGGCCAGTCACGGAAACCGGAGGGAACGTGGGAAAGGCAACCGCGCCCGTGATGACCCGGATAAACATACTTGCACCCCCCACTCCGGAAGAAGGTTCCTTCACGATACCCTCGTGGTTCGTTCAGGGAGTCATCATCATGATCATAGTGGGTGCCATTGTGTTGGGTGTCATCATCTACAGAGGGGGTCCGGACTGATTGGGCAGGGATCCGGGTTGGCCCCCTCCGTCGAACAGGGGTCCAGCGGTCTCCGTGAAGGATGTTAGCAAGAACTGGGACGGTACACGGGCCCTCTCCTCCGTCAGGATGCAGGTGAGGAGAAGGGAGATGTTCGGGCTGATAGGCCCCAACGGTGCCGGGAAAACGACACTGATGAGGTCGCTCATAGGTGCGGTCGAACCCGATGGTGGGGAGATCCGCGTACTCGGAATGGACCCCCGGAAGGAGGGCCTCAGGATAAAGGCGTACACCGGATACGTGCCGGAATCCGAGACGCCCCCGTCCTTTCTCAAACTCGATGAGTTCCTTGATTTCGTCATGGAGATAAGGGGACGGGTGCCCGACCGGAGGGCAAAGGACAGATGGGTGGAGTTCTTCGATCTCGAGGGGCACAGCGAAACCATTTCCAGGGACATGTCGAAGGGGACAAGGCAGAAGCTCATGCTCGCCTCGGCATTCATACATGAGCCCCCCCTCCTACTCCTTGACGAGCCGTTCATAAATCTTGACCCGATCTATCAGAGAAAGGTGAAGGACCACCTTCTCGAATACACGGCCTCGGGTGGAACCGTTCTCCTCTCCACCCACATACTTTCCCTTGCGGAGGAGCTCTGCACCGGGGTGGCCATAATCAACAAGGGCAGGGTGCTTCTTAACGACAGGACCGATGACATTCTGAAGGAATACGGCTCCCTGGAGAATGCATTCCTCCACGAGGTCGGTTACTATTCCAGGTAGTTGAGCGGGAGAAGGTCCTTCTCCAGGAGTGTGACCTCGGTGGAATCGAGGGCATCGGGTGAAAGGGCCACCATGAGTATGCATTCGGTCTGCGAAACATTGTCGACGAGCTGCCTGATGAACCGGAGAACGGAGTTGAACTTGTTGTTTGTGAGCAGATACTCAAGACCGTCAAGGACCAGAATACCGTTCTTGTTCGAGTCCATGAACTCCTCGTAAATGGACATGATGAACTCCAGTATGGGCAGGACGGAACGGATCTCACCCTGTATCTCCTTGCCGGTGAGCCAGACAGCTTCCTTCTCATCGAGACCGAAGGTCCTGTTCAGTATCTTCGGGTTGGTCCTGGAAATGACCATCCCCTGCATTCCATTTTCTCTCAGGGCCTTGTAGATATGGAAGAACTTTTCCGGGCGTTTCTCCTCGATCAGGTAGGAGAGGCCCGGGGTGAGGTTCTTTGCATCCTTCATGGGATTCCAGGTGTTCTTCTTCAGGGCTTCCACACCAGACCCCGCCAGGATCTCCGCTTCGTCAGGAAGTTTCAGGACCTCCACCTGCTCGGGAGCAGGGGGGGTTCTCTCTTTTTCAGGTTTCTCCGACACCTTTGTTCCCGCTTCCTCTGAAGCACTCTCCCCAATGCTGTCCCTGATCCTCTCTATGAGCTCCGACTTGAGACCGATGGTCTCCAGACCCAGCTCCTGGCATTTCTGCCGCAGCTCCGCCTTCGTGAGCTTCTCCAGGACCCCCTCCTTTCCAAGGGCGGTCCTGTCCTTCTGCCTCTTTGCCTTGATAACCTCGACTATGGCCTTCTTCGCGTAATTGATGGACTCCTCCCTCTTGTTGAGCTTCAGTGCATACCTGGATTCGTTTATGAGCTCCTCGGCAAGCGAAGCATCCACTCCTTCCTTCGTGGCCTGGATTATCAGTCTCTGACCGCGCCTGATTATGTTCAGGATCTGCATATATTCGGGGTCCGCTCTGCCCTGCATCTGTCCCTACCTCTTATGGCTGGAGGTATGATATATCATATATTATAGTTTACTTCACCGCTCTCATTGTCCCAGGACATCTCCTCTTCCTCACCCGCATTCTCCAGATCATCTTTCAGCTTCCCCCTGTTCACCGTCTGGTAGGCGAAGTATCCAATGAGTGCAAGCAGGATCAATATAATGAGAACTATCCAGTACCACGGTGTGACGGGCAGCTCTTCGGGATGGGACGCCGGGTCCCTGGGATCGGTACCCGCATCATGCTCCCGGATATTCGACCATGTGTCCCCATCGGGGTCCTCGAAGGCATCGTCCCTGAAGGGGAGGGTCCCCATACCGGATTCCCAGCCGTCATCCATGCCGTCACCGTCCGTGTCCCTGCTCCCGGGATCGGTGAGGTTATGCATCTCCATCAGCAGGTCCAGCCCATCACCGTCCGCGTCCGTGGAAGTATCGTCGGGGACGGCCGGGTCCAGTCCGTATTGCCGTTCGAATGCATCACACAGCATGTCCCCGTCCCTGTCGGACCATCCGTAGATCCCGACGGTGAGCCATCCCTCGGACGGGAAGGAGAGATCGGGTTCGTCCCCCGCCTCCAGCGTGTAAAGGACCCTGAAAAGGATATCGTCGGGTGAGAAGCTTCCCGGGAGCTCGAAGCTCCTGCTGTCTCCCGAGGTCCTTCCGGGATATATCATCCATGATGACGTCGTACCTGGATAGGATGCTTCAATGACAGCCGATCCGGGAACGCTGACATTCACCGGGAAGGAGGTCCCCACCTTCACCCGCTCCGGGAATTCCAGGAAGAAGGGGGGCTCTTCCTGGATGGAGCCGACATCGAATGGACCGAACACCTCATCCCGGACATTGCCCGCCTCGTCTCTGACCCTGATCCTGACACGGAACGTGGAGTCCTCCCCGGTGAACGGGTCCCTGAAGATGAGCGTCATCAATCCCCCGTCTTCCGGGGACGGGACTATGCTGTCCACGGATACGTTGCCCCCCTCGGTTACCAGCCAGGCATCGATGAACAGTGAGGGGTCCTGGTTCACCTTGACCGGAGAGAATCCCATGCTGTCCGCGGCACGCATTGTGATCATGAGGTCCTTTCCCCGCAGTGCCTCGACGGGACCGGTGATGTTGACGATCGGTGCGTAAAGGTCCACTGTTATGGGGTCGAGTGACAGCTCCCTCGTGTTTCCGACATTGTCCTGGGTGAACACCGTTATATTGTAGATGCCCTCCTCTTCCAGCACTATCGATGTTGAGTACTCCACCTTTTCATCTCCTCCCTTCTCGATGACATACCATACGGAGAATACCCCGGAACCTCCGTCCTCGGCGGTTATCGTCACGGTGGCAGGTTCTGTTATCGTGGGATGTTCGGGAAGGTCGACCAGTCCTATCAGGGGGGCTCTGCGGTCCATATTGAAGTGTGCGGTATTGGTCCTTGTCGGAGTATGTCCGTCATCGGCAACGGCGAAAACGTTCACCGCCCCCTCGTAATGGACATCCGGAAGTGTGAACCTGAAATGGTAAGGGTCCATCATCTCCAGCAGCTCCCCGGGGATCGGGGCCGGAATATCTTCTCCCAGGGAATACATGAATTCGAATTCCACCGCGTCCCCGTCCGGGTCGGACCCGTTCAACACGAGGCCCACGCTGTTCCCCTCCCATTCATCCGAGATGACGGTTAGAACGAAATCAGGAGGGTCCTGAAGGGGCATTATGCCGTATATCTTAAGCATTTCCGCGATGTTTCCGAGTTTGTCCTTCACCCGGAAACGAACATGGAGCTCCTCACCCTGGGCGGCGTACCAGTCCGTTTCTATCGATGCCGTGAAGTTCCCCCCTTCGCAGCTCACTGGGACCGGGGGTGATGTGACGGAACCTATGCCCCATCTGATGGTCCCGGAAGACGCATCCAGACCGGACGTGTTGTCGACAGCGTGAAATGTGACGTTCACGGGTCCTTCCGTGTCCTCGTCCAGTGCCGGTGGATCGATCCATACAGATGTGATTCGGGGAGGCGTGCCGTCGTTGATCACGTTGCTCAGGGATACGATCGGTCCGTCATTTCCGGCCCGGTCCCTGGAGTAAGCGTAGAAGCTGTAATCGTCCCTCTCGTCGTATATCTCCAGACCGGAGGCTTCAATGTAGTATTCACCGTCAAGGGAAAGGTAAGTGAGCTCGACGCCCGAACCCCCCCGGTCATCGGTAGGGACCGATATCTTCAGTATGCCGGTCGGGTCGTCGTTGACATATGTGATGTTCGTATCGGGTCCCCTGTTGTCCACATCGAACTGTCCCGAGGCGTCGTTGTCGAAGGGCCCGAAGGGGGATCTCGAGGATATGTACCATTCCAGAGCTCCCCAGTCCGAGACCATTCCCGTCGTGTTCACACGGAGTGAAACGTTTCTTGTCCCCTCGATAACGGCGGGGATCCTGATCCCCTCGTCCCCCCAGTCCCCCTCCATCTCCCTGGAGGAGAGGACGATCATCATCTCATCGGGAGGGAACAGCGGGCCGTCGTAGGCGAATTCCAGCTCCACCTCGCCCGATGACCAATCGTCCATCACCGGCCCCGTCCATTCCCCGATCATGGCGTTCACGGCGTCATTGTATGCTTCCCTGATGTCGAATGTGGAGCTCCCGACAAGTATGACGAAGGAGACGTGAACGGGATCCGTGAATGATGAGGACGGAACACGGGCGGATATGTCCATGTACCAGTCCTTCGGGTCAGGGGTGCTGTCCTGGTTGTTGGGGGAGGACATGTGGGTCCACACCCCCGATTCCCCGGAGTACACTCCGGGACCGTAGGCTCCCGCGCTGTGGCCGAAGTAGGGGGAGCTCTCCGAAGTCGAGAGGTATCCCAGTCCTATGAAGGTGCTCCCGTCGGATATGACCGTGGTGTTGATGTCGTCAAGGAAGGTGAACAGGTCGTCATCCGGAGAGGAGCCGAGGTCCACGTTCATGGTCTGGAGGAAGTAGACGAAGCTCTCCTGTGGAGCTCCCATCTCGACGAGATAGTCGATGACCATCCATCTCCCCGTGTGCCCCCTTGTGTTCTCCCTGTATCCGTTCACGAACGTCCTCTGGGTGATGTTCGCGTTCTCGAAATCCTCCCCCGTCCATCCCGAGAAGGAGCAGTATCCCTCCTCGTCGGTGAAGTTCCCGGGTGAGGCAATGGAGAGGGGATCGATCGTCTGGAATTCCTCCTGTTTTCCGAAATCAACCTTGTCGGATGCCGACCCCAT
>NJDO01000050.1 GCA_002254385.1 Thermoplasmatales archaeon ex4484_6 | reverse complement strand
GAACGGGTACTCGCTGCCCATGAACTGGAGGTAAGCCCTTGAAAGGAACGGGTCCTCCACCTGAACGTCCGGTATGAACGTGCCGGTGACCGCTCCCCCGTCCACCGGGTACAGTACCCTGAGAGTGGGAGCATTGTTGTCTACGGGCATGTACCTCACGGAGTGCCCCTCCGTTCCGGACCTGTCCACCGCGGTCACATCAAGGACGTATCTGCCGTCCGGAAGACCCCATGTCTGCAGGTCCGCCTCGAAGAACCCGGCCGTTACCACCGGGAGCATCGGACCGTCCATTCGCAGCGAGACGACGGGGCTCTCGTTTGTGTCGGGTGGTGTAAGTGTGGTTCTGTTCCCCCATTCGTATATCCTCGCCTCCACGTAATCTATTCCCCCGCCGTCCATGACCCTGGCGAGGACCTTCGCGGAGCCGTTCAGCATCACCCCGTCCGAGGGAAGGGAGATCTGTACGTCGGGAACCGAGTTGTCGAAATAGAGGTCCAGCACAACTCCCTGGGAAGCACCCCTGCCATCGAAACCTCTGACCGAGACCCGGTGATACCCCTCCGAGAATATTGTCGTATCGAGTCCCGTCGATGCATCCAGGAAGGGTCCGTCATCGACCGAGAATCCCACGTGGTCCGCGAAACGGTCCTTGAAGGTGTATAGGAATGTCACCAGACCTCCCACGGCACTTCCGTTCCTCGGGGAAAGGAGTGAGAAGAGGGGGATCGTATTGTCTATTCCGATATCGAGAAGGCCCGAGGAACCCATCCTTCCGGCAGAGTCCTCGGCGATTATCTCGAGGGTATAGGTGCCTTCGGGGATCATCCTGACATCAACATGGGAGGTGTACACGTCCCCTATCTCCTTCTCGATGAATCCCGTCCTCACCAGGGTACCGTTCAGGTCCCTTATCTCGAATATGACGCTCTTGACATCACCGTCATCGGTGACCATGCACGAGATCGGGTCGGTCCCTCCAAGGAAACCCTGATCGCTCGGTTCTATCATCGAGACCACGGGAGCCGCCCGGTCATTTACCAGAAGAACATTGACCTTTGCACGGACGAGATTACCGGCAAGGTCAGTCACGGATAACATGACCGACCGGTGGACGGAGGGCAGGTCCCCGGTCTGGGCGATGATGTCATCGGATGTGTATATGGTGTCCGATGCGTTCCTGTCGTTTCCCTTTCCCGTATTGTTGAACAGTATGGGGGGGAAGTATCCCAGTTCCTCACCGTTGCCGCTTATCCTCCGGATCCCCGATCCCCTGTCCGTCACGTTTATCTCGATATGGAACCGCTCACCATCTCCCACGGAGCTTCTCCCGTCCGGATATATCACCGTGACCGATTCCACATCGGGGACCGCGTTGTCGATCACAAGGTCCACGGACCAGCTGTTGGTGTTGTTCGCCCAATCCCAGATATCCAGTATCACGGCCCTGGTCTCGGTTGGTAGGTCGGAAACCTCGTAAGGAGCCGATGACCAGATATTGTCACCGCTCTTCCCGTCCCCGTGGAGTCCGTCATTGTATAGATCGACGTCCAGCGTGAGGTCCAGGGGAAGCAGCGCTGTGGCCTGTCTTATCCTTGCCGGATTGCCCGTGGCATAGATGGATTCGGAGATCTTCCTGTAGACACTTTCCAGGTAGGTTGCCGATGGCGCAAAGAAATACTGTCCTCCCGCGGATGTTGCTGCAATTCTCCAGAGATTGTACTCGGGGGTTCCCGATTCCCCGAACCAGTAGGCAGAGGTGTTGTCCTTCTCGTAGTTGTACGGAGCGTTGGACCTTGCGGGGACATTGGGCGGGTCGTGATGCTCCAGACCCAGGCCGATCGTGTAAACGGGTATCGGGGCGTTGAGCAGCCCTTTCCTGTTCTCGTCTATCCTGTTCTTGACCCAGTAGTATCCCGTCCCGTTGAGAGCATCCGGATACTTTCCCCAGTGGTAGTCAACGTACCGCTCCACTCCCCAGTCATGCCACGGACAGTAGTACTGGGACCCCTCTTCGAATGTTGGATAGGGAAATTCCGAGATGTAGTTGTCGGCCCCATCGGTGAAGGCCACGACGATGGGTGTGGATTTTGCATTGTCTATGGTGTATCTTGTGGCGTTGCCTATGGTGTCCCATATGGGGGTCCCTGTCCTGTTAGCGTTCTTGGAAGGTATGTCGTTCTCGTCGTCGATGTTGTCTATCAATGAAAGGGCCAGCGCCTTACCGTCATCGTCCATACGGGTGAAGTTCAGAAGCCGCTTGTCCCAGCCCGGAGGCCCTCCGGGGAACGGTTTCTCAAGCGTCCAGTAGAAGCGATAGATGGCAACATAGTCTATCGATCTTGTCTGGTTGATGAACGATTTTGCAGCCCTCTGCAGATGGGAGATGCTGTTCGTCGAGAACATCGAACCGGAATTGTCAAGCACGAGCGTGATGTATATCGGGACGGTGCTGTCCGACAGCTGTGCCTTGATCTGAACCCGATCCCCGGTGGATGCTCCCTGCTGACCTCCCGGATAGTCGATCCACAATCTCTCCACCAGGGGGTCCTTGTCATCGATGGCAACGAGCATCTTCCTTTCCACCCGGTTCCCCGCGGCATCCTCCGCAACGAACCTTATCGTGTGATATGCCCATGTGCCGTTTGCGGTGATCTCGGCAGTCGAGAAGAGATTATCATCCTTTGAGCCGTCATCCATCATTCCGTTATCGAAAAGTTCCTCCCTGGTGGACCCGCCTATGGAGTTGGCAACGACATAGGTCTCGGTCATGCCGGATGTGTTATCGTACATCCTCGCCTTCAACCGGAAGGTATCGCCGGGTTTCAGCGCCTTCTGAACCCCCGGATAATCCACCCAGATTCTCTCGATCACGGGGTCCGTATTATCGAATTTCACCGAAAGAAAGAGGTCCGCGGACCGGCCGCCGAATCCTTCCAGCTCCGCCTTCAGCTGGTAGGATCCATCCTCGAACTGGGTGGTATCGATCAGGAGATGAATCCTTCCGCCCCGGGGGTATCCCGTGAAGGTGTCGACGAGAGTGGTTCCCACATACAATCTTGCTCTCTTGAGATATGATGAGGTCCTTATGTACACATCCTGAACTCCCTTCAGGGAGCTTCCATATAAGGGTGATTGGAAGAATCCCCAGAGGGGATAGTTGTTGACGTTCACCCTTATGGAATTGTTGTAGCTCACACCCCCGGTCATATCGGTGGCTTTCACCCTCAGAACATGTTCCCCTTCTACCTGATCCACGGTGTCCCAGTCGATGTAGTATGTTTCCCAGTCCCCTATGAAGCCCCCGTAGGTCATTCTCCGGAGTTGGGATTCGCCATCCACCCCGAACTCCATGCTGAGGATGGAGGGTTCGGACCTGACCTGCGCTGTCACCCTGTAGACCCCCGACACGTTGATCCCCGAAGATGAGGGTTGGACCATCCTTATCTCCGGTCTCGAGGAGATCATCGTGTAGTTGAACTGAAGTCTGGCCCTGTTCTGCACCTTGTCATAGACATCCACGTATAGCGGGGAGGAGCTGTCCGTCGAAACGGAGTCAATGTAATATGTTCCGTTGAAGGAAGAAGGTGTGGTGTCACTTGCGGGAGAGGAATGAAGTGACGGTTCCAGGGAATAATCTATCCTGAGCAAACCGGATTCGTTGGCTCCCTCGAAGGCATTTCCCGAGATGTGGAACGAATGCGGGGTCACCATGCTCGGTCTGAAGAGAAGCTCCCGGTCCTCCGTTCTGGATTCGATGTATTGGGATGCATCGTTCAGGGAGAGGTTGAGTATCCTCGGAGGTGTATTGTCATTTGTGAAATACACGTCGAAGGAAGTATTGTGCCCTACCCTGTCCTCCAGGTAGAACGTGAGGGGATTGTCGGGAATGTCCGCCGTTATCGTGTAGGAGATCTCCGCTCCGTCGGAAAGGATGGGGTCGATGTTCTCATCATCCTTGTCGAAGGCGTCCTCACCCACGAACCGCAGTGGAAAATCCTCGATGTACTGGGCGAGGTTGACGAATATCTCGACACCCAGCCCCTGCCCGGAGAGCGAGTTGTAGAATACCTCGTCCCTTCCGGAGAGGTCCGTGTCCGCTTCGTAGAGATAGCCGGATGTCGGGTTCGTGTATATCCTGAGGGACGCGTTGGAGAGATCGGGAGGCCGTGTATCGGCCTCAACGACCCGTGAGACGTTCCCCGTACCGAGGACGGATCGCGAGATGCCGTCCGAGCCCGAATAGGTCACCCCCCAGGCGGGAATTGTCGTGATGAAGCGGTCACCGTGTCCGATGGAGGAGGAGGATCTAACGACAAGGAAGAGGTCGAAGGAGCCCTGACTGGAGGTGGGAACCCCGAAGGACCCGGTTCCGGAATCCGGCAGATCGAAGAGAACCCTCCATGAGGAGCTCCCGTTGACAATCCTGATATCCTCCGGTACCAGCATTGTGTCCTCATCCGGGTCCCAGACGTCCGGGGTTGTGCTTCCGTCATCGAGATACAGGGAAAGACCTGACGAGGAGGTGTTGTCTATGCTTCTCAGGTCGGTGAACGGATCGAAACCGGAGACGGAGGACAGTCCCACTTCGATGGAATCTATACTCTCGAGACCCGCCGCACCCGAGAAGATGTTCATGCCCTGCGTTACCACCGCATCAACACCTGAGCCGTATTCACCCAGTGGAATGGGTGAGGATGTCCCGTGGAATCTGGCAGTTGTCAGATATATCGTGATTACGCTGGTCCTTACCAGCGACGATGGCATTGTGGCGGAATCTGAGAACGTTATCCCGCTGGCTGGAATCATGATATCGAAAGCATCGGATGAGGTGGAACTTGCGGACGTTCTTACAACCACAAACCACTGGTAGGTTCCCGCAAGGGAAGTAGGTACGTTTTCGTTGGATATCGAGAATGTATATGTCCATGTTGTCGAACCCGTGGATGAGGATATGGATGAGATGTTCAACGGGGTATCGGATGGGTCCAGCTCATCATCCCTGGATCCGTCATCCCTGTAGATGGCGATACCGGATGAACTCATGTTGGTGCCCACCGTGGAAAGGTCCGATATTGTGAATGTGGTGGACCTTCTGGTGACGGTGACAATCACAGACGACAATCGATCCGATCCCGTGTTCGAGGTGGCTCCCATGGCCATCACCGGGATGGCCGTGGAGTTCTCATGAGTTCTTCTGGATGTGGAAACCAGGCTGGAAACCTGCCCCGGTGTGACCGTACCATCGGTCTCCCCGAGGATAAACAGCCCCGAAACGGTTATCATCAAAACAACAAGAACGATGCCGACCTTGCCTTTCTTCCCTTCAATAGACAAACGAGGGTCTGCTCCCATATGGATCACCTGGACCGTGCCTTTCGGCTGTCGCATGTGATGTTCTAACCCTTACAAGGTTCTTTAACTCTTTTGCTCAGATATGTAAAGAGGGGGGCCGCATTGATGAGATCTCCGATCGGGACAGGGGTCCCGGTCATTCCTTCTTCTCATCCGCCTTCTCTTCCCCGTCGGTGGAAGCCTCTTTGTTTTCCGAGGGTTCCTCCCCCTTCTTCTCCCCCTCGCTTCCTTTTTCGGCAGGAGCTTTATCGTCATGCTCATGGGAATGTTCCGATCCGTGATCGTGTTCCTCCTCCTCTTCCCTCTTCATGTAGACCTCGATGAGTCTTATCGTTCTGAGGTCCATGTATTTTCGCAGGTCGGATATGAGCTTGAACTTGGCCATTGCCCAGTTCGTGTCCAGTTTGACAATATCGGGAAGGATGATGTCCACGGCATCCTCATCCCCGAATTCGAATGAGAACTCCTCGGAATGCGGGTACACGGAGCTTATCAATGCTCTCATTCTGTCATCCCTGTCCTCGATGAGCTCGGTAACCTTGAACTTGTAGACCAGGGTTCTTCCTGCCCACCTGTTGTTGAAATCGACCCTGACCCTTCCGGCGAATATCCTGCTGATTACACCGGTCCTGTTGTTTATCCTGATCTCCATCCCCTCGGCGGGATACTGGTCGCCTTTCCTGAACTCCGGAAGGGAAAGTATCCGGTTCATGGGAAAGACCTCTATCAGTTTGGGGTCCCTGTCTCCGAAGGCATCCTTTGGCGGGATCTCCACCTCTATCTCCTTTCCGACCTCCGCATCCTTGAGGGCTTCCTCCAGTCCCTTAATGAGTGTTCCCGAACCGACGACGACGCTCATGGGTCCATAGGTCGCCCTCTCGTTGTAGAGGTCATGCTCCTTCGCGACCTCCTCGTGGGTCGTGTCCATGAGCTGGTCGGTCTCCTTGACAAATGCATCATACTCGATCTTAATGAAATCTCCCTCTTTCATGGGAAGCACCACCATCGCTTGAAAAGCGGGGTATTTCGGCGGATAAAGGAACTTCCATTTAAACTTTTAGGGTGAAAGGGTGTCAGACACCTCGAGAAGGATCTCCGTCCAGGCAATCTGGTTCTCCGTGGAGAAACCCAGCCTGAGGACGGCTTCCGACCCCGGCTCCTTGTATCTTGAGCAGCCCACGGCCAGATTCCATTCGAACCGCTCCCCCTCTCCGCCCTCGATCCTGATCCTCGAAGGCTCCTTTGAGAGTATGTACCAACCTTCGTGGACCCAAAGTGTGTTGGCTATCTTGCTGAGCGGACCGAAGGTGGAATCATTCCATTCGGGTTCCGGATGGAGGGGGTCATAGACCACCAGCGTCTCGTTTATAACGATGATCATCTCCACCTCCTTCGAGAGTCTTCCGGGATTCTCCACGGTCACCTGGAAGATCGTGGGGTCCTCCGACGAGACGTTGAGCATCTCCGGCGCTTCCACAACGTTCACTCCACCCTTGCTTGCGATCTCGATCTCGATGGGCAGGGGATGGAAGGTCAGGATCATTATGAGCAGCGCTGCCGCTGCCACCGCGTATTGTTTCTTCGAGAGGCCGGAAACATCATCCAGGGGAGGAGGATGTCTCGCACCCATGAGGAGGATGAGGAATGCGAACAGGAGATACGTCTTGAACGGGGTCATGAATCCCAGAACGAGAAGCAGTGCGACCGTTATGAAGGAGAGGACCTTACCCTTCTCTCCCATGACACCCCTTGCAATGTGTCCTCCGTCCAGCTGACCGGCGGGGAAAAGATTGATCGATGTAACGAACAGTCCGATCCATCCGGCGATGGCCGTGGGGAACAGTTCGTCCCCCGATGTGACACCCAGGGGCCCCATCATCGCCCGGAAAAGGAGAGGGGGGTTGATCTTCAGATAGCTCACACCTTCAACGACCTCATGCGAGGCGGGGTACATTCCCGTCAGGACAAGGCCGAGAATTGTCAGGGGAATGGCAACGACGAATCCTGCTATGGGACCCGCAGCACCGATGTCCACAAGGGCCCTCCTGTTGGATATCGGCTCCTTCATCGATATCAGTGCACCGAACGTCCCGAAGGGGGATACGAGGGGTGGGACCGGAATGAAATAGGGAAGGGAAGCATCAACATGATACCTTCTGGCCGTGAAGTAGTGTCCCAGTTCATGGGTGCCGAGTATCAGCAGAAGGGGGAAAGCGAACGTGAGTCCGCCCATCAGAAGGTCCATGGGGTTGATCAGAACCCTCATCACATCGCCCAGACTGGCCATCTCGCCCGTCCTCTCCTCCCAGAGGGAAGCTCCGGCCCAGATTGTCGTGAAGGCTGTGAGGGCCAGAAGAATGATGTTCGTATTCATGGATGTTCGTTTGGGCCGGGGAAGAGGGAAGATGGCGATGATGGTCTCCGTTCCAGTGTCTATCAGCTTCGGGAAGAAGCCCATCCTCTTCAGGTCCCTCCTGAGACCTTCGAAACTCTCCAGGTTCGTATCCGGATCCACGATCACCTTGATGAATATACCCGACTGGTCGAAATCGCCCGAGAGGATCCTGTAGTGTTTTCTTGCGGTTCTTGCCACTTCCCGGAATACCTGCTCCCTGTCATGTTTATCATGAAAATTGGTCCTTTCTGTCTGGAGAAAGATTGACAACGGTCCTCTCGTCCGTGGTCCGGTGAAGACATCCGAAGGCCTCTCCTTTCCTTTCATGGTCCCAACCCTTCATTCACCTTCCGAGATCTCCTTCATGATGTTCCTTATTGCAAGGTAGGAATCGGCCAGTGACTTCCTTGTGGAGTGGGGCCACACGGGTCTCGGATGTTTGTCCATTGCCGTTTCGAATATCCTCTGATGCACGGAGGGTGACCTGTGGATTACATGCCATTTGCCGATCCTCTCGTGGTTGTTCTCGAGGAATCCGTCCAGTATGCCGCCGGCCTTGGAGATGATCTTCCTGAATGCATCCTGGTCCCATGCCAGCCCCCTCCTTCTCACCATGAAGGATTGACATCCGGAAGCATCATACATGGGCATCTCGTCGTACCATTCCATGGGGATCACTCCGAGAAGAGGGGATATGGTGAACACATGTACCCGCTCCTCCATCTTCAGATTCCTCAGGGATGTGTGCAGGTTCCGGTATATAAGGGCATCCGTCTTTCCCTTTGTCCATGGTTTCCGGTCAGCATCGGGGTAGAGAATGCCTATTTCCTTTTCCGGAGCGGAATAGGACTTCAATCTGTCGAGGTATTCGACTATCCTGGGATTGGAATCCATGGCCCTCAGCACCTCCTCCGGTGTGAGGAAGACCAGCTCGGGGTCCACGGCCGGTACCTTTTCCCTTATGGAATCGATGAACATCTTTTTCCTGACCTCTTCCGTTTTCCTCTGAGCCTCGTCCATGGTGTCCTCCCAGGAAGGTGTCATAAGTCCCCTATTGGTCTTAACTACATATTGTTTATCGTTGAAGACTCGGTCGGGGGACTTTCGTTCCCTGAAGAAAACTGAAAAGAACCATTATATATGGACCGGTCCGCTTTCAAAACGGATGGGTCCGAAATCGAAGAGCATAATCGAACTGGGTTCCCAGGACCTGACCGTGGAATACATGGAAAGGTTCAGGGATCTGGCACTTCGTTTCCTGAAGGGGTACGGGGATGAGAAACCCCAGGAGCTCATCATGTTCTCTGCGAGGGCCCAACCATATCAGTACAGTTCTCTCGATGATCTCAGGAAGGAGATCGGAAGGATCCCCGATGATGCTTCGTATTTCTACTATACCATTACATACCCGTCGGGGGAGAGGTGCTCGCTGTATCTGGACCCCGACAGACCGGCAAAACTTGTCGTGGAGGGGGACAGGGACATGAATCGGCACCTTCCGGACCAGTTCAAACTTCTGTTTCCCCAGGGGGGAAAGAGGTACGTGGTTCATGGAAGATGGGGTATCTTCATGATATGGGCCATTGTCATCGTCACGGCTTCCGCGTTCCTCACGGCATACTCGCTGCTCTCGCATCCCGACCCCTATCTGATCGTCTGGGTACTCTTCATCTCATCCCTTCTGGGTATATACCTATCTCTCGTGAAGGCCAAGGAGATGACCCCCGCGAATACGATCTCTCTCGGCAGGAGGAGAAAGAGACCCCTTCTGGACCTCTTTTTGCACTTCATCACGATTGCCCTAGGAATAATCTCCGTCATCCTTGTGATGCTGTTCGTCGAGTACAATCTGTGATCAGGATCCGAGCAGGTTCATGGAGTTGATGATCACGGTCTCCTCCTCCGAACTGGCTTCAACCTCGATAGACCTGAGGAGCCCGAATAGGATATGGTCGTGCAGGCGGGAAAGGACGATGCCGTCCAGCATGTTCTCGGCGTCCAATCCCTCATCACGGGTGATCCTTCCGAGTATTGATATATCCAGGTACTGGCCCAGAATCAGGAACAGTGTTATGAACCTTTCATCCTCATCGGACCCATCACCTTCCTCGGTCCCCATCCTGATAATGGAGCTTCCAGTTATTATCAGGCCCGATTCCATCATACTCCTGTGAACCGGGTCCTCCACCTGGTCGGATATGTAAGGGGCGACCGAGAGAAGCTTCCATCCAAGCTCCCTGCGCGTCCTTCTCATCAACGCCGTGATCTCACCGAGCAGCAGCGTTCCCTTCTCATCGAGTATGGTCGTGAGCACGGGGTCCCCGTCCACAGGCTCCACGCTGCCCAGTTCCAGGTCCGTAAAACATTTACCGCACACGGGAATGCCCAGAAACTCCTCCGGAGCTTCCTCATCTTCCCCCGCACCGCAAAGAGAGCACTTCTTATCGATCCCGTTCATTTCAACGACCCGGCCTCTATCGGTTCGATACTTATTATTGTTTGCAGAATCTCCCTCCATGTGTGTTATTTCTCATCATATAGGAAATTCAAAAAATCCAGTCGTAGTTCTCTTTGAACACTCATTGATTCCTCTTACCGACCATACCTCGGGGGGCGGGGGTTAGGAGTTCAGATACGAATGTATTATCATTCGTATCAGATTTTTCATATCAGGGACGGATCGCATGATTCTCAGGATATCGCCCGGATGATCCATTCGAGGTCCCCTTCATCCAGGGAAACGGGGAAGTTCCGGAGAAGAGCGGTCATGTCGGTGTCCATGATCCGTTTCTCCCCTCCGGTGAAACCCGCCTCCTCCAGGGTGGTTGGAGAACCTATTGACCTCATGAACGATTCAAGGTCCTTTCTGAAATCCCGCGTGTTGGAGCCGAAGGCCTCCGCAAGTGGTCGAAGGCCCTCGAACCCCTTTTTCCGGAGAAGTTCGAAAGCGGGTCCCAGGGACAGGGCTACCGCCATTCCGTGAGGGAGCCCGGAATCATAGGTTATGGGATATGAGATGGAATGACAGATGGTGGTTCCGGTATTGGAGAATGCCATGCCCGCCAGGACGGAGGCGAGGCTGATGCCCTCCCTTTGCGGGCGGGAGGCTCCATCATCGTATGCCCCCTGCAGATGTTCCCTTACGAGCGAAACGGACCTCAGGGAAAACTCCCTTGTAAGGGGCGTTGCGTTCCTGGACCAGAAGCTCTCCACCGCATGAGAGAGTATATCCAGACCGGTGGCTGCTGTCTGACGGGGGGGAAGGCTCACGGTGAGTGATGGATCGATGATGGCTCCCCTGGGAAAGAGGGAAGGATGCCTCAATCCGACCTTGTTTCCGATCCTGTCGTCGGTGACGACAGTGAAGGGTGTGATCTCCGATGATGTGCCCGGGGTCGTCGGTATGGCATAGACGGGGAGCCCTCCGTCGGGAGGTGTTCTTTTTCCCGTTATGTAATCCATAACGGTTCCGCCATGCACGGCGATTAAGGACATGAACTTCGCCGCGTCCATCACGGAGCCCCCTCCCGCTGCAATTATGATGTCCGGATCGTTTTCCCTTATCTCCCTGGCTCCTCTCTCCACGGTGGCGGATGAAGGGTTGGGTTCCACCCCCGAGAAGACAGCCATTTCCCCAGCCATCATGGAACCTATCCTTTCCTTCAGTTTCAACCTATCAGCGGAACCTCTTCCGAGTATGAGCATGATATTCCCCTGAGGGATATGCTCCGGGAGCTCGTCGAATACATCCCAGCCGAAGGTGATGGGTGTCCTGAAGATGATCTCTCCCGACATCGGATCGCAGCTCCCGTTCGGATAGCGTTCTTCCTGCAGGGGAAGAAAAAAAGCCCGATATAACTGTATCCCCACATCCGGTCCCATTCTGTCGGGGAGCGATGCCGGAAAGGAAGAAGAGGGAATCGAACCCTCAGCCGGTGAAGCCAGTTTCCCCTCATGAGCTGATATTTCCGACAGAATTAAATATCCCTCCTCCGTAGTCATCATCGATACGCGTGAAGACACACTGGTTGCTGGGAATAGCCGGAATATCCATCATTATCGCCGGATTATCGGGTTTCCTTGTGGGCACTCCCGCGGCATTGATAGGCGGGGGTGTATTCACCTTCGCCATTCTGTTCGCTCTCACCTACTGGTATTTCGATGTCAGACCGCATGGAGCTTCATCCGGTGAACCTTCCCGGGAGGAACCGGCACCTTCCCCCAACGATTTCTCCGAGGCCATCCCAGAGGACCTTGTCATGGTGCAGGGAATAAACCCCACGATATCCCGGCGCATAATATCCGTGGTCAGGTCCAGAATGTGAACCGGTATTTCCGACTTCATTCAGGTTTTCAACCGATACATTTATTCATGAAATCCTCATGGAGTTGACCTACTGAGAATGTACAGAGGTTTTCCCATGAGATCGGACCACATGTATTCAGCGGTGATCCTGATACTTATTCTCGGAGCTTCGACGATCCTGATCTTGGGAGCATCCGCTGATGAGGGCCCGGATGAGACACCTTTCGGATTCGATAATGAGTTCTGGTACGGAGGACACGTTTCACCAACAGAGATCGATGATTCCGTCAATGAGGCCGTTCGGGAAGCCGGAGCCGACGGTGAACTCGAGCTGTTGATCCAGTTCGATCCCCCCCTGTCGGACCGCGA
Organism: Thermoplasmatales archaeon ex4484_6; assembly: GCA_002254385.1. Taxonomy (GTDB): domain Archaea; phylum Thermoplasmatota; class Penumbrarchaeia; order Penumbrarchaeales; family Penumbrarchaeaceae; genus Penumbrarchaeum. Next base: position 2,339 of record NJDO01000050.1, on the reverse strand, counting down.
CCTGGAGGCTGCGGCGGATGCCGGCTTCACGATCCTTCACAGGATGAGTTCCATCCCCGCCGTTCTGGTAAGGGGGAACAGGGATGCCGTGGAGAGGATATCGAGGTACGGCGGGACCTTCTGGATCGAGAACAATACCAGGATGGAGTTCATGATGGAGAAGACCACCACGACCATCAATGCTTCAAAGACCTGGGAGATGCCGGTGGTGGATTCGGTGGGGAAGGAATATCCTGCCATCGACGGGGAAGGGATAACCGTTGTTGTTCTTGACTCCGGAGTGGATGCTGGTCACCCTGATCTTGATTACGGTGAGAAGGTTGTGAAGAACTACAAGTCCGATTCCAACATGGTCTGGAGGGAGGTGGAGAACGGGGACACCTCCTCGGGTCACGGGACCCACTGCGCCGGGACCGTTGCGGGGAACGGTGATGCCTCGGCCGGAGCGAGGAGAGGTGTGGCTCCCGGTGCAAAGCTCATAGGTCTCTCCACCGGTGAGGCCGTTTCCATATTCAATGCCGTGGGGGGTCTCCAGTGGGTGTATATGCATTCAAAGCCGGGTCACACATACGAATGGGAAGATCCCATCCGTGTCGTTTCCAATTCATGGGGTCCGGCTCCGGGAGATTACGACCCGGAAGATACCATATCCATCCTTTCGCAGAAGATAACCTTCGAGAACAATGTAATTGTGGTGTTTGCGGCCTCGAACTCGGGGGGAGACGGGACCGTCATCGAAACCAATCCTTACGGGAACGTACCCTCGAACATAGCCGTTGCCGCCTTCGAGAGGGGCGGCTCGGGAGTGGCGTCCTTCTCGTCGAGGGGTCAGGATGGAATACTGACCACCTACCCCGACGTGGGAGCCCCGGGTGTGGGTATATGGTCCACGGCGGCAAGGAGGACCCTCATATCCGCCATGACAAAGCAGAGCGCAGGCGGGCTGTCGAACATCGACCCCTATTATTTCGCAATATCGGGAACATCAATGGCCACTCCCCACATCGCGGGGGTCGCGGCGCTTATCCTTCAGGCGTATCCGGATCTGCGCATGTCGGATATCTACGAGGAAGCGGAGCAGGAGAAGCTCGATGCGGGATGGGTCAACGATTCCAGGAACAGGGTCCACGAGGTGGAGCTCATACTGGAAGCTTCCGCAAGATACGTGCCCCCCTCGGACGGCGGGGACCCTCTTGCGGAGAACAACATCCCCCAGAACTATTCCCTGGGATGGAACGGTGAACCCTTCGATTTTGCCCAGGGTTTCGGTCTCGTTCGGGTGGACAGGGCGGTCGGGATCGCCCTTGCTCTTAAGGAGCTGAGGACCCGTGATTTCGATGGTGACGGCGTGCCCGACTATCCGGATGCCTGTGTGAAGGCGGCCGTATCGAGATACGAGGCTGCCATGGTGGAGAGGCAGAGGACCTACAACACCGACAGGCTGTATACCGCATGGAACGGTGAGTGGTCCAGGTTCTCGAACCAGACAACGTCCGTCATTCCGGTGAACCACGATACCTCGAAGATGGTCTTCATACCCGAGGGGGCAAGCGAGATGGAGGTGAGGTTCACGTACGATCCCTGGGACACCGACGGCAAGAGGGTCGCATCACTTTACGTTACGATAGATCAGACGGGTGACGGAAGACCCGATTGGACACAGACCGGAGATCTCCTTGCCGATTCCAGGGTATCCGTCATCTCGATCCCCGCCGATGCATACGGCTCCTACTGGTCCTTCAACGTGGAAGGAAGAGGAGTGGACTGGAACCTGGGAGAGAGGTTCAGGGAGAGCCAGTACAAGGAGGTCAGGACCGAGTTCACGATCTCCCTCAACATGACGATGACCTCCGGAGGTCATACTCTGGACATTCAGGATCCCCATGCGGGTGTGGCATACTGGAAACCATTGATCCCCTTCGGTTCGGAGGTGGAAGGGACCTCGATCAACATGACCGAGTATGTCTATGACCTGGGGAGGATAACTCCTCTTCATGAGGAAGCTCCTTCCGGGGAAGGTGGAGCCGACCTTGCATGGCTCTGGGTGCTGCTGATAGTGAGTATGATTGCCGCAGCCGGATATCTTGGATACAAAAAGGCATGGAAGAAGAGGAAGCTCTCTTCCTGAAATGGTCAAAGGGCCCTGAAGAAAACCTTAAATGAAAGTTGACCTTATGGCCTCCCAGCGAACCTAACGGGCCAGTAGCTTAGCTTGGTGGAGCACTCGGCTGATAACCGAGAGGTCCCCGGTTCAAATCCGGGTTGGCCCATTCTGTTTCTCTTATTTTGTAGTTCGAAGAATGGGCCAACACGCAATAATCGAAATGATATTTTTGGCA
>NJDO01000005.1 GCA_002254385.1 Thermoplasmatales archaeon ex4484_6 | reverse complement strand
GGGGCACCTGTTCGGGTATGTTGCGGAGGTGAGCGGTGAAGTGGTCGGAGTGATACTGTTCAAGGATCCGGCCCTCATCAGCCTCTTCTTCGTCTCGGGGTTATATCGGGGCCGGGGAGTGGGAACGGCCCTTCTCGGGGAAGGCATTCTTTCGTTGAAGAGAAGGGACCCCCGCCTCCCGCGTATCAGGGTCAATTCCGTCCCCTCCGCTGTCGGGACCTATGAAAGGCTCGGATTCCGCACTGCCGGGAAGGAGAGGGTGGTGGAAGGTATAAGGTTCATCCCGATGGAGATGGACGAAAAGGGGATGTTCCGTTATCTTCGGGCTCCCGTCAGATCTTCACTCCCCCCTCCTTGACCGTGTTCAGAATGAGTTTCGTTTCGGTTCTCTCCACGAAATCGTACGTCTGGAGCTTCTTGAGGAATCTGTCGAGACCCGACCGGTTCCGGAATCTGGCTATGACGGTGGCATCGAACGATCCCGTGTTATCGAAGACCATCTGGACCGATTCGTGGCGTGCTATCCGGGATTCGATGAGCTGGAGTTTTCCCTTGGCGACCTTCACATCCACGATCACATGTATGTCGAACCCTATCCTGTCATAATCGATGTGGGCTCCGTAACCCTTGATGGCACCCGATGATTCCAGCTCCCTCACCCGTTTCATCACTGTTGACGGAGCTATTCCGAGCTTTCCGGCGATGGTCCTGAAGGAATCCCTAATGAACATTCTGTCATTCCCGGGGAATCTTTAATATCCTGTCCCCCATGCACGTGCAGGGATGGGTAATGCAGGTGAAGAATTTTTCATTTTCCGGTATGGACGATGTGAAGGAAACGCTGAGAAAGGATCCGGAGATAAGGTTCGTCAGGTTCATAACGGCCGATATGAACGGGGAGAGACCGTGCGGTTTCACGATACCGGTCTCGGAACTGGGGGGCCGCATCAGGAAGGACGGGACCATCGATCTGGAGATGGGAAACGGGAAGGGTACCGTTCTGAAGGGTTTCGATGCCTCCTCCCTGTACCCCGAGAGAATAAACGAATCGGACAAGAATGCCAGACTCGATTTCACCACAGCAAGGGTGCTTCCCTGGTACTACTCCACGAGGGTCGACGGTTTCACGAGGAGATGGAAGGAGCTGGCCGTGTTCGGAGATATCCTCGAACCCGGCAACGGCCCCTACAGATTCGATTCCCGGAACATCCTGAAGAGAACCCTCGAGAATGTAAGGGAGATGGGTATTGCGGATACAGTATACATCGGTCCCGAACTGGAATTCTTCCTGTTCGAGGCTGACGAGGAGGGTTTTCCCGTACTGGAGGAGTTCTTTCTTGATGACGTGAGATATCTGAGACCGATACAGGTGGACAAGGGACGCTACTTCAAGGGCGGCAGATACGGAGAGGTGAGGAAGGAGTCCCAGATGATACTGCAGGAGATGGGATGCCGCTCGGAGTACGATCACCATGAAGTATCCGAGAGCCAGCATGAGATAGACCTTCATTACCTTCCGGCCCTGGAGATGGCCGATCTTGTCATGCTTTACCGGTACATAGTGAAGAAGGTTGCCAGGTCGTACGGTCTCTTTGCATCGTTCATGCCCAAACCGATTGCCGGAATAAACGGGACCGGAATGCACACACATCAATCTCTCTACAGCGGTGGAAGGAACATCTTCTTCGACGAGGATGATCCGGAGCATCTTTCCGTGGAATGCAGGAGATACATCGCCGGTCTGATGCGGTATGTCCCCGAGATCACCGCGGTACTAAATCCGTGGGTTAATTCCTACAAGAGGCTGGTACCCGGGTTCGAGGCTCCCGCATATATCTGCTTCGACATACAGAACAGGTCCTCCCTGATCAGGATTCCGGGTTACGATCAGGAGGACCCGGACTCCATCAGGGTGGAGCTCAGGAACCCCGATCCATCAAGCAATCCGTATCTCTCGTTCGCCCTCCAGATCGCTGCATAATGGGAGAGACATTCCTCGACCACTACATCAGGGCCAAGAGAGCGCATCTTGAGGCATACAGGAGCTCCCTCGGGCACAGATGCGATGACATATCCATGAGGGTCCAGGTCTCAAGGTTCGAGGTGGAGGAGCTCCTTCCGGTGTTGTAGGATTCTTCCTGATGCATTGTGATTTCCGAACATCCCCCATCAAGGCAATGGAGGGGCGGTTCCATGCAGGAAGTTGGGCAAGGGTAATGCTTCTCACATCGATGTTCTTAGGATGATCCTGCAGGACGGTGTCATCAACAGGAGAACGACAATCCGTATGGACTGATTACCGATCTTGATGATGAAGGGGGCAATCTTTTTCTATATCAACGTTCGATTCGAACCAAGATTGCTGCATTCATCCCATTTGGGTGTAAAGATGTTTCGTCGCGAATCCCCGACAGGAAGACTCACGGTGATGCTGCTTCTGGTGTCGTTTATCTCCGCCACAGTGTTCATCTTCATCCCGGGTACCAGGGGTCAGGACACGATACACCTGGAGGCATGTTACTTCGAGAACTCACCCTTCATCTTCACTACCGGGTCCGGACACGTCTCGGGTATGGCAAGGGAATTGATGGATGCCCTTTCCCCCGGTATGGCGTTGGATATCGAGTATTCCGCGAAATCGATTTCGGAGTGTCGCGATTCGCTTCTATCCGGAGAGAGTGATATCTGGGTAGGGGCCATGACCGAAGGGTACAACACCTCCTCTCTCACTTTCTGCAGTATTCCGGTCTATTCGACATGGGGGGTGATATACACCAACCCCGAATCGGACATAAGGACCATCCTGGACCTTGACGGCAGATGGGTCGGTGTTCTGAAAGGAGACCCTTTCTACAACGGGTCGGGAGGTCTGGAAGACCTTATCGTGGGTTTCGGGATCGATACCACGATCGTTTCGTTCGATACGGTTGATGAACTGATAGGCTCCCTTGAGGACGGTGGCGTTGACGCGGCCGTTCTGAACAATGCGGTCGGCTCCTATCTCGAGGGGAGGAGGGACATCTTGAAGACCCCGATAGTCTTCGACCCGATGGATGTCACCATCGCAGTGAGCAGCGAGAGGAGCGACATGACGGATATCCTCTCGGAGATTGGAAAGGAGATCGATGCGCTGAGGAAGGACCCGGATTCCGTCTACTATTCCATTCTGGACAGCTATATCAAGAACTCCAATGAAAGACCTTCCGAATCCTTCATCCCTTCCTGGCTCCTCAGAACGATCCTTATCCTTCTTGCCGCGGTTATCTTCCTGTCGGCCACCGCCTTGATCCTGCGGCACAGGGTAAGAGTGAAAACAAGGGAGCTCGAAGAGGCCAACAGGAGTCTCATCATGGATAACGAGCGGAGAAAGGAGATCGAGAGGAAACTTGTGAAGGAGCGCAACAGATCTCACTTCTACCTCGACCTTCTGATCCACGATATTGGCAACATCCATCAGGGGATGGTTAATTACATTCAGCTGGAGGAGATGATGTCCCCGAAGGAGGTCTCGGACAGCAGGGCCCTGCGGGAGATCAGGAGTCTGGTCCAGAGGTCGATATCCCTTGTGAGAAATATTCATAAATTCTCTGAGGCAACCAGGGAGGAGCTGTCCCTGCGGAGGATGGACATTGCTCCGATCATAAGGGACAACCTCATGGCGGCGGTCCTTGGTGCATCGGATCGCAATATCCAGATAGATGTGAAGATTCCCAAGGAAGGGGTCCATGTGATGTGCGAGCCGTTGATAGGGGAGCTCTTCCTCAATCTTTTCCAGAATGCTGTCAAGTTCCAGGAGGGTAAGCCTTTCGGGAAGGTATCCGTAAGGGTGACCAGGGTGAAGGACGGCAGATGGTACAGAATGGAGATCTCGGATCGGGGCAAGGGCATACCCGACAGCATGAAATCGACAATTTTCGACAGGCTTGAGAGGTCGACGGAGAGGAAACACAGGGGAATGGGCCTGACCCTTGTCAAGGTTCTCACGGAACGCTACGGGGGCAGCATCGATGTGAAGGACCGGGTCCCCGGGGACCATACAAAGGGAAGTCTGTTCATTCTGCATCTGCCAGCAGCCCCGGATGACGTGGATGAAGGGGAAGGTGGGGCCGCATCGCCGAAGGACGGCCCTTCGGTGTGACCTTCGTTCTCTCCCCGGACTATATCCTGGAGAGCTCCTCGAGTGAACCCGCAAGCAGGCAGGGATTGGCTCTTTTCTGGTTTCCCAGTGTGTCCGCGACCCTGCTCCCGTAATCGTGTCCGGGTCTCACCATGATCCCGTCCGGCAGGGATCGTATCCTCCTCATGCTCCGGAACATGTCCTCGAGGCTTCCCCCGGGAAGATCGCATCTGCCGCAGTCATCGATGAAGAGAGTATCGCCCGTGAAGAGATCCTTTCCATCCACAAGGAGGCATATGCTTCCCGGTGTATGACCGGGCGTGTGGATGATCTCCATCGTTGTGTCGTTCAGTTCGAGCACATCTCCATCGATCAGAATCATATTCGCCCCTCCCAACCTTTCCGCGCAGTACCTCGAGGCGGCGGTTCTGCCTCCGGCCCTCCGCCGCACCTCAGGAAGGGAGGCCGTGTGGTCGGAGTGGTGATGGGTCAGAATGATGTATTCGAGTTCCAGTCCTTCCTTATCCATCCTGTCGAGGATCCGGGATGGATCCATCCCCGGGTCCACGATCGTGCACTGGCCCTTGTCCGATATGAGATAGCCAAGGTTGTCACCCCCCACCGGATGGGTCTCTATCTTCACCATGGGCGAACATGATGGAGGGGCTACCTTTATCTTTCGGGAGAATCTCTCTTGTTCCTGGATAACATGAGATCCCCCCCTCCATCCACGGTCGAGCTATCGCGTGATATCATCGGGACCATTCCGGTGGGTTCGAGGGTCCTCGAGTTCGCCTGTGCACTCGGCAGGACGGCGTTCCGGCTGGAGGAGATGGGGTATGATGTCTGTGCGTTCGATATTGACCCCGGGAGCGTTCGTGCCGCAGAGAAGGCTGCATTGTCAATGGGCAGCGGAGTCGAATTCATGACGGCCGACGGCAGATCCCTCCCGCTGAAGGACGGTTCGTTCGATGCCTGCGTTATGAACGCCTACATGACAATGATGACGGATCCCGATTCAAGGAGAAGATCGGTATCTGAAGCTTGCAGGATCCTGGTAGGAGGCGGCTATCTCTACGTCGCGGATTTTCTCAGGAATCCGGAGCTCCCCGAGTACAGGAAGAGATATCGTGAGCATCAGGACCTTACGGGGGAAGAGGGTACGTTCATCGTTTACGAGAGTGGTGAAGGGTCCCGGGAGCTGTACAGGGCACACCATTATACCGAGGAGGAGCTTCTCGGATATCTGGAGGGCCTGTTCAGGGTGCTGATCCGGAGGAAGACAAGGTTCAGGAGCTATCACGGCAATGAGCTGGACGGCATCATCATCCTGGCCAGGAAGCTCTGATCGGGACCGTTCGTTCGTAAATGGGAAATACTTCCTCTGTTCTTTTCACGCATGGCCTCGCTCAGGGACTGGCTGCAGCTCTTCAGGAGCCACACCTCTCCTCTGGAGATGACCATCACCATGACGGGTTCCGCTCTTGCCGTTTCCGGCATCTGGGATGTGAAGGTCCTCCTTTTCCTTGTTTTCGGTTGGCTGTATCACAATGCGGGTTACGGTCACAATTCCGTGGAGGATTTCATGGGAGGATATGACAGGAACGACCCGAACAAGATGCACCACCCGCTCCAGAGGGGCGTGATCGACCCGAAAAGGGCAAGGTCCGTCTGCCTCCTCCTGATCGCGGCAGCATTCGTGTTCGGGGTCTTGATCTCGGGTCTTGACCCGCTTTCAATCGGCATTCTGGCGGTCCTGACCGTGATGGGATTCGTCTACAATCTTCACAACAAGCGGATGAAGGGGAAGTTCCTTCCCATCGCGGCGGCACACTCCCTCTTACTGCCCTTTTCCTTTTTCGGTGCCGGCGGGGATCCGGCGCTCTCGTCCTCATTTCCCTTCGTCACGGACCCGATGACACAGGGAGCGATCATCCTGTGGGGTTATCTGATGCTTCAGATATTCTATCAGATAATGATAGAAGGGGACCTGAAGGACATCGATATGGATGAGGCCTCGATGCTGCGGTCATTGGGTGTGAAGGTGACAGAGGGCAGGTTCGTCGCATCCCTCCGGGCAAGGGTTGTTTCCATGGTCCTGAAGATCCTTTCGGCCTCCCTGCTCTTCGTCTCAGTTGCGGTATTGGGTGGGACACTTGTCCATTACATAATCATCGCGTTCTTTTCAATCATTCTTCTCCTGCTCGACCGGATGATGATGGGCCAGAAACTCTTCGATCACGCCAGGATGCTGAGGACCATGGCGTTGATGGAGGTCGCATCCACCTTCGCGATCCCGGCTGCGGTATCCCCCGTGATCGGCTGGGAGGCTTCGCTGTTCATAATGATCATCAACATCTCCTACTTCGTTCCCATGAACAGGTTTCTGTGGGGTACGTTGATCAAGCCGCGTGTATAGCGTTCCGCAGATGGTCGAGAAGCAGTGTTATCACTTCTTCTGTGCCTCACTTTTTAGTATTGTTTGGGTTCTATGAAGGAATCTTCTGGTGTTCTCAATGGCTATTCTGGCGCTATCCTCATCATAAGTAAGAGCGTAATCTGCTTCATGCCTTATGTCCATACCCATTTCGAAGTTATCTGCAAATTCTTGCTCTAACTCTCCCGTGTTCACGTATAGCTCCTTAAGAGCGATCAAAAGACAATAATGACTTTTTTCTCTATAGCCCCTTTTGAGTACAAGCGCTTTTGCTGCATGAAACAACGAGTAGTATGCTTGCACAGAAGACCATTTATAATCTCCATTATGCATACTTTCTTCTGCACGCATCAGATCATATCTTGCGCCTTCTAACTCCTTTTCAATCATCTTATCAGACGATTCCATCTTTAGAAGACGCCTTTCCTTCAAGCATCTCTCGAACTCACTCATTGATATCACGCCAAAGGACTATTCCCTTATTTACTTCATCGTAAAAAGCCCTGTCTCTATTCTTTAATTTAAGGAATTCATGTGGCAGTAATATTATTGGTTTCAATTTTCTACCATCAATATATTGCTGTTTCAGGTTCTGTCTCATTTCTCCAACATTTTCCGTGACTATCAATAGATCGATATCACTCTCTAATGTATCTTCACCTATACTACAACTCCCGAAAAGAATGATTTTATTGCATTTATTCGTGATATCTCTAATAATACCATTTACACCCTGAATGTTCATGAAAATCTTGAAATATCTTACTGCCGGATTTCTATATTCAATTTTATAATATAGATTTCGTCCACTCTTTTGCTTGACTACCAACCCCATCTCATATAGATTCTTTAGAACTTTATGGCATCCACCTACACTACCTTTGGTCATCGAAGCAATTTCTCTCACATAGAATTGTTTGTCTGGTGAACGAGATAAATATATCAATACCATGATAGCCAAAGGACTCAAGTTCACTCTTTCGAACATATGTTCACTATTTCGAACCATAAGATATCATGCCATTTATGTTTTATTAAACTAACGTAAAGCAAACTACACCCGATTTCGTTTAACTGGGTATCATGCGTCCATATCGTCATCGCACTCATTGGGAGGTTCCTTCTCAATACCCAGATATCTCAGGATCCCCCTCGCGGCCTTCTTTCCGGCGCCCATGGCGAGAATGACCGTGGCGGAACCCGTGACGATGTCGCCTCCGGCGAACACCCCGGGGACCGTGGTCATCTGGTTCTCGTCGACCTCGATGTAACCCCATTCGTTCAGTTCGAGTCCCGGAGTGGTCTGGCCGATGATGGGGTTCGATTTCGTTCCGACGGCTATTATCACCGTGTCACATTCAAGGACGAATTCGGAACCCTCTATGGGAATGGGCCTTCTCCTGCCGGATGAGTCCGGCTCTCCCAGTTCCATTCTCTGAAGCCGGAGTCCGGTCACACGACCGTCCTTTCCGAGGATCTCGATGGGATTTGACAGGAAATGGAACTTCACCCCTTCCTCCTCGGCATGGTGGAGTTCCTCCAACCTCGCCGGTGCCTGTTCCCTGGATCGCCTGTAGACTATCATGGCCTCTTCCACTCCGAGACGGAGCGCCGTTCTGACGCAGTCCATTGCCACATTTCCCGCACCTATCACGGCAACCTTCTTTCCGCATCCGATGGGGGTGAAGCAGTCCTTCACTCCGGGCGGGTTCATCAGATTCACCCTTGTCAGGAATTCATTTGCCGACTGCACACCGTTGAGTCCCTCGCCTTTCAGGTTCAGGAATCTGGGAAGTCCCGCTCCCGTACCTATGAACACCGCATCGAAGTCCATCTCTTCAAGCATCTGCGGTATGGTGAATATCCTTCCGATTGCATGATTTGCCGTGAACTTCACTCCCAGCTTCCTTATCTTCTCCAGCTCGGAATCGATTATATCCTTGGGAAGACGGAAGGAAGGTATCCCGTACTTCAGCACTCCTCCGAATGTATGCAGTGCCTCGAAAACGGTAACATCGACTCCTGCAAGTGCGAGATCCCCTGCGCATGCAAGACCGGCAGGTCCGGAACCGATTATGGCAACCCTCTTCGGGGGCCTCAATTTATATGGTTCCTCCCTTACGCAAATATTGTTCTTCACGGCCCAATCACCCACGAACCTCTCCAGCTTTCCTATTGCTATGGGCTGGTGTTTGATCCCCAGGATGCATTTGGATTCACATTGGATTTCCTGTGGGCATACGCGGCCGCACACTGCCGGTATGGGGTTGCTTTCGGTAAGGATTGTATATGCCTGTTCCAGGTCTCCTTCCCTGATCCCCGCGATGAAGCCCGGTATGTCTATGGACACGGGACACCCCAGAACACATTGCGGATTCTTGCACTGAAGACATCTGGCAGCTTCCTCCCTGGCCAACTCGACGGTGTAGCCGAGGACCACATCGTCGAAGTTCTTCACCCTTTCCTTCGGGTCCTGTTCAGGGCATTTGACCCTGGGTTCGAAAGCCATCATCCTCCCTCCTCGAATTTCTTCCTTGCATGGCAATCCTTGCCGAAGCATTCCATGGCATGTTTCTCCTCGTCGACGAATCTTCGCTGCCTTGCCATGAGCTCGTCCCAATCCACCTTCTGGGCATCGAAGTCGGGTCCGTCCACGCAGGCGAACTTGACCTCGCCCCCGATGGTCACCCTGCACGATCCGCACATGCCGATGCCATCCACCATTATGGTGTTCAGGGATACGATGGTCTTCACATCATACTTCTTCGTCACATCGGCACACGCCTTCATCATGACCACCGGACCGATGGCAACAACTTCCGAGACGTCGGGGTTCCTCTGGAGAACATCGTCGAGGACCGTGGTGACAAAACCTTTGGTCCCGAAGCTCCCGTCGTCCGTGGCAATGTGGAACTCATCGGAATACTGCATGAACCTGTCGGACCAGAAGATGAGATCCCTGCTGCGGAAACCCATGATTGAGATCGTGTGATTCCCCTTCATCTTGTATTCCCGCAACTGGGGAAAGATGGGAGCGACCCCGAGCCCCCCGCCCACAAGGACCACCCTCCCCTCCTTTTTCTTTATATCGCTGGGTATGCCCAGAGGGCCCAGAAGATCAAGTATGTAATCTCCCTCTTTCAGCTCCTGCATCTCCCTGGAGGACCTTCCCACCGCCTGTATCACCAGGGTGATGGTCCCGAGCTCCGTATCGTAATCTGCAATGGTCAGGGGTATTCTCTCTCCACCCTCCCTGATCCTCACCATGACGAACTGTCCGGGTCTCGCGGCCCGGGCAAGATCGGGGGCCAGGACCTCCCAAAGGAATGTGATCGGAGAGAACTCTTCATGTCTAATTATCTGGAACATCCGGATTCCTCATTTCATCGTTTCATATGAGATATCATGGCACCCTGCCGGAGGGTTCGGGTAGAGGATTACATCAATATATTTGAAGTTTGACTTGTCACTATCTTGGAACGAAGAACAATTCTCAGCTTTCCACCACAACGATACCATTAACTTAATAATCGTCCAGTCCCTGAGCATTTTCGAGAGAACATGCTGCGGATCATGCAGGAGCTCGAGGGAGCTTCACTCATATCTTCCGTTTTCGGACAGTTCAGGTGGTTCGACCTCGCGTTCCTGATCCCTGCCCTTGTTCTGATGGGGTTGACCTACACCGACAGGGGAAGATACACTCCCCTCGTCCGGGCAGCCGGGACGGCGCTCTTCGGTATGTTCTGGTTCACACAGGTCCCCGTCTATCTCTCCCCCGGCCATCAGGACATCATAAACGGTCTGATGTCCTTTTTGGGAGGGATATTCTTCCTCTTCATCGCATACCATTTCCTGCTGGATCATCTGTGGGAGGAGAGGACGAGATCCCTGGAATGGCTGCTCAGGACATCCGTCCTGACGGGAGGGGCATACTTCGTCCTGGAGCACGTTCCCGTTACCCAGGGTGCACTGATATACATGGTTGCCTGGCTGACGTATCTCACCCTCCGTCTTTTCGGGCATGATGTGATGATCGAGAACCATTTCCCCGGCTCCGTGGGGGATGGCATCGTCATCTCCTCGGGCGATCCCTCCGTTGACCTCCCGATAAGGATCGTGTTCGCATGCACTGCAGCACTTGCGCTGTTCCTGTTCGCATCCGCGGTGATGGCGACGAGAACCGACCGGAACGAATGGAAAGGGTGGGCCTTGAGGGAGCTTTCCCGATTGAAAGGGTCCCGGAACCTCCTTCACAGAATGAAGCGGAACGGGATAAAGAACATCCTGAGAATGACGGACGGACAGAGAAAGCTCTACGCCATTCTCGCCGTAATCCCCCTGATATTCGTCACGAACATCTTCAGGAACGTCGGCGTCATCGCCGTAACCTTTTCGGGAATGATCCCCTTCTACGATGCCCACAACATATACGCGAAGATGCTCTCCCTCGGAATGATGGTCTTCCTCACATGGATGCTCTTCGAGCTTCTGCCGGAGCTCCAGGAGGATGTCATGGGCCTCTTCGATCTCACCAAGAGGGTGAGGAAGGGCATGATAAAGAACGGGAGAATGGATCTGAAATACATCCGGAATACGGGGGAAAAGAGATAGTATCATCCAAATCCGGGAAATTTAATATCTCCCGACCCCCATGCCCCCTTCTCATGGAAAGAAGCAGGAAGAAGCTGCTGAAGATATCCGCTGTCACCACAGGTCTGATAGTTGCGGTGGTCCTCATCATCGTCATCGCCACATCGAATTCCGGCGTTCATACCGGAGAGGGGGTGGAAGAGGAACAGCCGGAGCCACTGATGGTGGTTGATTTCCAGGAACCGTATGTGTTTCACAAGCAGGGTTACGAACCGGGCATCGCCGTGGATTCCACGGGCGCTCTCTACTACACCGCCCACAAGAACCTGGATGACAAGTCCTCATGGGATTACCTGGCTTCATGGTTCTTCGTAAGCACGGATAACGGGAAGACCTGGACCTCTCCCACCGAACCGTTCCCCAGGGGAGCTCTATGGCAGACATATCTCGGTGACGAGGGAGATATAGCTGTCGATGCCATGGACAACGTCTATTTCGTGGACACCTATCTGATAGACAATCACATTCACGTCTGGGCGAACCAGGGGCAGTACCAGTACTCCGTCAGGGTCCAGAAGACAACGGGACTGGACGACAGACCGTGGATAACGGCCCAGGGTGACGGCATCGTCCATTATCTGGGAAACAACGCCGTCGAGGTGAATGGAGGCAGGTACTGGTACTACCGGTCCACAAACGGCGCCAGGACGTTCAGCAGGGCGGATCCCGTTCCGGGGAACGGATGGGCCCACATCGACTGCGAGAGGAACGGGGACCATGTTTACGTGGTGTCCGAGAGCAACACGGGTGCCGATGCGGACATCCTGATGTATGTCAGCAATGACAGGGGTGTGACGTGGAACTGGAACGATCCGATACTCATAGGACACCGGGACGGACCCGGCAGGGAGTATCCCATAGTCTCCGCCCAGGAGGACGGTGTGGTGTGGGTCCTGTGGAACGATGCCGAGAAAGGGGTGGTGAACGGAACCCGGATATTCATAGGGAGGAGCCTGGATTACGGCCAGACATGGGAGACATGGAACATCACACCCTTCAAGGCCTTCATAGATTATCCCACCATAAATGCGGGTCCGGACGGATCGGTGGCCGTTGCCTTCTACGCGTCGAAGGACCTTCCCGTATCATCGGAGAGCGAGTGGTACCTCTACGGTGCAATGGACCTGAATGCGACTGTCCATGAACCGAGCCTCAACTTCACCAAGGGGGACCCCAATCCATGCTACGTCGGGGATGACCTCCATGCACTTCACGATTTCTTCGAGATAGTGATATCGCCGGACATGGCATTGAACATAGCCTATCAGTACTATGTCGGTCCCGAGAACGGACACTCCGACCTCTATTTCGTCCGGGGCAGCTACGGGAAGATGGAGCTCCCCGAGCCTGAACCGGCAGCAGGGAGCTGACACGACCATCCTCCGTTATCTCCGTCATGTCGGATCAGTGGGAGGCACGATCGAAAAGGTTTGAGCGCTGGAACCAAAATCATTAAAGATAAACGCTCCATAGCGCTATGCGACGATCATGATATCAAACGGTTCATTCCACCGTTCAGGCAGCATACCCCTGTCCGCATTCGTTCTGCTTCTGCTCGCAGCCCCCCTTTTCATCCAACCTCTCGCCGGCGCCCAGGAGGCAGGGGTCCGGGATGCGCCCTCGAACGAACACAGGGCCATCGACTTCTTCGTCATGGAGCTCCCCGATTCCGAGGGAGACGGATTCGAACCCCACATCGTTGCCGGTCCGGGTGTTTCCGGTGGAGAGTGGCTGTACATCGATTCCCCCACCGGTATAGGTGGAGGACAGAGCGGGAACCTGTGGATATCGAAGGACCACGGGGACACATGGGAGGCTCACGATTACGGCAGGAACGCACTCGGGTCCGGGGATTCCTACACGGCGATAGCCAGCGACGGCACCATCTACTATACCGATCTCTATCTGTGGAGCTCGACCATCGACACGTCCAAGGACGGAGGAGACACCTGGATAAGGAACCCTCTGGCCACCGTGACGCGCGTGGGGGACCGCCAGTGGCTTGCGATGGGGCCCACCGTGGGAACGTTTCCGGGTGCCCAGTCCGAGACGCTTTACATGATATACAACGACATCCCCCAGGGACTCGTCATCCAGAGGTCGCAGTGGAGCAGCAGGGGGCTGATGTGGACAATGGGCAACCATCGTACTCCCGTCACATCGAGCGTGGGTTCTAGGGACCACTTCGCCGTGGACCAGAATGATGGAACCATATATCTTCCCAACAAGGACGGAGGGGGGATTGCCATCTATGTTTCCACTGATGGGGCGGATTCGTTCAGCAGATACCAGGTGCTGACGACGGATGAGGATGTTCAGAACATCTTCATTGCGGCCGATGTGGACGATGAGGGTAATGTCTATCTGGCCTGGTCCACCCAGGAACACGTATTCCTGGGAGTGTCAACGGACAAAGCCCGGACCTGGTCCATCACCCGTGTCACCGACACCGACGGGACGAGGGTCATGCCCTGGGTGACGGTGGGAGACCCGGGAAGGGTGGCACTGACCTGGTATGACACTCCGGAAACCAACGGAACCTCCGACGAGATAACGGATGCCGACTGGGGAGCCTATGCGGCGATAACGACGGATGCCCTCTCGGAGAATGTCTCTTTCCTGATAACCCCCATCCTCGACTATGTTCACACCGGGGGTATCAGGACGACCGGGACCGGTGGAAATGCGGACAGGGACCTGGGGGATTTCTTCACCTGCGATGTGGACGAGATGGGAAGGTTGATAGTCACTTTCGGGAATGACGGGGATGACGGCCCCGGAGCAAGGAAATCGAAGGTGATGTTCGCGAAGCAGCTAGAGAGCCCCTTCATGAAGGAGGGGGTGGGTCCGGTGGCATTTTTCGAGAACGAGACTCACGGACTCACCGTTCGTGTTGATGCATCCGGATCATACGATATGAACGGGAAGGGCATATCCGCATATCTCTGGGACTGGGGGGACGGAACCAATTCCACCGGCATAAGGTCCGAGCATACCTTCGAAAGGGGTGGTGCCTATGATATCTCCCTGAAGGTGATAAACATGGACGACATGCGCAGCACATTGACCCGGAATATCACGGTCACGGCGCACGAGAAGGCAGGAGGAGGAGCCGTGCTCTACATCATCGTCCCGCTGGGTATGATCATGCTCGGGGCCGCACTGTACATCTGGTACCGGAAGAGAAAGGCATCGGGAGGAATTGAAGAGGTCAGGGTCAAGGGGACCTGACACCTGCCGGGAGGGAGGAGATATTTTTTTGCATTGAAGCTCCTCTCCCGCAGGATAGATATTTCATGGAACACGTTCATGGATCGAGGGAGCTTCATGAAGATCAGCGGCAAGATCCTCGAGCTGACGACGGGAGATATCACTGAACTGGACGTGGATGCCGTCGTGAATGCCGCCAATTCCAGGCTCATCCTTGGAGGGGGCGTCGCCGGTGCCATAAGGTCAAGGGGAGGACCTGCCATCCAGAGGGAATGCGATGGGATAGGCGGGACCCCGGTCGGGACTGCGGTCATCACGACCGGCGGGAACCTGAAAGCCCGTCATGTCATCCACGCGGTGGGTCCGCGGATGGGGGAGGGTGACGAGGACAGGAAGCTGTCATCCGCTGTCAGGAGCTCCCTGGAACTGGCTCGCGAGAGGAGAATCGGGTCCGTTGCGTTTCCCGCAATCTCCGCCGGGATATTCGGCTTTCCCCGGGAGCGCTGCGCCAGGATAATGATATCCACGATAATCGAATATCTGGCGTCATCCCGTGGATCCTTTCCCGGGAGGGTCCTCATATGCCTGTACGACAGGGAGACCCATGATATCTTCGCGGAGGAGCTGGAGAGGCAGCTGAAGAAACTTGAAGCGGACTGAACCCGCCGCTTTTCCCTCAATCCCCTGCTGGTTTTACCGTATCCCCCTCCACCATCAGAACAACGGTCCTCTCGACAGCTCTTGTTCGATGTTCCACCCCCCCGGGTACCGTGAACCCCTGGCCCGGGAGAAGCTCCACAGTCCGTTCCTTCAGATCCAGAAGCAGCTTTCCCGAAACGACAAAGAAGAATTCGTCCTCACGGTCATGATGGTGCCAGTGGAACTCACCCTCGAATATCCCCATTCTCACAAGCGAGTCGTTGACCTTTGACAGGGTGCAGTTGAACCATCGATCCGGTGTTGTTCTCTCGATCTCGTTCAGGTCAATGACCTTGAGATGCCCATGATCATTCATGCTACCATTCCTCATCGAATCTGTATTCGGACCAGGGGAGCTCATCCAGGGCCATCCTCAGTTCCACCGGTGTGATCATCACGATCCCCTGTCTGACATAGCTCACGGAATCATCCAGTGCTATCCTGGGACAGGCCGTGTTGATAACGAGGTCGAGACCGAGGGTGAAGAGCTTCATGGGGGCGACGGAGTCCATGACGATCATCCGGTAATCGTAACCCTTCACATCGAGAAGATCGGCCATATCGCTGGCAAGCTCTACCCTCCTCTGACCGGGTTTGGAACCTATGAGTATTCCCGTCATGCACCCCCCGTCAAGGAGATCCCTGGCCTTCTGGATGGATCCGAACCTCTTTCTGAGGAACCTCTCCCTCTCCATCGTGGTGATCTTCCCTACCGCCCCTGTCACGGGATCAAGGGTATGGACCTCCTTTCCTGTTGAGGTTGACAGCCCCATCGGATGGAACCTGCCCGTTCCCATGAAGAGAAGGGAGGCATTCTCGAGTTCGAGCCCCTCTGCCGCGGAAAAGGAGCATCCGAGCACCTGGCCGGGGAATGCCTCTCTCCCGCCGGGTTCGCCGATCAGGACCGTTGCCGAGTGATCCTCCAGGAACCTTTTTGCCTGATCCAGGAGAGAGATGTGCTGAACCGTCGTGAAAAGGGCGATCCTTTTCGACGATACGGTCTCAACTATCTTTTTCAGACCCGCATGCAGCATGTCCCACTTCACCTTCATCTCCGCGTGGAAGAAATGAACGGGAACGGGCATGTTCCGGTCCATCGAGGGTATGTCGCTGTGTCCGATATGTATCAGTGCATCCGCTCCGGCGGCAAGGGCTCTCTCCCCGGCATGATCACATGCCCCGAAACAGGGCTCGGCATCTATCAGCACCCGGGCACCCGTTCCCTTTTCGATGATCTCCGCAAGGAGGGGCAGCCCTCTCTTCAATCCTTCGGGGCCCTGGAGAAGCACCTTCCGGTAACCATTTTCGGCAATCGCGGTGATGATCCCCTCGACATCGATGTCGAAGGAGGGAAAGATGTTCTCCGGGTCCATGGGGAGAAGAGAACATAAGGGTATATCAATGGTTTGGGCGCCGAAGGCCGATCATGGTTCGCTTCCCGGGGCGTTCCCTCCAATTCATATTAATACTTTCTTTCCGATTCGCATCCATGGGATGGACAAAGAGAATGGTGCTTGCTGCGGTGTTGATGCTGTCATCCCCCATCATCAATATGACTATCGTGGAGGATGCATCGGCCCAGGTGATCTCGGGGTATCATGACAGTTTCGAGATGGCCGCCCTTCTGTCCGATGCCGCCTCGTCCCATCCCTCGATCGCATGGTACTCCACCGCACAGGAGCTCCTCGGAACAAGGGATATACCCGGCGGCAGGGTGATCCCGATTCTCTTCGTCGGCAACAGGACCGATGAGAGGCCGTGGGTCATGCTCATCGGTTCACATCACGGTGACGAACCGGATTCCGCCGAGGCCGTTCTCTCCTTCGCACTTCATCTGCTGGACTCATACGATGCCGGGGATCCGATGGCCCTGCGCATCGTGACCTCCATCAATATTGCAATACTTCCGGTTGTGAACCCTTACGGGCTCGACATGGGTACAAGGGTAGACGAGAACGGTGATGATCCCAACAGGGATTATCCCTTCCAGCCGTCGTCGATATCATCCGTGTCCGACGGGATACCCCTCACAACGGCCGGGGCCTTCACGGTCCACTCGCTTGCAGCCATGTACCCCTTCTCCATTGCTCTGTCCTTCCATACCGGCTCCCAGGGCATCTTCTACACATGGGGAGCTCCGGGGGTGGGAACCGAAACACCGGATGATATCTGCTTCTCAGATGTAGGGCGGGTCCTCTCGGCATCATCGGGTGTGCATATGATCCACGGACCCGCAAACGACTTCACATATGTCAGCGAGCTGGAGGGCGCATTCGATGATCACCTCTACGGCTCGACGTTTCTGCCCAACATGCTCTATTCCATGGACATGCAGCTTCCGTGGTCAACGTTCACTGCCACCGTGGAGCTGCACAACAACAAGGGAAGGGATCCCCCGGTTCTGGGCAATCTGGATCATCTCTGGGACCCGTCCACGGATGACGGCGGGGCCCTCGGGAGGGGTGCAAGAATATGCTACGCGGCATGTGAGCTGGCCTCCCCGTGGATGGAGGTGGAGACGGATCTGTCGGGCAGCATCCTTTACCTTAACGGGACCGTCACCGGGGCGGCATCCGTTCCCCCGGTCGAATTGACGTGGGACGGAACCCCTGTCGATCCGGAGATCAGGTGGACATCGGCCGATCTGCTCCCTGAGATGGACTTCTCCATATCCATCGATACCTCAACGATATGTGAAGGGAATGGTAACGATCATGAGATAATCCTTGAGGTTTGGCCGGATGAAGGCTGGAACGACCTGCACGACGGAGCTTTCCCCTCGATAGCACCACAATCGGTTCTGGCCAATTCAAGGTCTGCCTTGATGTTCCGGACCGGGACGGGACAGACGATGACCCAGCAGCCGGGTCAGGTGGAACACAACGCATCATTCGAGGTTCGCCTGTATGATGAGTATGTGGGGGCCGGAGATACGGGTCAGGTATTGATCGATATCGATCTGAACGGAGAGAACGTATCGGGGGTTTCGATCAGCACGGTGATGGGTGTTTGGTCCTCCTCGGTCAACTACACGATCGAGGAGGTGGAGAAGCTCGGGGGTGTACTGAGCTTTCCCACAATCATGTCCGAGGGTGCGGCAAAACTCATTGTGGATCTGCAGCTCGAGAATGGTGTGATCTCCTGGGAGGGGAATGTTACAATCGTTCCCGGGGTGAGGATACTACGCAACACCCTTGTTGTGAACAGGGATGATGTGCTCAGGGTGCTTGTGGGTGTCGATGGTGCTCAAAGAACGGTACCCGTGATATGGGGGATCTCGAGGACACAGGATGCTCCATGGGACGGGGCCGGATGGTCCGGTGGAGGCGATCCCTGGATCGTTGGTCCGGATGTCATCATCTCCCGGGGGAATGGAGTATCGGTGCTCGAGGTGGATCTCTCCGATTATGGCGGGGCCGCCTATCTGAGGGTCTGCACGTACCCGGGTGTCTCGGAGGACTCCATCGAGCTGCATCTTGAGGGAGAGATCGAACTGTCCCGGATCCCGGTGTTCGTGGAAGGGGATACACTGGAATTCGGACCGTGTCTGGTAATGGCCTTCTATGACGGTCCGGAGATATTGACCCCCGTATTCGACAGGATCGAATACACGATTACCCTGACGGCTCCCGACGGAACCTGGACGGTGATCCCGCTTGAATGGAAGAGTGCAGAAGGGATGACAGTGGAGGAACGGGAGCGTCTGTACGAGCTTATCGTCGAGGAGGGATTGAACATCGATGAACCACCGGGAGCTTTTTTCGGGTCCATCGGAAAACCGGATGATCCGGGAGAATACCGTATCACGGCGGATGTCAGCGGGTCCTTTCTATACGGCCTGGGCAAAGAGGTCGATATGGAAATCACGGATGGAAA
Source organism: Thermoplasmatales archaeon ex4484_6 (assembly GCA_002254385.1). Classification (GTDB taxonomy): domain Archaea; phylum Thermoplasmatota; class Penumbrarchaeia; order Penumbrarchaeales; family Penumbrarchaeaceae; genus Penumbrarchaeum. The sequence goes on along the minus strand of NJDO01000005.1, from coordinate 9,795 downwards.
GGGGTCGTTCGAGGTCAGCCAGGGCAGTGACAAGGGTCCGGAGGAGCACCATTCATTTCCCTGGAAGATACTGTTGTTCGTCTTGGTGATGGCCGTGATTATCCTTCTGATATCCTACCTCAGCTACAGGGCAAACGGGAGGAAGTTTCAACAGGAGAAGGGTCGGGCTGGCCGTCCCGAAACCCCCGGTCGCTCCCGGGAGAATGTCGAACGCGGAACCTCCGGAGGGACGGGGCGGGATGAGAGCTCTCTCCCGAGGAGGGCACCGCCTCCCCCCTAGAGGAGGCATGATACAGGTTGATTTCAAGTAGGAGTAGTTGCATCATCCCATGATAACCATGGTAAGGCTCTCTCCATCCATCCTGTCCGCCAATCTCTTCGACCTCAAAGGGGAGATTTCCCGGCTCCTTGATGCTGGTGTGGACATGCTTCATGTGGATGTGATGGACGGTCATTTCGTCCCCAACATCACGTTCGGTCTTCCCCTGGTCAAATGGTTGAGGAAGGAGACCGATATGGAACTGGATGTCCATCTGATGATATCGGACCCGGACCGGTACGCGCCGATGTTCGCGGAAGCGGGTGCCGATATCGTTACGGTTCACGTGGAGTCCACCGATCACCTGAACATGGTCCTTCAATCGATCTCGGAAGCAGGTGCCAGACCGTCGGTTACCCTGAACCCTGCCACGCCCCTTTCCACACTCGAGTGGGTTCTGGACAGCATACATATGGTCCTGATAATGAGTGTCAATCCGGGTTTCGGCGGCCAGTCCTTCATACCCTCGTCCCTGGACAGGATAAGAAGTGTTTCGGACATGATCAGGGATCGGGGTCTTGACGTTCTTGTGGAGGTGGACGGGGGAGTGGATCCCCTGACAGCCGGCCCGGTAGTGGAGGCGGGCGCCGACATCATTGTGGCAGGGTCAGCCGTGTTCAGCAGGAACGACCGGGATATAAGGGGCAATATAAGGTCCATAATGGATGCGGTGAACGCCGTCTAGGCGAGATCGAAGCCGTAGGTATTGAAGAGAGCGACACCGGCCCCCTGAACGTTCATTGTCTGTATCACGTTCCCGCTGCCGCCATTCATGACAACCACGTACATCCTGGAGGGGTCGGACCTGTCGAGGACCCTGGAGATGAACAGGTCCCCCGTCCTGGCCCTCTCGACACCCAGGATGTTCATGAACAGTACCGAACCGATGCTCGATGAGGTATCTCCCTTGCTCATGATGTCCAGTTTGAATGTCTGGGAGAACGTGTCCATCCTGAACATGGGGTCGGCATAATCCGATCTTCTCAGATTCTCCTCGAACGTCCTGAGGGTGATGAGATGTCTGCCGGGGTCCGGATACCTGAATCCCTTTCCCATCGTTTCTCCGACAAGGTTGAACCGTGTCTGTTCGATGATGCCGCCCCCATCGACAGAGACCTCCAGGGAGAGGGTGTCGGAGATCCCGTCAACGGGCGGGGATGCGATCGTGATGTTCCAGTTCCAGAGCCAGTCGGTAGTGTCATTCCTTGAGTAGGAGATGGTGACGAAGGTGAGGTCATCCGGGCCGTATTGATCGATCATCCCCTTCAGGTGGGAGCTCTGATCCATGCAGAAATCCAGCACCTCCCTTGGTGAAGCCCTGAATTCCGTGTCCCCTCCCTCCTCCGGGATGTTCATCATGCTGTCCGGTTTGCCGGATACGAAGGGCGGACCGAACGGCTCCACGAGAAGGAACGGAAACTCCCTGCCCGTACCCGGGGATACCTCCCGGAGGTCTTCCCCCATTGTGAGGTGCAGGTCCGCGGGTCCTTCCTCCGTATTGAAAAGGCCGTTCATCGTCAGCTTCATGCGAAACGGCCACGGGACCCCGTCCTTCATCTCGATGTCGAAAGCAACCTCTCCACTTCCCCCTATCCTGGTGCTCCCGTGTATGAGGGCGTATCTTCCATCGACCTCCTCCCGAACAGAAACCACACTCCATCCAAGGGTTATATCCGGGATGAGGGCGCCTGCCTCCTGGAGGTCAAGATCGAACACAACGCTCCCCCCGGAGGTCTCCGTGAGAAGATCCGCCTCCTCCATCACCGCCATCCATACGAGGTCCGGTCTCAGCGAGGAGCTCCCTTTCGATTTCGATGTTATGCTCGAGGTCGAGCCGAATCTCTTCGGGCCGTGTACGGATATGGTGGTGTCGGTCACCTCGGACTCGGGTGCCCCGTCCTCGTTGATCCTCGTTGTCCTTGTTCTCGATATGGTTCCCGATAGGGATATGTCCTCGGTTCCGTTCAGTGAATGGGAGAGTGAGTATGTCCCCTTCAGGTCGCTGGTCAGCGTCAGTTCCCCTACTATCCGGGTGGTGTATCCGGATATGTCGTAATATCCTCCCTCGGTCCCTTCATCATCCGATATGACCATCGACAGTGACATGTTGCAGGAGGAACCGATGATGTCTCCATCCCTGAGGGAGGGGATGTGGACCGCCATGGTTTCATCGGGTACGATGGAGCTCTCACCCATCTTCCCGCCAAGGTCGAAGGGGAACCCATCATTCACGATGCCGAATGCGATGTTGATGATTATCGCGGCCGCAATGAGGGCAAATACCGCTCTTCTTTTCATATCCATCGGCATCATCCTTCTCTTTAGGCATGAACATGGTCATATATCTATCATCCGAACAGCCTCGTGACGAATTCGTTCCCCTCCACCGACATCACGTAGAGCAGCTGTCCCGTGTTGGCATCCACAGCTGCGGAGAAGGTCCCGCCGCTCTCGAAGAGTTCATCCTGCTGGAAGCCGATTGCATTGTCCGCGGTGGGAGTGGAGATGCCCGTCAGTGATTCGACAAGGGCAAGTCCCGGTGTTGACTGCTCCGTGATACCGACTATGCCGTAATAGAATTTGACACCCTCCTTGATCCTGTTATCTTCGAAAGCACGGTCCTTCACTTCCTGATCTATCTTGAGGATCTTCTCTCCGTGGGTCAACGTGAGGATCTTCGAATTCAGGGTGAGGAAGTCCTTGTTGAGACCGTCATTGACCCATACTTTCCTGAGGCCGTGGGAGTCATCTCCCTCGTCACCTGCGATGAAACGGGACACCCCCGAGTCCGTTCTGCCGGAATCGACGGACCTTGCCACCAGTATCTTGTACCTCCAGTAGGGTGCCTCACCATGTTCGTTGTAGTAATCCATCCACTCATCGGTCGAGAACACGTATGAGAAGGAGAGGTTCCACCATTGGGTCTGGTTGTTTCGAAGCTTGTCCTCGGTGGATATGTTGTAAACGGAATCCTCGATCAGAACCGTGCCCCTGCTCTCGTACTCGTCAAGGAATGCCCGGAGAGACGGAGATTTTTCCTTTGCATACTCCACTGCATCCTCAAGGGTCCATCCTTCGAAGGACGAATGTTCAAGGTCCGATCCATCCGCCGGTCCGTATTCCCATGGTTCGAATTCCCCAGCAGGATGGAGGAGATCGTATTCCTTATGGCCCGAAGAATCCCCCCATGGTATGGGATTTTCCCCCGCAACTATCCCGTCTTCCTTGACCTCCCGGTGTGTTTCGATGATAATGTAGAATTCCCCCGTCTCCCAGTATGCACTGGTATTGGTCCTTGTGGTTCCCTTCAAAGGAAAAGGGGAATCCTCGGAAATGTAGAAGACCCTTTTGAAATCCGCGAAGTCCCAGAAACTGGATGTAACATTTATCTTGAACGTATCATGTTCCTTTACCTTGTAGGCCCCCTCGACGCTCCAGTTGTATATCCTGTTATCCTCCCCCTCGAGAGGGTCCCCCTGGTAGGATCCCCTGGATGTGGTCCTGAGCATCCTCTCGCTTCCGTATATGGATTCATCGAGGGTCTGAACGGGTTCAATGCTCGGAGTCGGATATGAACGCAGGTCTGCTGTGAAATCCAGGTCGAGTCCGCCGGGAAGGTCCGGATTGATGAGCGTCCCTACGTTCTCGAGGTTCAGGGTTCCGTGATTCAATGCTTTCAGCGGATGTCTGTCGTACAGGTTCTTGAACTCCGAACGTTCCACATCGAGATTTCCCGGAACGGTCACGTCATCCCCGTCGGAAGATTGTATCCTGGCCCTGAAGCTGGCCTTGGTCTCGATTCCGAACCTTACGGATTTTCTGTTGGATCCGAACCCATCTTCCGAGAAGGTGAGATCGTCCACATACTGGAGGAGTGTCCCTTCCCCGGAGAAGGTATATCTCTGCCACTCCCCGGAGGTATAGTTCTCCCAGTACATCTCTGCGAAGAGATCATAATCGTAGAGGATCTGGTCCCCTATCTTCATTGCGGGAACCGTCAGGGTTGTAATCTCTGATGGGGGCTCTGTACCGTTTCCATCGTCGTTACTGTTCGTTACTCCCTCGCGGATACCGTCGGGTCCTACAAAAATGAGGACACTGCTGTTGACGAGAAGTGCGAATACCGATAAAGCGAACAGGGACCATCTCATGGGGAGCACCTTTCTTGCCCGGAAACCATTCCGGTTCCGGTATATCCATTATGCGCTTTCCTATTCAGGGGTCAATATATTAAGGTTCTGGAAAATGACCGGAATCGAGATGAAAGTGTAATAATGGAGTACCGTATTCGGCGAGAAAAGACAGGTGATGTTCATGACCGATAGAGAATTCGATCTACTGATAATCGGAGGAGGACCCGCCGGCTTCACGGCAGGGATATATGCGGGCAGGTCCGGTTTGAAGACCGCTATTCTGGAGAAACAGATGGCCGGGGGGCAGGTCATTGAGTCCCCGCTCATAGAGAACTGGCCCGGTGTGAAGGAGATCCAGGGTCCCGACCTTGTCATGAAGATGAGGGAGCATGCGGAACAGTATGTGCCCATAATGGAATACTCTGAGGTTACTTCGATCGGGAAGGACGTCCTCTTCGTACTGGGAACGCCGGAAGGCGAATACAGATCAAAGGCCGTGGTAATTGCCACCGGAGCCCGGCATAGACATCTTGGCGTCCCGGGCGAGGACAGGCTGAGCGGGAAAGGTGTTAGCTTCTGTGCGACATGCGACGGCTTCTTCTTCAAGGAGAAGGATGTGCTGGTCGTCGGAGGCGGGTCCACGGCACTGCTGTACGCGATATATCTGAACAACCTTGGATGCAGGGTGAAGATGGTTCACCGCAGGGACGAGTTCCGCGGCGAGAAGGCTCTCCAGGACCAGGTTCGGAAGCTCCCGATCGAGCTCATAATGAGCTCCGTTGTCGAGGAATTCAGGGGTGAAGAGGTCCTTTCAAGTGTCGTCCTCAGGAACGTAAAAACGGATGAGACGACGGAGGTAGCCGTATCCGGAGCTTTCATCGCGGTGGGAGAGGTCCCCCAGACACGGCTTGCGGTGGAACTGGGCGTTGAGCTGGATGAAAGCGGTTTCATAAAGGTGGACCGCAGAATGCGGACAAATGTCCCGGGCATATATGCGGCCGGTGATGTGACCGGCGGACTAATGCAGATAATCGCCGCCGCCGGGGAGGGAGCCCAGGCGGCCACATCGGCGTTCGAGGAGCTGATGGAGCCCTACTGGCTCAGGTGATGTATCAATCGTCTCCATCCTCATCCTTGCCTATCTTCTCACCTTCCACCATGAGCCCTCCGAATACCATTCTCTCTATTGTCTGGGCCACCCACAACCTCTGTGTATGATAGTCCACATCATCCCTCATATGTACCTCGGAATCCACCTGGACCCTGGCCAGATGAAGCCTGAGATCCCGGATATGCGGATCGTTGACGATATCCTCGAGATGGAGGTACATTTCCTTCGGTGTTTCGATGGATCGAGCAATAAGCTCGAGGACGGGAGGAACCTTTTTGGGGATCCTTCCCCCGCACAGGACCTGAAGGGTCCTTTTCTTTTTTTCATCGGTTCTTGTGTTATGGACCATTTCCATGCACCTGCTTCGGTCATTCGTGATTTGTTATTTTATCGTATTGGAAGTTCAAGCTATCTGGTCGATCCGCTCTTTGAATACACTTCAATTCCTCTTTCACACAATACCCGGAGGGGTGGGGGTTGAAGGTTCGGATACGGATGTATTATCATTCGTGTCCGATTTCTCGCAGTATGGAATAATGCATTATCAATGATGCAAACAGATTATTAGAGAAAACGCATTCACCCGGGCATGCCCTATTTCCGGATGGAGCACTACAAGGTCGATGTGGGGAAGATCGTGTGTGTCACGGGCAGGGCCGACGGCAAGGGCCTCACCTATTATCTGAAACCACAGGGTTCCATTGTCCATGACGGTTCCAGGACCTATGTTCCGGATGATGTGCGGTCCACTTCGGTAACTATGATGCTGGGAATCGCAATAGGAGAGAGGATAGATCATGACAGCAGTGGAATGATGAGGTCCGTGATGGGAATGGGGGTGATGCTCGATCATCATGTGACCTGGAAGAAAGGGGATGCGTCCCTTTTCGACCATCTCCTTCGACCTTCCAATTCGGGCAGGGATACTTTCTGCACGATATCCGAATTCATTCCGATGAAAAGCGTGGGGGACCCCTACGCCCTTGACGCATATCTTCAGATAAACGAGGAAGAATCCCTTGTGATGTCCACAAGGGAAATGGATATGAGCATAGAGGATGTTCTGGGTTCATTGAAGAGGGAGATAACGCTCTTTCCCGGCGATCTGGTGGGTGTCTGGCTGGAGGAAAACGATCATCCGGTGAACGACGGAGACCTCATAGAAGCAGGCATATCGAACATCGCGATCCTGTCGTCCAGGATAACCCGCAGGGGGAACAGGTGAGGAGGGTCCTTCGCGGGTTGAAACATGGTTTATGAACGCCCCATCCGCAGCATGCTCTCTTCGAAACGGCTTTATATCAAGTTACCTGCACTTCCATTGGAGGATATTCTTTCCTACAGTCCGCATCGAGAATGATGTAGCAAGGTAATGATTGATCTTCATTTTGCTCTCTTTACTATTACACCTTCCCTGAGAGAAATATTTGGTCTATTTTTATTAAAATGTTATATTTTCCATTGGAAAACTATCAAAATTATTATATATCTGTGTGACTATAGGGGGAATTGCCCAGTAAAAGTCGCAAACCAATGATCCACGTTGTCCGGATCGGAATGCGACCCCTGGCACAAACAAAGGGGATCTGGAGTGGTTTCCTTCACGGGAAGCTTTTCCAGATAGGAAGGAAAGTTCGGTTAGGGAAGCAAAGCTTCGGTTTTGGATCCCTTTTCGAGCTGTCAATGGACCTGCCCCTTGTCCCAATCCGCATCTTCGAACCCGATACCATCCTCGGATCGTTGAAGGTTTGAACATACGGAAAGGGTTCCTCACGGAACCTTTAACGGGGTAAGGGACCTACCATGCTTCGGCATGGCAGAAGGTCAGACAGGACCCTGATCTCCCGACGGACCCGCTATCTCGAAGGAAACCTTCCCCGGAAGGATTCCGGAAAGGAAGCGACCGTCAAGGAAAAGGATCCCGAATCGCCCCTTCCCCCGGGTAGGGACGATGAAAGATCCGGATCCAGGGAGAAATCCCATCCAAAAGCCCTCCGTCCCCGGATGGGGGACCGGAAGATGGGATGACCGCGGACTTCCCCCTTACCCGAAGAGATCCCTTCCTCGGAAGGGAGATCCGAAGGAAAGGGAGGAAACCATCCCCTTTGAGGCAGGAGCTCCCGATCCCTTCGGGGAAAAGGAGAACCGAACTCTGGGGGAAAGGCCTCATGGTCTTGTTCGAACCTTCCTCCTCCGGGAGGAAGTTCCGACACCCTTCGGAAAGGTTCCAGGTCCCCCTGGAGCCTTGAAAAAGGGTGATGGCCTCAAGGCCCAGCGGACTTCCTGGAGGCTGGTTTACCAGCTTTCCCCGAGGTTCCCAAAAGGAACCGTTGTCCGTGCCATGGACTGGGCTGAAGGGGGAAAGTGCTTCGGTGCTTTCCCCCTTCGTTATTTTGGCAAGTTATTCCTAATCACCCATAATCCAATAACTTGCCAAAACGCGCACAGCGGTGATGGTGATCGACGTTTCCGTTGTGCTGCGTTTCAGCATCCCGTATCTTTCGGGATCGACGCAAGGGGTGCTGGTACACACGGTCTGTTATTCCTGATCACCTGTCTGATTATATTTCGTAAGGTCCTCTCGTCGATTCGATCCTGATGCGGACCTTCGAAACCCAGCAGCACCAGACCGTCGGCTGAAAATACCGGTGTGCGGGTTGGTATGAAGGTTCTCAGGCGATAAACATCTTCATACCAAACTTGCCAAAACGCGCACAGCGGTGATGGTGATCGACATGAGCTCCGTTGAAGAAGCTCTGACGGATGTGGCAATTGTTTTTATACAAGTTGAGGGTTGGAGCATCGGGTGCTGACATGTTCTCAAAGAGGATACGCAACGTCCAGCCCTCCGGAACGGTCATGCTTTCGAACAAGGTAAAGAGGCTCATGGATCAGGGTCTGGATATCCTTTCCTTCACGCTCGGCGAACCCGATTTTTCCACCCCTCCACATATCATAGAAGCTGCAAAGGAAGCTCTGGACCGCGGAATGACCCATTACACATCGTCCCTGGGCATGACCGAATTGAGGGAAGCAATAGCGAGAACCGAGAAACAGAAGAATTCCATGGACTGCGACACCGAGAACGTTATAGTACTTCCCACGAAAATGGCAATATATATGGCCATCCAGACGTTCATCAATCCCGGGGATCAGGTCATCTACCAGAATCCCGGATGGGTTTCCTACGGACCGATGATCACCCTTGCAAAGGGGACACCGGTACCGGTGAAGATGAGGTACGACAGCGGCTGGATATGGGATCCCCAGGATATCAGGGACCACATCACCGAAAAGACCAGGGCCATCATTCTCAACACCCCTTCCAATCCGACCGGTTCCCTCATTTCGAGAGATACGCAGAAGGAGATAGTCGAGATCGCCACGGAACATGACCTGACGATAATTGCCGACGAGGTCTACGAGAATCTTGTATACGAGGAGGAACACAGTTCGATAGGATCCCTGCCGGATGCATTTGAAAGAACGGTGACGGTGTCGGGTTTTTCGAAGAGCTATGCCATGACGGGATGGAGGATAGGCTGGATGGTTGCCAGCAAGGAGACCATCAAGATGGTGAACAAACTTCAACAGCACTCCCTGACCTGTCTCCCGCCTTTCGTCCAGATGGGAGCTCTGGCCGCTCTGGAGAACGGTTCGAGCTGCATTGATGATATGAAGGAGGAGTTCAGGAAGCGCAGGGATATGCTGATCCCTCTGCTCAATGAGATAGATGGCGTATCCTGCGAGATGCCGAAGGGAGCTTTCTATGCATTCTTCAAGATGGATACCGGTTTCAAATCCATGGACATGGCCGAGATGCTTCTCTACAAGGCGCATGTGGCCCTGACCCCGGGTTCGGCCTTTGGCTCGGCGGGTGACGGGTTCATGAGAATGTCATATGCTGCCTCGAGGGAGAACCTTCGGGAGGGAGCTAAGAGAATAGCCGAATTCATCGCCGTTCTCAGGAAATGAGGTCGATTCGATCGTGCGGATCGTGTCCGTTCACAGTTCTTCCGCCTCCACAACCTTGACGTATCCGTATCCAGTGTTCTCCGCCCCTGCCCGAACTGCCCCGTACTGCAGGTCCGCGAGCCGCTCCCGCCTCCTTCTTGAAAGCAGTAGAGCGGAGAGACCTCCAGCCAGCAGAACGACCACAAGGAGTGAGGAGAGAATGAGCCAGAATACCGCGGCGTCCTTCACCTCCACATCCCTGGAGAGGGAGGCAGTGT
>NJDO01000135.1 GCA_002254385.1 Thermoplasmatales archaeon ex4484_6 | reverse complement strand
CGAGAGAGCTTCCCCGTCAGTGGCCCTGACGACGATCTCGAGCGGGGATGCGTCGACATGGGTCTGATCGGTCACCAGGATGAGCTCATTCCCCATATCAGGTTCCCCCCGGGATGGTGTTCCGGGCGAACACCGGGGGGGTTCTTGGGGTCTTCCGTAAGGAGTAAGAAGGCAGCTCCGCCAGACCGGACGTGTATCATGCTTTCTTCCGGACGGTACCGGATCGGATCATGGTCTTCCATTTCCGGTAAGGGGTCAAATCAACAAAGTTTAATATGAAAAGGACATTAGACCGGTAGCACGATTATGAAAAGTATGCTACCCGGTGAGTGACATGTGGCTGATAACAAGCATACTGGCGGCGGTCATCGCGACTGTCCTGTGGAAGCTCCTGGAGGGCAAATACAATCTCGGCCTACTTGGCATAATGCTCTGGGGGCTCTCTGCAATGATATTTGTCGATCACATCTTAGGCTGGGAGGGAGGGCCCTTCCTCGAGATGACGACGGACGGTCTCGTCCCCAACGGCATCGTTCTGGGTCTTCTGATGCTGATACCCATCCTTGCAGTATGGGGAGCTTCACTGATCATATCAAGATACAGAGAGAATAGCAAGAACAGGAGTATTACCCCGGGAGGTGATTGAATGGCATGTTTTACGGTACCTATGTTGCTAGCGATCGTTACCACGGCCCTGAGAAAGAAGATACCCGAGAGACTGCATATCAACTGGCTGAACTTCATGCTGTGGGGCGGGGTCGCCGGTCTGGCCGTTGAGCATATAGCTCATCAGGAGATCGTGTTCTATCCCCCTTTCCTCACGGCCATGAAGAGTGCATCGGACACCAGCGCAATGTTCCATGAGATGGCAACTATCGGAACGGCAATGCTGATCGGCATTGTTGCCATCTGGTCCGTGATGGTCATCATTTCAAATCTGAAACCTTCCGAAAGGACCGTGAAGAGCGAGGGTTAGCTCCCCTCCGGAGAAACCCGATAATCGAACACCCCAATCCCTTTAAATAATTCCATTTCCGATACGGGATGGGGGTCCGACTGATACAACATGGTTCCAGAAGATGGTATCTCCTGATCACAGCATCCATCTTTCTGTTTCTACTGTCGATCCAGCCGCAGGGGGCTGGAGCAGCAGCGGAACCGATAATCGAGAGATACATGGTGGACGGGTCCCTGATCCACAACGGGACCCACGAACCCCTTTTCAATTTCACGGTCAAGGTGGACAAGGAGGACTTCATCGAGCAGTCCGTGCGGACCGACATCAACGGCACGTATTCCTTCATTCTCCCTCCCGGTAACTACACGATCACCGTTTGCACTCCCAAGGGCATCAATCTCGCATGGAAGGAGATCACCGTTGGCCCCCACCAGACCAACCACTGGGACTTCGAACTCGATCCCAAGAATCCCGTGAGGTCCATGATCTTCGGAAGGATCGTGGATGACAGGGGGGATCCCCTGGCCGATGCCATAATCTCCCTGACCCAAACGGAGCCCTTCTGGACCAACAGAACGGTAACGGATAAGGGCGGGTGGTTCTCCCTGACAGTTCCCTCCGGAACCTACCGGTTCGAGGTCCAGTACAACAACAAGCAGAGGGTGAACCGGACCATCACCCTCGAATGGTCGGAAAGCGTGGAGGAGAACATCGAGATAGATCTGAGCAATGAAAGGCCGATACTCACACTCGAGGATATCAGGGATTTCCTGACATCGCACTGGAAGGACCTTCTCATCCTGTTCGGCCTGACACTTATGATACTCGTTCTCTACAGTATATTCCTGAGGGTTCTCGGAGCTCTGAACAGAAAGAAATATGCCTTCCTGCAGTCCGAATGGTTCATACCGCTCAGGAGGTTCATCGGAAGGATATCGATCCTTGCGATAGTGCTCATAATCGCGGGGCAGATCTCCCATTTCTCACCCTTCGTGGAGGATTACATCTGGTCATGGATGCCCAAGGTCGGAGGCGCCCTGGCAGGGATACTGGTCATCCTCCTCCTGCTTCGCATCCTGCTCTACCTGAATGATAAACTGTGGGAGTTCGTCAAGAACAGGGGAGGCCGGGGAAAGGGAATGATCCTGCCCGCCCAGCTGATAAGCCTCCTGGAGATAATGACGAGATACTTCATCTTCACGCTTGCCGGTCTCCTGATAATCATACTGGTCCTTTCCGCATTCGGATTGAGCCGGAACATCCTTGACAGGGGCGGGAACTTCCTTTCGGACAATGCGGGAAAGATAATGTTCCTCCTGGTGCTCATCATCGCGGGTTTCATCCTGAAGAAGTTCACCGACATCTTCTTCTTCGAGATCAGGAACAGAGCATCCAAACTGAGCCCCCAGGTCATAGAGATGTCCCGCAAGGGCACCACGGGTGTCATCTATTTCATAATAGCCCTGATCTTCATGTTCACCCTTCTGTCCATCGGAGGGCTGGGTGAGATCGGGCAGACGTTCATACTCGTCATATCGATGATAATCGGCATGGTGGTCTCCTTCGCCGCGACCGGTTCAATAGGGAACATGCTCTCCGGACTCGTCCTGGTCACGATGAAACCCTTCGATGTCGGGGACCGCGTGGAGGTCACGAACGGGGTCATCGGGAACGTGGAGAACATCGGGTTGATGTTCACGAGGATAAGGGACATCGAGAACAGGATAAACGAGATCCCCAACAACAACATCCTTTCAGGCAGGATAGTTAACTATTCCCGGTCCGCGGAGAAGGACTGTTTCTCGGTCGTCGTGGACGTGTCGCTGGGATACGACATTCACCCCAAGAAAGCCAGGGCATTGATGAAGAGGGCCGCCCTCACATCACCCGGTGTGCTGAAGGAGCCCTCTCCGCAGGTGATGGTAAGGACATTCCTAGATCATGCCGTGGAATACAGGCTGCGGTCCTACACGAAGGACGCAAAGAACATGCTGTTCATCAGGTCCTCGATAATGGAGTCCATGCTCGTGATATTCCATCAGGAGGGGCTGGAGATCCTGAGTCCGCTGTTCCATGTCAAACGTGAGGGGAAGTTCCCGACAAGGGATGAACTTGGTATGAGATCCGAACCCCCGTCCGACAGCAACAATGAGGATGCCAGCGGATTGACGATGTTCGACGATATTGACAGCTCGGGATGAGACGTTCCTCCGCAGCCTGCCGTGTTCGCCCGATACCGCAAACACTAAATCGCTTGGACCTTTGAAACCCTGAATGCCCCAGGTAAGCCACGGAAACACGGATCTTCACTGGTGCACCGGATGTGATGTACCGTTGATCAGGGGTGGAGCCTGTCCCTCGTGCGGATCCGAACCGCTCAGGATTAAACACACTCCACCCGGAGACATACGGCCGGGTTTTCCCCACGATATCGACGAGGTGGAGCACCTTGCCGACAGGCAGTGGGGTCCCGGAGCCGGAAGGGCCCTGGGCATTCATGGTTCACCCGTACTCCTGAACCCATGCCCCGCTCCCGACAGGCTGGACGAGGTCATAGCCGGAGGTCATGTCATCTGCTCCGTATCATTCTCGCAGAAGGAGCTCTCGACAATGCTGCTTCTAAGGAGGGACGGAGGTGCCAGGTTGAACGGCTCCGGGTTCACTCCGGAGAAAGGTTACGTTGTATGTGACCCCACCGCCGTTCCATTCATCATGGACGGGATGAACCTGCTCTCACCGGGCATCACGGACTGTTCCGATGGGATCCTCCCCGGTGACGAGGTGCTAGTCATCGATGATGACGGCAGGGTGATCGCTTCCGGGCTCTCCAGGAAGCATTCCCGGGACATGGTGGGCACCAGGGGTATGGGCGTGAAGATAAGGTGGAGCGCCCTGCCGGAAGAGAATTCAACGGGGAACCCGCAGGAACAACCCGAAAGGGAATGGAAGGAGACATGGGACCATGTGGTTGACGTCAACCGACCGCATCTGCATTCCCTCGTGAAGAGAGCCGTCTCCTTCATCAGGGATGCCGTGAAAAGGTACGGTCCGAAAGCGGCCGTCTCCTATTCCGGGGGAAAGGATTCACTTGCAACGCTTCTCCTGACCCGTGATGCCGGATTCGAGCTCCCGGTGATGTTCGTCGCAGGTACAATCCTCTCTACGAGAGGGGGTTCCAGCGCATAGGATGCTGGCTCTGCCCCTCCTGCGACCTTGCCGAGAGGGAGCTCCTGAACCTCACCAAGGTGGATCAGGAGCCCTGGTCGAGGATCCTCGAGGAGGAGAGGAAGATGAGGGACCTGCCCGAAGAATGGATCGAGAAGGGTTTTCACAGGTTCAAGAAGCTCCCCCCCCACATGGTCCGTCTGGCAGGGGAGATGGGGATGGAAAGGGAGCTCCTGGATACCGGCAGAATATCCAAAGGCCGGAAGGGGAGCTTCATGTTCGTCGACGGATACGGCTCATGCGCCGACGGGCTGTCCCAGGAAGGGGTACTGAATCCGGGAATGGAAAGGAAGAGGTTCATATCACTGCTGAACATCATCGGCCCCGTCACGAACATCGAGGGAACCGAGGGGGTGGAGGTCAGACCCGAAGGGTGGAGCATGAAGAGGGCCGCGGTGGAATCATACTCCGACGGGACGATCGTCATCAGGGGAAGCTCGGAAGATGAGATCAAGAACGTGAGAAGGAAGCTGGAATCCGTTATAAAGAGGACGGAGGGCTGCATCGGCTGCGGGATATGCGTGGGAAGGTGCAGCAGCGATGCACTTCATATCGACGAGGACGAGAGCGGAAAGGTCATGATTTCAGAAGAGAAATGCATTCACTGCGGGATGTGTCTGGGACCCTGCCCAGCCGAATCCTTCGTAAGGGACCCTTACACCGTGTGATTCATGCACATGCCGGGGGAAGGGAAGGAAAGAAATCGTTCCAATCACATTTCAAACCACAACTCTCAAGAAACATCACCGGAAAAGAACTCAGGATAAGAACCCGGATCCACATCATCACCGACAGGGGTCACACAACCCTCATCATAAGGTGGAATATGTTCCCTTCTACGTTTGGATATGATGAAAACGACTGCGAAAACGGAAAAGAACAGGATTACAGAAAAAATGATCAGAAAAATCGGAAGATAGGGCCGGGCAGGGTTCCTATCATTTCTATCTATCCTTACAGGTCCGGAATATATCGGTTCGCCTTCACCAAATTCATTGACACCGGATATCATATACGAATAATATCCGCCTTCAAGATCCTCATCGGTCCAGGTGAACATACCATCACGGATCACAGCCACAAGATCGTATGATCGATTCCCTTCCTTCCGGTAGATCCGGTAACTCGATATCCGCGAACCTCCATCGTTCGTGGGTGCGGACCAGCGAACGATTACACAATCTCCGGAAACGGTTACGTTGATCGATGCCGGTGAAAAGGGAGGGCCCCTCGGAGTACACTGAACATGCTCGGAAGGAAGCGACGAACCTACCAGATTGATTACAACGATGTAATACTCATAAACACACCCGTTCGTGACATCAGTGTCGTTGAAGAATACGGAATCCGGTTGAAGTAATTGGTATTCCATGAATACTTCATCGTTCATCCTTCGATATATCGTTACTTCTGTGATACGGGAGCCCCCGTCGTCAGAAGGAAGATTCCAACATAACAAAA
>NJDO01000049.1 GCA_002254385.1 Thermoplasmatales archaeon ex4484_6 | reverse complement strand
ACATCGGGGAGGGGGCCCACCGGCATGGCGGCAGCCGCCATCTACATAGCTTCCATCATGACCAACGAGAGGAGGACCCAGAGAGAGGTCGCCGACGTTGCTGGGGTCACAGAGGTCACAATCAGGAACAGGTACAAGGAGCTCGCCGACAAGCTTGGGATCGATCTCGAGATCTGACCGGTAACCGGAAATGGAATTCGGAGCGGATTCCGGTGCTTCAGGGCATTATTCGATACCGTTGATGCCGGATCGAGGATCCTCACCCGCTTGGCGGGTCATCTACAGGACGGATTCTGGAGAATCCCCGGGATACATCAATGTCCCGGATCAACCTCTTGATCGTGTTCACGAGAGACCCCGGATAACGAAATGCAGGATCAGATGAAGTACGGCCGAGACTGCGATAACGAGAAGGAAATGGGGTTTCCTTGTCTTGTGCCTGAAGAAATACATTCCAGCAAGTCCGCCGATGAATCCTCCAAGAAGGGACCAGAGGTGAAGGGCCTTTTCCGGGATCCTGCTGCGGCCCTTTTCCGCTTTGGACTTGTCATATCCGTACATTCCGAACAACGTGATGGAAGCTCCCATCAACAGGGACAGGTGCGGTCCCTGATCAAACGGCGAGAAGGCCCAGATCAAGACGGTAAGGATCACCGCAACCAGCAGCGGATAGAGTGTCCATTCCATCATGGGCGACATTCCCCGGGACCTTCCCTTCCCCCTTTTCTTTCTTGACATATACTATCGGGAAAGGACACCCGAATAAACCTGTTTCCATTACGATGCGGAATCTGCCGGAGATTCCGGACCGGAACGGCCGCTTATCAGGTCCAGTGAACGCTCCTTATGAATTCGTCCCAGTGAGTGTCCTCCGCGAACATTATCGTCTCGTAATCGGAATTGTACTCCGATGAACGGTACGGAAGGTATATGGATACACCGTGAGCATCCGGATGCCCGCCATCCGCGATTGTGTTCCTGTGAAGTATTATCAGATCCTCCACAGCGGACATGACATCACCGGCAGTGGAGGACCTCAGGGTCCCGGCGGAAGGTTTGGACAGCTGGTAGGCAAGGTCGTATACGTCATAGTTCGTGTATGTCGCAATGCCCGCCCAGTCCATCTGGGAGCTGAAGTACTCCGTGTAGAGGTCCGGATCCTGGTATTCCGGATGACCTATCACGGTATTGATGAGTATTCCCTGGTTCACTGTCTGACCGATCCCCTTCATCCCGGGTATCAGCCCGGATGCCAGGGAATCCAGCGCCTCCACGAGAGGTTCCACATGGCTCAGGTTGAACACCCCGAACACATCGGAATATCCCTCCTTCGGAATGTAGGGAGGGGCCCTCCACGGACCGTAAGGCATGAACGTCTCACCCATCACGGTGACAAACTCTTCCGGGGACATGCGGGGATTCCCGGAGAGCTCGCCCCAGCAGGCATCATACTGCCAGTTCCCCGGATGCCATTCATCTTTTTCGGGATCGGCCTCGGCTCCCCATCCGTACGTGGAGCCCCCTGCGAAGTAGCTGCATGAATCGCGTATCTCGTATGCGAACTCCACCATTCCGACAAGACATGCCTCGGTGGAGAGAATGTCCACCTTCCTCCCGATATGCTCGCTGAAACCTTTCATCGTCCCCCCTATCTCCGGGAGGTCCAGGTGATCGTCGGAAAGAGTATCCCAGCACATGCCCCTCCATCCACCGCCATGGTCCACCAGATGCACGTCGTATTTCCTCGCAGGATAGGTATCGGCTCCCCAGTTCAGGAACTTCAGAAGCTGCTCCCCCGAACCCGTGTTCAGCTCCCCATCCGTCCATTCGGGATCGATATCCGTCAGGTTCAGCTCCATCGAACCGTTGTGATGAAGTTCCAGAAGTCTCGTGTCCCCCTGATTCTCCTTGTCGAGGATGATGATGACGTTCACGAGATCGCTGTCGGGGACCATCTCCAGGAAGTGAAGATTGCAGAGCCCCATGTTCCACTCCCCGAGATCTCCCTCCATGCACATCCACATCAGGGTCGTCCATTCGGCGACACCCTTCTCTCCCGAAACCGGCCCCTCCTCCCTCTCACCGGAGGTTGCGAGAAAAAGAGCTCCGGCGGCCAGAATCACGGCCGCGGTGACGGAGACGAGCAGCATCTGCTTCCTCTTCATGCAGGGTGCATCGTCAGTTCATGTTAATTACCTTTCCCGGCGGAGGAATGGGGAAGCACCGCAGCCGGGCCTTCATCCTGGGTGCAGTAATTCGCTTTAATACACGGGACCCTCGGATCTCCCATGTGAGCATCAACCTTGAAGATATTTTCCTTAATCGAATAGGTCACCAACCAAGGAATCTTGTTTGGAAACCGTGTCCTTCATGTCATTCTTCGACATGTTCGATGCATCAGCAGGAACCTTTCCCGAGTCCTGGGTGGATGATATTCGTGCAGGCTGCTGGACTACCTGCCGAACCGGAGATTGTGCTGCGGGAGGTGATTGAACCTCCGGTGTTTTCTCGATTTTCGTCTGTCCGGTATCCTTTTCTGGTTTCTCTTCGAGAATTCTGTCGAATGGCGACTTCTCCTTTTTGAAGATCTCATCGAATGTGTCCGTCCTGTTCTTATCATTTTTTTCCTGGATAGTCTCACTTTCCTTCCATCTCTTCCCTGCGAAATGATTCGAGAGAAAGATGAAACAGCCAATGATAATAGCCGAAATTATCATTCCTATCAATATCAGCAGTCCCATGGAATCGATGGAACCGGTGATATCCTCCTTCTCGGCCCCTCCGGTAGCGGATAAGTAAACCGGAGAATCGGATCTCAGGGTGAAATTCTCGTAATTGTCATCCTTGTCCATCAGGCTGGTCATGAGATATAGAGTGTAACTGTTCCCGGGATCCAAATGCTCGAGGGCGGTACAATGGAAAGTGACCTCGGCGATCTCTCCCGGTCCGAGTGGTTCATTATAATAAACGGAATTTGGAATCTGAATGGAATTATCCCGGGAGATCAATCTCAATTCACTTTCCCTTATGGTGGTTCCCCCTGTATTCATTATTTCCACATTGACCGTGAAATCCTCTCCGGGGGAAACCTTTCCGGTGTCGATCGAGATAATATCTATTCTTGCAGGAGAGGACCGGATTATGATGGGAATGCTCAGGTTGACCCATCTCTTCTTGTTCTCGCTGTCCCTGAAGGACATCTCGAGTGTTGCCGAGGTTATTGTTGATTCTATGTTCGAACGGACATCGACAAATGAGTTGATCGTGAATGTGCCCGGTCCTGAATCCTCTGCCCTGTTGATGCTTCTTCTTGCATCATAGGACAGAATAAAAGGTATACCCGATGAGTTGGAGATATGGACCAAGGAGGAATCATCGCTCTTGAGAATATAACTGAAATCCCTCATCACGTATTGCTCCTTGTTCAATAATATGATCTCAATTTCATTATAGACAGAGCCCGGTTCAAGGAAGATCGATGAATCGGCCTCCAGATCGGGATGATCGTCCATCACTCTGAGAACCATGTGCGGAGGTTTGACATCTATCTCCCTAGGGTAGATCCTGGTCTTCATCACATCCACCCAATCGTTCTCTCCCACCTCATCCATCTGATAGCTGTGCAGGAAACTCTCAGAGGAGGGGGCGGACTCCGGATCCCTGTATGTCAACTCGTAATCGAAGGGGATGAAATATCTTCCCGGAGGCATAATATCCGAGATTATGAGGTCCCTGAACTCCGCAACCACGGTTTGACCTATGGCGATATTGAACTCGACGAATTCCACATTCTCATAGACCTCCTTCGAACCTTCTCCCTCGTCGAAGTACTCGACATATCTTTTGATGAATTTTGATGAATCGATGTCCAGCCAAACCCTCAGCTTCCATATGGGAACATTCCCGTTGTTCGTGAAATTGATCCTTATCGTTCTGTAGGGTTCTTTCTGTTCCATGAGAAGGGTCGGGTTCATCTCCATTTCCGAGGAAACAGGAGTGATGAGGGGGGTGTTTCTTACACGAATATTTACGAGGTACGGTCCTTCGATGTAGAGTTCTTCTTCAAATAGATATCTGAAAAACAGTTTTCCGAAATGATATCCCGGTTTGATATCATCGGAAAGATTCAGCTTCCAGGTAAGCTCATGTCCGTTCGATGTAAGTGAGGAAAATTGCGTGGAAACCGGTTCGATCTCTATCCCCTCATCCTCGAACTCCAATTCCCCCCTGAATTGATCCAGAATTTTATAGGGGAAACAATAGAGGGGCGGATATTTCAATCTGCTATCCTGACTGCCCGAATATGGTATGATCGCCTGACCATTTGAAATGATGGTAAGTTCTTTTCCACCGGCATTCTGGTTCTCCACATAGGAATTGATGTAGATATCCACGCTTCCTTCCTGTTCAAGTTCCTGTGAATATGCATAACCATCCGGACTCGGTACGCTTAGGTCGACCCTTACGTTGAAATACAGACTCAGATTGATCCTGTAATGGCCTTCAGGGAAGCCCTGTCTGCCAACATCGAATTTGAAGTGGATACTCTCCGAGTTATTGGAAAAATAGTACCTTGTTGATGAGGGCGATATGGCGTATCCCTGTCCATATTGTCCGTTGTCCACCCGGAGGGAGCCCGGTTCGGTTTCATCCAGACAATCGAATTCCTGTTCCCGACCCTCAAGCATCAATGTTGATGTCTTCATCTCAAGTCTTGCATTGTATATGGCCCTTGAAGTCGGATCGGTCCCTTCACCGTTCCAGAGCCTGCCGTCATACGTATTCTGGACACCTATCCAGAATGATCCCGATTCACCGTAATAGTACCAGCTTTTCAATCCGAATATACTGAACCTGCAGTAGGGATTGGCTCCTTCGTTCTCCCTTGTAACTCCATTTTCAGTGTTGCCGACCACTGTCGATGGAACGAATGGAACGAAGAACATCAAAGCAGCGATCATCAAAATAATAATACTCCTCTTGGTCTCCATCATTCTTCCCCCTTATCTGGAGCAGCATCACTGTTTGGTCGGTAATATAGTTTATGGGTCCTGCATATTCTCACTCTTCGAATATGTGGCAACCAAGTATATTCCCAGCAGAACAATGGGGCCTCCTATAACGGCACCGGGGCCGGGGAGCTCGGAGAGGATCAACATGGCCAGCAGGGAAGCTCCGACGGGTTCCCCAAGGAGCGATACCGAAACAAGGGTGGGGGATACATACTTCAGGGCCCAGTTGTATATCGTGTGGCCTGCCAGCATGGGCCCGACCGCGAGAAGGGCAAAGAGAACGTATTCCCTCATCTCAACAGGGGCAAGGTCGACCCGGAGAATGAGTGATGCGGCTAAGAGGAACAGAGCGGCCGGGCCGTAGACCAGGAATGCGTATGTGGGGAGAGAGAGCTTCCTGCGGTACCATGAACCCGCAAGGATGTATATGCCGGCCATCAGGGAACCGCCGAGAGCGAGAAGGTTCCCGACCGGACTGCCGGATGAGAATGAAAGATCACCACCAAATATCAGGAACGATCCCGCAAAGGCAAGTCCGATGCCGATCAATGCGGGTTTCCCGAGCCTCTCGCTGAACAGGAAGTAGGCGATCAATGCGACGAAGACAGGGTGGGTGGTCACGAGCAGCACGGAGCTTGCCACCGAGGTGAACTGGAAGGACCATATCCACATCCCGAAATGAAGTGCGAGTGCAAGACCCGAAAGGACGAGTCCCAGAAGCGTTCTGTTATCGAGCGCCTCCATGTCCCTCGGTAGGGTTCTCATGGCGAACGGCAGCAGAATGATCTCGGCAATGACAAGCCTCCATGTGGCTATGGTCAGGGGGTGGCTGTCCGAGAGCCTGATGAGAATGGCCGCGGTGGAAACGGCAAGCATTGCAACGAAAATCCAGAACGATGCATGCTCCTCCCGCATTATCCCTGGCCTTCCCATTCCAACCGTGCTCATCCTCCGGATGAAGGCTGTTCAGATTATATAATAGATATCAGGTTACGAGTGAACATGGAAGATGTCCTCACCGGATTCGACCTGACAGTTGGCAGTGGAGATGCGGGGATCAGCCTGCATCATCCCGTGATCGCTTCCCCCATGGCAGGTGTTTTCGATCCCCCATACCGCAGGATCCTTCACGATCTGGGCATCGAACTCTCCTACACGGAGATGATCAGTTCCAGGGGGATCTACGAGGGTTCCGGCAAGACCGAAGAGATCGCCGGATGGATACCCGAGATCGGCTGCTCCGCCGCCCAGATATTCGGTTCCGAACCGGTGTATCTCTCCCATGCGGCGAAGGAAATGGAGAGGATGGGGCATCACATGATCGACATCAACGCCGGATGCCCCAAGAGGAAGGTTCTTGTCCAGGGTTCCGGCGGGGCCCTGATCAGGACCCCGGAAAGGCTCCTGGCCTGCCTGGGGGCCGTCCTTGATTCCGTAAGAATACCCGTAAGCATCAAGATCAGGTCGGGATACCATACGTTCGAGAAGGGACCGTTCCTGGATCTTGTAAAGGACATATCCTCCATCGGGGTCTCCTGCATCGCCCTGCATCCGAGAACGGTGGCCCAGGGATTCAGGGGAAGCGCCGAAAGGGGACTCATCGATGAGGTGAGCTCACTGGTGGATGTTCCGGTGATCGCATCGGGGGATGTCAGGGAGCGTTCGGACGTGGTGGACTATCTTCGAAGGGGAGCTCGCGCCGTCATGGTCGGAAGGGCGCTCATGGGGGATCCGCTCAGGGTGAAGAGACTCATCAACGGCGGGACACATGACCCCCTGTCCACTGTCGAGGGTATAAGGGAGCATCTGAAGAGAGCACGTGAACATCTCGTTCATTCGGTGAACCATTACGGGGAAAGAAGGGGTTGTGTCAGATTCAGGAGTCACCTTGGATGGTACACCGCAAGGTTTCCCGGGAGGAAGAGGATACGCGACAGGATATTCCATGTGTCCTCCACGGATGAGACAATGGACCTGATTGACAATATCGAAAGGGAATGGACCAGCATCCCTTCAACTGGTAATATTAAATATTCCCGATGACCTTTATCGATATCCCCCGTCTTCCGGAGGTCAGGTCCCATGAAAGATATTTCCGCCAGGATGGCCGCACTGATGCTCGCTTCGCTGATTACCCTTTCCGCAATGGCACTGTTCACTGCAGACAGAGGCCTTCCGGAAGCAGCCGGGATGCCGGGACGGTCCCAGACCGGGTTCATCGCGAAGGACGATTTCTATCTGCATACGGAGTACGACCGTGATGCCCTTTGGATAGTCGTCTGGATGGAGAACTCGATCACATTCGAGGCCCCGGAAATGTCCGGGAGCGACAAGTTCTTCTTCTTCAGGGAGGTAGCCAACTCCTATGCCTTTCCGGTCGACGGCGGTTCCCACATGTCGGGGGAAAAGAGGAGAGCCCTGGCCGAGCTGTTCACGGCAACGGACTGCTCATTCTGTCCGGGGGCCGAAGGGGCATTCGATACCCTTGTAAACGAGAGATTCCCCGATGATTTCTCCCTCATCGAATGGCACAGAGCACTGAATCCCGGCAGCGATCCGTACGAGACCGGCTCTTCCCAGGGAAGGTTCAGCTCGTACAATGTCACCGGCAGTCCCACGGCAATCTTCGACGGGACGGTGGCCCAGGTGGGAGGGGATACCAATCCCAGCAATTCGAAGCTTCCCGGGGATTACGGGAAGAAGATAGACAGGGCCAACAAGGAGGAGCCCCTGGTAACGTTCACCGGAAGGGCGGATATCAGCGGCGACTACCTCTCCTTCAACGTAACATTCGATGTCATCAATCCCATGCCCAGAGGCAACTGGGTGATCAGGGCGGCCGTATGCGAGGACCTGCAGAAGGAGCACAGCGGAGCCGTCATGAGGCATACACCCAGGGGCACAGTGGAAACGAAGCATCTCACTCACCTGCAGGACGGATTTCCCGACGCCGCGATCGACGAGGAGGCCACCTTTTCCGGTGTGGACAGGGATTCCGTAAGGGGTAACTTCACAATTTTCTGGGAAGCTTCCGACCCCGAGGACGGGAACAGTCTGGATATAGATATCATCATCCGACCGACCGGCGGGAGCTGGACGCCCATCGCCCAGGGACTCGAGAATACGGGCCATTACAGGTGGGACACGGCAAATCCAAGGACCCCGGACGGGAACTACCAGCTCAGATTGATAGTATCGGATATGAGCGCCAATTCCATACTGTCGGGCAACTTCATACGGTTCACGATCGACAACCCGGACTTCCCCACTGGCAACTTCACGTACCCGGTCATGGGTCAATCCCTGTCGGGAAGGGCCCATGTCACATGGGATTCCTTCGACGACGAGGATGGTGCTCAGAACCTCAGGGTCCGCGTATCCATATCCAATGATTCCGGCGAGAACTACAAGGTCATCTCGTACAATCTTGCCGACGGGAGCGATTGGATCGTCAATATGGGAAGCTACGATCTGAACACGCTGAACTACAGGGACCTGAACACATACAGACTGAAGCTGGACCTGAGGGATTCCGACGACATGATGACGGTTGTCGAATCGGACGTTTTCGAGATATACAACAACGACCCCCCTTCCGTCACGGTCATCTCACCTGCCGGGGATTCCACCGTGACAGCGTTGCTCGATGTGGGTTACAGGGTGGAGGATGAGGAGGATGCGCCCTCTGCCATATGGGGAAACATCTCTCTGAAGAAGGATGGACAGGACAGATGGACGGTCCTGTTCGAGGGGCTTCTCGACGATGAAATGACGAACAGGACCTTCGACACCGCAACCCTGTTCGGAGACGGACATTACTCGCTGATGTTCACGGTGACGGATTCAAGGGGGCTCAGCGCTTCGGTCACACGGGAATTCAACATATATGACCCGGACAGCCCGGTCTTCAACTCGGTCACTGGACCTGCGAACACGGAGGATGTGAGGTCCAGCGAGATCCGTCTGTCCTGGGATTGTATCGACGCTGACCAGGGGGAGACGCTTACCTTCAACGTGTACATCTCGAAGGCAATGGAAGAGAACTGGACAAGGGTCATAGAGGGTGCCGACGGCTCCACCGCATCCATTTCACTCCTCGGGCTCGAGGAGGGCCTCTACCGTTTCAAGGTGAAAGCTGTCGATTCCTCACCCTATCATCTGAGCGCCGAAGCATTCTACGGCCCCATATACTACAATGCACCGGATGCTCCGGAGATCCTCCTTGTCGAACCGGCACCCGGAAAGGGAACATCCCTGCCGTGGGATGTTAACACCACACTTAGCAGGGGATTCTTCATTCTCGATATCGTCTGGTCCGTATCCGACAGGGACGGTGACAATGTTACAAGCTCCATCTACTACAGACCGGGGACGGCAGGGGAATGGATACTGCTCGGGAAGGGAACGGAACTCTCAGAATACGGCCTCAACCTGACGGACATGGACACGGGGGAGTTCACGATCCGGATCGTCGCGGCGGACGATTCGGCGGATGCGATGGAGAGCGAGCTGATACTGGGGCCCTTCAACTGGAGGAACGTCTTCAAGGAGGCTCCGGTCCACGGCAATGGCGGCGGAGAATCACCGGAGGATACAAGCGTTTCCGAGAATGCCGGGAGCCCCGATTGGACACTGTTCGCCGGTATCGCCGGGGCGGCGATCGTCGTGGTGGTACTGCTCGTCCTCCTTGCGCTGTTCCTGACATCGAGGCTGCGCTCCAAGAAGAAGCTGACGAAGGTTATCCCGGACCAGAAGGATATGGACTACAACGCGATCCCCGAATTCCAGAGGACCAACGTCCCGAGTCGTCCGATTCAGGCACCACAGCAGCCCCGGGCACAGCCTGCTGCGCAGGCTCCGGTCGAATCCGAACCGGAACCGGCGGGCATCATAACCGGGAATGTCAGCTGGGCCAGTGACGATGAGGATGAGGTCGGGGAGGGGGAGACCATGCCGCAGACAGATGAAGGAACGGAAGAAGGATCCGCCGCATCCCCGGAAGATCTTCCGGATCAAGTAGATGCCGGAGAGGCGAAGGAGGCAGCTCCGGATGATGATGCTGCGGGTACTGATGAAGCCTTGAACCCCCCGCCCCTTCCCCCGTCATAGAACGGGGGCCGATCAGAAGCCGAAGCTGAAAAGTGAACCCAGATAGGTTTCAAGGAAAAGCGCATACAGGATAATGAACAGGCCGGCCAGGACGAGCAGGGCGGCGGATACCTTCTTGATCCTGTCCGCTTTCGTGACCATCTTGGAAAGGGCCGTTGACCCGGATGCGGCCAGATATGTGAACAGAACCATCATCGCTCCGAGAGCCAGCGTGTAAAGGCCGAATATCAACATTCCTCCTAGGAAGCCCCCCACACCGAAAGATATCAGAATCATCCCTATGAACGCCGGTGCCATGCAGCTCGATGCAGCCGCACCGTATCCGAAACCGTAGGCGAACAGACCCCCGGAGCCGGAAGCATCCGTTACCTTTCTTCCCCTTATACGTGAGATTCCCCTCTCTATCGGTCTCTTCATAAGATCCATGCCCCTCTCGAGGAAAGCATCCCTGTTCAGGAAAGTGAGCACCCCCAGGATAACGAGCAGAACACCTATCGGTACCAGTAGATACCTGAGGTACTGCTGGATCACCCCCCCTATCAGGGCAACGAGAATGCCTACCAGAACGAAGAAGGTGATTATTCCGGCTGCGGCAACGATACCCCCCAGGAGGGGGTTGGTCTTCCTCCTGGATGCGGTTTCCTGATTGATGTAGTACGAGATGTAACCCGGTAGCATCGGGAGGGAGCAGGGCGACAGGAAGGTGACTATTCCGAAGAGCATGGCCATCGAACCGAAGGCGATAAGGCTTCCCCCGCTCTGTGTTATGGAAACGGCCCTGTAATTCCCAGACACAGATGCATCTATCCTGTCCAGCACCTCGTCCTTGTCTATCAGTGCCGTATGCTCGTAAACGATATCCCCGTTGGGAGCCACGATTATCAATTTGGGAACCGCAAGCGCATCGAACAGTTCGACGAACTTCCTGTTCAGTCCTATGGGCCAATCCGCCCCGTACTTGGCCTGGAAATCCCTCATCATCTTGTCGGTGTCCTCGTTATCAACGGATACGGAGAGGAATTCCACATCGTCGCCGTGTTTGGCCCTGGCCTCCTTGTAGGTCTCGACAAGCAGGGGCATCTCCTCGTTGCATGAATCGCATGTTGTGAACATTATGTCTATCACCAGCGTCTTCCCGCTGTAGGTATCGGGAGTATGAACCACACCGTTCGTGTCGGTCACCGTGAAATCCGGGACCTTGGAGGTCGATGTTGTGAAGACCGATGCGGCGGAGATCGACACGAGTATTATTCCCAGGACCACGAGCACGGCCAAGGAAGCCTTGCTGTTCATCAGGGATGGAGCTTTCTTCAGTTTCCTGCCCAAGAGATAGATAACGGGAGCTCCGGTTATCAGAATGAGGCCTATTATGAACCCCACAGGACCCAGGGAGAGCGAGAATGTGGACATGGATTTCTCCTTCACCCCCGAATCGTCTCCTCCCAGTGCGTATATGTCCGAGACAGCCTGTGCCCCGAGATCGTCATAGAGGAGGACCTGGGCATACAGGGGTCCGCCGCTGTATTCTATCCGGGCAACCCCCGTGGCATCCGAATACGCGTAGCATACACCCGAATCGTCACATACCTCCTCTCCGGAGATCGTCAGCTCCACCGGTGTCCATTCGGGAACATCGGGACCCTCGGTGTTGATGAACAGATATCCCTTGGCTATACCTCCCTCATCATCCATGGTTACCGTGACGGTGCTGTCGACGAGTTCGATGGACTTCACCTCGGGGAGGGCGTTCGCCCTGTCATACGCGGTGGACCTTGATGTTGCGGATTGAACGCATCTGGGAGAGTTCGCTCTCTGGTTCCCGTCGGTCCCCCCGGGGCTCGAGTCGGTGTCCGTCGTGTCGAAAATGGCGCCGACGGCATACACGTCCTGGGGTTTTACGGGTACCTTGGCATCCGGTATATCCCAGGTATAGGAGAATGTCTTCTCCTCCCTCGGAGAGAGTGAGAACCTCTCGTCGGATACCGCATAGCCCCTGAACACTGCATCGTTCGTCACGTTCATGTCATATACCTTGGAATAGGCAGTGACGTTGTCCTCGACCATGAACACATAGAGGGAACCCTGGAGGGGCAGAAGGTTGCCCCCCAGATTCTTGGCATTCCCCTCGTATGTGGCCTTCACTTCCACATAGTAGGAGGAACCGTCGAATATCTGATCGAGCTCCATCCTGACGTAGGGAAAGCTCCACTTCAGCCGGTCCAGGGGCCTCAACGGAGCATCGTTGTACCTTGATCCGCTGGTGGAGAG
>NJDO01000048.1 GCA_002254385.1 Thermoplasmatales archaeon ex4484_6 | reverse complement strand
GATAGATGGGGAAGTCCCGATTCTCTTTCCAATCAGCGGAAGGGACTTACCACAATATCCCATAAGATCACTTTGCGTAAGGGATATTGAAATTCCTATATGATGAAAAATTGTTTGGGTTTGTTTCAATTTCACCCCTACACAACGACTTGTTGGCTGAGAGATCGTTTATCGAAGATGGCGCATGACCTTTTCCGGCTCCGACCGCAAATGGGAGCTCGATGGCTTCACTCGATCAGGTCCCTCTTCCCCTCTGGAAAGACAAGCCCCAGTACCACCAGGATGAGAAGTATGATCAGCGCAAGATAATAGACCCCTTTCCCCGAGAATGGATAATCCCAGTATCTGGTGATCCAGTATATCAGACCCATTATCATGAGGAACAGGGTTCCCGATATGATGTACCTGAAGGTCCTCTCCCTGTCGTAGGGCCAATCATCACGCCCCCTGGGAAACTTCATCCCCAGATAGATGAGGATTATCGCGGCCACCGCGGCGATCACAAGGGAAGCAGTGATGATGAAGCTCAATCAGGATTCCTCCCATTCTCCCAGTTCATCGAGCTCATGTTCGAGCTCCTCGAGGTCATACACATCCCCCCCATCCTTTCCACTATCGGGGGGCTTGGGTGGAGGTGGAGTGGAGCTCGCACTGTCCTTCTTTCCGTTCCTGGCAGGGTCGGAAGCACTCTTCCTTTTCTCCCTTGAAGAGGGGCTCTTACTCCTCTTCTTCCTCTCGAACTCCCTTCTCAATTTGTCATACATCTTGATCATCTTCGGGGTCACCGAGGGTTTTATCTCGTCAACCACCTGTTCGAGGTCCGCCATCGTGATGGGCTGCGGCTTCCCCGTCTCGAGGGCACGCTCGAGACCCATGGAGGATGCTTCCCTGACCAGATTCGCTATGTCGGCTCCGGAGAATCCCTTGATGCGAGATGCCAGAATGTCAAGGTCTATATCGTCGGAGACGAACTTCCCCTTCAGGTGTATCTTCAGGATCTCCTTCCTGGATGCCCTGTCCGGAGGCGGCACGTAGATGACCTTGTCGAACCTCCCGGGCCTCATCAGGGCGGGGTCCACCAGATCCGGCATGTTTGTAGTTGCCACAATGATGATCCCTTCCGCCTCGTCCATACCGTCCATCTCAGAAAGCATTATGGACAGCACCCTCGGGGTGACATCATCGGTGGAATAGAAGTCCCTTCTCTTGGCTATGGCATCTATCTCGTCAAGGAAGAGTATGCATGGGGACCTTGCCCTTGCCTCCTCGAAAAGGGAGGCGATGAGGCCCTCGGACTCCCCATACCACTTGGACATCACATCGGAACATTTCACGCCTATCATGTCCACGTTCAGATCCGATGCCACGGCCCTCAGCATCAATGTCTTTCCGCATCCGGGAGGACCGAACAGGAGGATGCCCTTGGAGGGCTTCACGCCGTATTTTGTCGCCATTTCCGGTTCCAGAAGTGGGACCATGAGAGCGTTCTTCACCTCCCTCTTCACATCCCCCAGCCCTCCGATATCGTTGAACGATGCCTGTCTGAACCCGACCATTTCGGAGACCTTCTTACCGACATCGGAGCTCTTTATCTGCTCCACACCGTAATGGACGGGGAGGCCTTCCTCTCCCAGGGCTCTCAGGGTGAAGGCAAGTGTGGACGCCGGGATGCAGCCAAGCAGGGCCAGAACGGTCCATACCGTGAAAACATCCCCTGCCCAGATGATCGAGATGATGCCGAAGATGGCGATTATCACTCCGGGTATGGAGCGTATCGCCCACCTCTTCGTGTCGAACCGGATATCCACTCCATCTCTCTCCCATTTCCTCAGGATGATATAACCGGCGACCATTGCGGCGCCCCATCCAAGAAGGCCGAAGAAGGGGATGACCGACCTCATTGTATCCATGAGCACCGTGGAGAGGACATCCGTCCTCACCGTGCTCAATCCGGCCACCTCGTTGACGATGTCCACAGGACTCCATGCCGGATTGACACCCCTGGAAAATGTGACGAAGCTCTTGTCATGCCGTGATGACGACAGGAACGACAACCAGGTGAAGTTCCCGGACGGTGCCACGATCAGCATGAATATCCCGCTGGTGATGAGGACCATCGTTCCCATGAACAGCGAAATGGTCACCGCTGCGGCAAGGGGAACCACGAAACCGAAACCGAAACCCGACAGGAACACGGTGAGAAGCGAAAGGTACCCGAAGCGCCAATCGAAGAATCCGCCTATCATGGCCACCATGGAGAATATGAGGAACACCCAGCCGAATTCCTTTGACTGGTAGGCCACTGCGGCCGTGACGAAAACGGACAGCAGTATCATCGAGATATAGGGGAGCTTCCACGAGAGCGCCGATATGAAGGCCGCAAGTATGATCACCATCCACCATGGGTAGAACGGGGCAAAGAACAGTCCGATTAGGGAAAGGACGACAAATGCCGCTGTCCTCATTATCAGCTCCTTCTTCTCCTCGTCCTTTATGAGCTTCTCGAGAATGGTGTCCTCTTCCACCTTGTCCGTCTTCTTCCTGGACCTCTTCTTCTTCTCGTTCAATCTCTCCCTTGTCTCCTTGACCTTCACGGCACCATATCCGGCCCCGAAGGTTGCCGCGATCAGCATCAGGACCCCTATGAGTTCGAGATAGGCGGGTCTTTCCTGTTCCTTGAAGGGGACGGAGAATGTCTCCCTGTTCACATCGAACTGGAAGCTGAAGGATCCGTCCTGTTTGGGGACATTCAGGTCGAAGACATATTCCTCCCCCTTGTATATGACCTTCAATTTGTAGCTCCCCTGATACACCGTCTGGTTGGTGAAGGCGATGCCGTTGACCGGGGAGGTCTCGTAGAAATACGTTTCATTGTAGAACTGGACCACGGTGTCCTTGCTGTCAACCGGCCCGTTCTTCTGCTCGTCCCTCAGCGAAACGAAGATGTAACCCGTGTATACCGGTCCGATAACGGGAGGGCGCGGATATTCGTAGATGAACGTCTCGGACCTCACCTTGTCGAAATATGAATCGAAGGCTTCGATGTAGAATGATATCCTTGAACCTGCAGGGTAGGGGATGATCTCGATCGTCATGTGGGTCGAGTTCACCCTTTCAAAGAAATCCACCCCGTTCTGGGCCTCCTGGTCGGGGATGTTCACGGTGTAGAAGAGATCCGCCCTTTCGATTGGTACTAGTGGATTCTGCGATGTTATGTTGACGGTAACGGGCTCCCCTATGGAGGGTTCCCTGGGGCCCCATTCCACCATGATGTTGGTCAGGAAATCGTCGCCCTCGAAGGAACCGTTCTTCACGACAGTGTAGGAATAGGTCGCGGAGGTCAGGGGGTGATTCTTCTCATCATAGGCGATTATCTCGTAATTGATGGTGTATCCTCCTGGGTATCCGGGTATCTCCGCCTCCATGGCGGTCTGGTTTATTCTGGTGAACTGATACCCTCCCTTCGCGGAGGTCTCACCTTCAAAGGACCATGTGAAGCTGACATCGGCAGCATTGATGGTCTGATCGTTGAGGGTCCATATCACCAGATGAAGGGGCTCCCCGTTCATCGGTGCCCTTTCATTGACGTGATCCGGTGTCCTCTCGACCGAGATGACCTCCTCGAAGATGTTCGTCTCCCATTCCGCTCCCGCATCCATGCTTGCAGTGAAGAAAAGGGCACCGGTCAGAAGAGTCACCAGTACCATAAGGGATGCGGCAGCGATCCATCCTTTTCTGTTCATTTCCTTTCCCCCTATGCTCCTACTCCTACCTTCTGTTTCTCGATGATCTTCTTCTTGATGGCCGTCCTTCTTGCGATGCCCAATGCCGCAAGACCGGCCAGCATGTATTCAACAGGCACGGTGGCCGCCTGACCCACTGTAACTGGTGTTATGCTCGGAGTTGCCGTGATAACCGGTGCCACATTGACCGATGGTGCAACCACTGGCACCGATGGAGGTGGCGGAATGGGGGCTGGCACCACCGCCGGCGGCGGGGGCGGAGGAGGAGGCAGGGGGGGAGGCAGCGACCGTATCACCGTTATGTAATAGGCCGGTATCTCCACCGACTGGTTGCGTCCTCTCCAGTCCACATATGATATCTCGCTCTCATCCTTCAGCACGCGGGTCCTACCGTCCCCATCAGGGGACCTTACCCTGAAATGAACGGACCAGTTCTGACCTATTCTGACATGGGAGACGCTCCATGTCAGAAGCGTACCATCCGAGATATTGACCATGAATCCCTCGGTAACATTGGAGCTTCCCGGCACATACTCCAGTTCAGGATTCAGATAGGCGGAAATTGTGAGGTTCATTCCAGCGGTGTAATTGTAGAACTGATCGGAAATCTTCATGTATATGCTCACGAGCTCCTGGGCTGTCTCCGCTTTGTAGAACTGTCCGCCGGTATAGTCTGCCATCCATCTGAGGGCATTCTCATCCAGTTCGGGCCCGAGACCTATCGTGTATAGCTTCACGCCGTTCGCTACGAGCTCGTCCATCTGGGAGATGGTCACGTTCGCCGAGGGAGGGTCCGGGACACCGTCCGTGAAGAACAGGGCTATTCTCTGATTCTCCGCGCTTCCGAAGGTCTCGAACTCCGTGTTGACAAGGTCAATAGCAGATTGGAAATTCGTCTGACCCTGGGGCTGGGATTTGGCAAGGGCATCCAGGTCCGCATGTACCTGGGCATAAGCGGAGCTCAGGTGATGGAACAGAGTGGCCGTATTGTCGAACTTGACGATGGCGGCCCTGTCAAAGGGAGCTATCATGTTGTCGATGTACTCGTGGGCCGCTAGGATTCTGAGAACCTGGGGATCATATGTCTGAAGGGAGCCTGAATGGTCCATTATGAACACGACATCCTGCGGTGCCAGGGTTATCCCTTTGGTGCCGGAGCCGGCAACGGTCAATGTAACGGAGGTGTTGTCCGGCTGGTTTCCCGATGATGCCCTCCATATGGAATCGTCACCGGACGAGACCCTAGGGGAGATGTATCCCCCCCCGATCTGTGCGGTATCGGCGGCAGCATCGTTCAATGTTTGTGAAGTTCCCATGAAAAGGAGAATGACAATTACGATCACCGCTCCGATGGCCCGGATCCTGGATTGGGGTTCTACCCCTGTCCGTTCAAGAGACATATTCGGTCCACACTCTATTTGAGCCTTTTATAAGGTTTTGTTCAAATTATCAACGGAGGGGAGGCAGCCTCTCCTCCGTCCGATCTCACACTTCGTCGTGTTCCCAGTCGGTTTCATTGGAGGAGGACTCGCCCTTCTTCCTGAAAGGATTCTTGAACTTCTTCCTTCCCCCTTCCTTGGCCTCCTCAGGGGCCCCCTCCTTCTTCTTCATTCCCTCACCTCTTGCCCACTGGGTGAGCACCCCGGTATAGGCAAGCACGAAGAGAACGATCAGGAGGATTATGAAAAGGACCAACCAGATGACGGGGAGGTATTCGGTGAAGCTCTCTATGAACCTCTTCTCCTCCTTGTATTGCTTGACATTTATCATCCCGGAAATGCGGTTCTCGTTCCCGAGCCGGTCGGTGGTCCTTATCTGGAATATGTGGGACCCGCCGTCGATACCGGAGGTGGGCCAGAAGAGAACATAGGTATTCGGGTTGGATGCATTAGCATCAGGGGACATCTCCCGCCATCCCTGGGAGTCTATGTTTATCATGACATTCCCGACACCGGACGGGTCCAGCACCGTCGCTTCGAACACTACTGATGTCCCTTCCTTCACCTCGCCGATGTTCACCGCCTGCCCCGACACGATCCAGTAATAATCAAGGGATATTTCGGGACCCGTGTTGTCCACCTTTATTCCGTATACGGACTCCACAACATTCCCGGCCCTGTCGATGGCGGAGACGGTCAGTGTATGGTCGCCGTCGGATACGATGCTGGTATCGAAGAGATACTCGTAGTAGAGCCCTCCCTCACCGCGGTATATCTCGAAGGGAGCGGCTTCATCGACCGAGAGCGTTACCTGCCTGATGCCTATCGAATCGTATGCATAGAACCTGAGAGTCTGGATCCCCGCAAGGACCTGCCCCGGTGTGATCGTGGCCTGGGAGATCACCGGGGCCGAATTGTCCACGATAACATCCACGTCGAAATCCGTCCTGTGTCCTGCCTGGTCCACGGTGCTGATGGTGATGGTGTGCCTTCCGTCTATCACCTTTGTCGTGTTCCATGGGGTGGTCACCTCGAACCAGGTGGTCCCGTCTATCGCATACCTGACGATTCCCGGGAACTCGTCTTCCGTCTGGGCCCTCACGACGAACAGACCGCTCATCAGCTGGTCCTTCACGGGTGCCTCGACCCTGAGATCCGGTGCGTTGTTGTCTATCTTGAACATCACGTTCGGGGTGGTCACGGTACGACCGGACTTGTCGGTAACGGTGGCATTTATCTCGTATGTGCCATCAATGAGAGCCCTTGTATCGAGCATGTACTCGTAATAACCGGACTGTGTGTTGTATGACATCACCTTGTCTATTCCGTCAAGCCTCATCACCACTCTCTCCACACCGACCTCGTCGGATGCCGCTATTCTGAAAGTATATGCTCCTTCCAGGAATTCGTTGTTATTGGGACCGGCAATGATTATCTCGGCCACCGCAGTTACGTTCCTTATGCCGTCCTCGCCGGCACCCCATGTTATGGTGTTGGAGGTATACTCGTAATACCCCGTCTGGGCATTGAACGGCACCCGGGCCTCCAGATCGTAGACGTGAATCATCACGTAATCTATGCCCACAACATCGAACGCGGTGACGCGTATCGTTATCACTCCTTCAACGAATTCGTTGGTCACGGGAGAGGTTATTGTGCATGTCGGAGCGATGTTGTCCATGAAGACCTCGAATGTTACCGTTGTGGACCAACCGGCCTTATCGTATGAACTGATCGTGATGACATGCGATCCGTCATTGTAGAGGCTGGTATTGAGCATGAAGGTGGCATTCGCCCAGCTATCCTCCATGAAAAGTTCCAGCGTAACGGGTTCATTCTCATCTATCCTGTAGGTCATGTAATTGAGGTAAACATCCCTGGAGAACAGGCTGATAGGTGTCAGTCCGGAAAGGATATCGCCGTTGGCCAGATCGTTAAGTACTATCTCCGGGGCATGGGTGTCCACGTTGAAAGGTGTGGGACCCATTATCAGAACCTTCCCCGAGAGGTCGTATACGGTCACGGTTATGTTGTAAACACCATCCGGTACCAGTGCCACATCCGTTCTGAACTCGTAATAGCCCGTTGCGGAATTGTAGCTCATGGAGAGATCCCCGGTAACGGCAGGGAAGTCCAGACCTATCAGAACCTTGTCCACGCCCACAATATCCGATGCGACCACCCTGAAGGTCGGGGTCAACTCGGTAATGTATGCATTCTCACCGGGATATGATATGGTCCCGACAGGAGCATAGTTGTCAATGATCACATTCACCGATGTGACGGTCATGTGACCCGCATCGTCCACAGACCTGATCGTTATCGTATGGGCACCATCGCCGAACACGGAGGTGTTGAGCGGTATCGAAATGTCCACCCATCCGGTTCCATCAACATTGTATTCTGTCCTGTTCAGAAATACATCCGTGGTATTAACGGATATTACCACGAAACCTTCAAGGAAATCGCCCGGCAGCGGGTCCACCACTCTCAGTACCGGAGCATTGTTGTCCACCTTGAAGGAGACAAGTTCGGAAACTGATATCCTTCCGCTCAGATCACGGGCAGTTGCGGTGCAGTTGTATGTCCCGTCGAGCTTGAGGGATGTGTCGGTGGTGAACTCGTAATATCCGGAAGAGGTCGAGAACGTTGCAAGAAGGGTCGAATTGAAAACGTTCAGATAGACCCTGTCCACTCCCACGGTGTCGAGGGCGGATATCCTGAAGGTATAGACCCCTTCTATGAACTCGTCCGCGGAGGGAGAGTTGATGGAAACCACCGGATCGGTATTGTCCACTATGAGGGTCATGGTCTGGGTGACATAGTGTCCTGCCTGGTCCCTTGCCCGGAACACCACGGTATGCCCGCCATCCAGCAGGAGGGAGGTCACCCAAACATTGGATACGTCTATCCAGGTACCTCCGTCCACGGAATAGCTCACATCCATCAGGAACCTGTCGGAAGCGGTCACGTTGAAGGTAATATTGCCGCTTACGTAATTTCCGGTCTGCAGCCCGTTTATGGTCATCTGTGGCGCATTGTTGTCAATGTGGAAGCTCACCGAGGACGATTCGGTCATCTTACCCGAAAGATCGTATGCTATGGCCTTGCAGGTGTAGTTGCCGTCAGGCCGGATCGAAGTGTCGGTTGTGAGTTCGAAATAACCCGATGAACCCGAGAATGTCGCCGTGAAATTGGCCCCGAACACGTTGAGATAGACGCGGTTTATTCCCACGGAATCGGATGCGGACAGTCTGAACGTGTAGCTCCCCTCGATGTATTCGTTGGCAACCGGGCTGTTCACCGCACAGACAGGTGCGTTGTTGTCCACTATGAGGGTCAGTGATTGGGTGGTAGTATGGCCCGCCTCGTCCCTCGCCCTGAGGGTGACCTGATGGGACCCGTCGAGGAGGAGGGTCGTATCCCATGCCTGAGTGGTATTGACCCAGGCGCCTCCGTCGATGGAGTACATCACATCCTTCAGGAATGCGTCCGAAACGTTCACCGAGAAGGATATGCTTCCGGAGACATAATCACCGGTCTGGAGGCCCACGACAGCAAGCTCCGGTGCCTGATTGTCGACCTTGAAGGTTATCGTGGACGAATTGGTCATCTTTCCGGAAAGGTCATAGGAGGACGCCGAAACATTGTAGGTGCCGTCAGCTACCGTCAATGTGTTGACCTGATATTCGAAATACCCGGTCTGCTGATTGAGAGTTGTCTGGACGACATCCGTGAACAGGTTCAACACAACCTTGTCTATACCCACGGAATCAGTGGCGGAGACCTGGAACGTGAACACCCCTTCTATGAACCTGCCGCTGAAGGGAGAGACCAGGTTGCATGTTGGATATGTATTGTCAACCGTGAAGGTGATCGACTGCTCCGCAAGATGAGATGCCATATCCTGGGATCTGACCGAAAGGGTGTGCTGCCCGTCCTGCAAAGCCGTTGTATTCAAATGCACCCACCAATCCGGATCGGAGCCCGACAGGTTCTTCCATCCTCCCGAATCTATCCTGTACTCCACCTTCTGAAGGAAGAGGTCCGAAGATGTCACCGATACGTTGTATATCCCACCGACGATCTCACCCGACTCGGGTTTGTTTATGGACAGCGTCGGGTCATTGTTGTCGATATGGAAGGTGATGACGCCGCTGCTCTTGGAGAGATTGACGTTATCATATGCCGTTGCATACACCGTATAGGTTCCGTCGGTCTTTGTCGTGGTGGATATGGTATATTCGTAGGATGATGTGAGGGGGTTGTAGGGCAGCGTTGTCGTCTGTCCGAACACGGTGATGTCAACGTGATGGACCCCGACGGTATCCGTTGATATGACCCTGAATGTATACGAGCCGTCAATGAACTGATCATCGATGGGCGAATTGATACCGCAGGTTGGCCTGCTGTTGTCCACGAATATCGTTATCGATGTCTCTCCGGTCAGACCGGCCGTGTCCTTGGCGTCGATTGTCAGCGTGTGCTCCCCGTCCGTGATCTGGGTGGTATCCCATGAACCCGTCCAGGTGTTGCCTGACCGCGTAAGGGGGGTCCATGCATTCTGATCGACCCTGAATCTGCATGTTATTACATGAGAGGTCGTGTTCACGGATATGGGCATGGCCGTACCCGTGACGTAGGATCTGTCCAGTGGACTATTTATAACCGGATTGGGAGCCGAGTTGGAGAGGGTGAAGTTCATCGGGCCGTAGGTCGTTAGACCCCCGGCATAGTCCTCGGCCGTGATGTTGATGGAACAGGGCCCGTCCACATAGGAATAGGTATTGACCGTCCGCTCCCAGAATCCGTTGATGGAATTGTAGTACATGTTCACCGTTCCCAGTGCGGCCATCTTTCCACCGAAGGTTATCCTCACCGATTTCGTATCCGACGGGGTTCCGGCACTCGCCTGGAATGTATAGACACCCGAGACAAGCTCCGACGGCCCGGGAGAGATAACATCTATGGAGATGGGTTCCTTTATCCTAAGGGTGGAATTGCCGTATCTGGTGAGGGAACCTCCCGTTCCCCATATGGTGAGGTTGTAGGAGCCCACGGGAGTCGAGGATGAGGTCGTCACTGTGAGATTCGTGTAAGGGCTTGATGAATTGATGTGGGCCGGAGAGAAGGTGAAGTTCATCGTTGTAGTGGAGGGCGATGTGCTCGCATACATGGTCACGTTGGAATTGAAGCTGTTTATTGTATCGAGCTCCACCTGGTACGTGGTTGATGTCGATGGTGATATCACCCTCAGGTCGGGGGTTGTCGTGAGGAAGAAATCGGGACTGGTGGACACGACGAGCTTGACCCTGACACTGTGGGTGTTCCCGTTGAGGCCCGTATCGTTTCCGTAAACATCGATGTAATAGGTTCCTGCCGACATCGAGGATGTTGTGGACACATTGAGATAGACCTTCTTGGTCCTAACTCCTCCGGGTATAACCTTGCTGGCACTCAGGGTCACGTCGGCACCGGAGGGCGAGGATATGTTGGATGAGCCGTCGTTCCACCTGTAGTGGAGGTCAATATCACCTGTAATGCCCAGGGATTCCACGTCCACCTCGTAGGAGGCGTTCATCCCCGGTGCTATCAGATGACTTACGGGGTCCGCCGACATCTCGAAATCGGATGAGATGAGGATGGTGTAGTTGTCGTAGGGGAATGAACCGTCATATCCGAGATTCTCATCGATCACGCAAAGGCCATAGTAACCCGTGACCTCGGGGTCAAAGGAGAAGCTGAGGGACTGTCCGCTTGATGTGGCCTTGTCCGAGACGAGAGCGTCGTCAGAGTTTCCCGATCCCTTGAACAGATAGGCCGAGAGCCTCTCGCCGGAATAGACGGAATATATGTCGAAATCATATTCCCCGCCCGCCTCGAGATAGACATCGTACATGTTAACGAGAGGATAATCGCCCCTCAGGGTCCCGGAATAGGTGGCCGTTCCATGATACTCGAAAAGAGAATATCTGGGCACCCCGATCTCAAG
Source organism: Thermoplasmatales archaeon ex4484_6 (assembly GCA_002254385.1). GTDB lineage: Archaea > Thermoplasmatota > Penumbrarchaeia > Penumbrarchaeales > Penumbrarchaeaceae > Penumbrarchaeum. The sequence goes on along the minus strand of NJDO01000048.1, from coordinate 8,060 downwards.
GTCTCCGTTCGCATCCGGATCCGAACCATAGAGGTCGGCCGCCACGGTGTGATAGTCCGACTCTATTCTTATTCCCGAGTTCCAGTTGGACCCCGTGAACTTGTATACCTTGGCATACTTGAAGTTCCCCGTATAGGTGTGTCCGTCGATGACGACGAAATCGATGACGTCACTGCCCTTGGTGGACGACGCTATCTGCTGGGTCATCGCGTAATCGTTGAAGGCAAAGAGATCGAAATCCTCTCCTGCAGCCCTGTTTCGAATGGCTATCGCGGTATATTCGTTGGTCTTTGAAGGGATCTTGAACTGAAGATCGTCCGGCGTTTCCGTCCACCACCAGCCGGTGTTGTAAGTTCTCGCGGGTTCATCGTTCTTGAGGGTCCCGCCGGGTCTCGTGGTCGCATCCGCACCTGTCGGCACGATCATTACAAATGCCGCCATGGACATGAGCAGCACGGCTGTCACGGCGAAAGCCGTCTTTCCATTGAATAGTGTCCCTTTCACACAATGAGATGACATATTCACACTCCCTATTTCATATTGAATTTACACCTGCACTTTCATTTCCAAGTATGCGTGAGCATACTATAATGATTTGCGGTCTTGAACGGATATTCGGGTCTGGGATTATTTAAACGGTATCTCATCATATACTTCAATTATATCATCATCATCTTACCCTGATATGTTCAGCCGACATCAGGAGAGCGAGTTCCTCCTCCTCCACCGATTCCACCCCCTTCCCGGTCAACTTGAAAACGGCCAACTCTCCCGAGGGCATGGACCTGTGCTTCGTTACCGTGGCCCTCCGAAAACCTCCATCCCCGAGCTTCTCCAGCTTCACTATTGCCTTGCAATTATGGGCGAGGGAATGGCCACCGATGGGTCTTATGTCCGAGGGCCCCATCGAGGAATAGACCTGCGTCGTGATCAGGACAGGTATATCCTGCTTTCTCGAGATGTTCATCAGATCGAGGATGACAGTGGATATTTCCCTCCTGTTCTCCTCCTCCCGTCCCGAACCCAGATTCATACGGTAGAACACCGTGGCAGAATCGAGGACTATCAAACCGATATGGAGGTCCTTTTCCACCAGCTTCATCGTGGAACGTATGGAATCGGATAATTGGGAGGAGCTCATCGGCTGGAAGAACAGGACCTCCCTCGAGATGCCGTTGTACTCTTCCTCTGTCCCGCATATCTGCTGGAACCTCTCCATCGAAACGCCTTCTGTATCTATGTATATTACCTTCTGTCCCGCCCTCACAACATTCCTGGTGACCTGAAGGCAGATGTTTGTCTTCCCGGATCCCCCCTCCCCGAAAAGCTGGGTTATGGCCGAACTCTCTATTCCCCCTCCCAGTATGGCATCCAGGGAGGAACAGCCGATGGGCACCCGGCTCAAATATTTCCTCCCCCCTTCAGCAGTTCCCTCAACACATCGACAGCCCTGTTTGCCCGGGAGAAATCCAGATAGACGAAATCCCTGATTCGCGACAGGGCCTCGAGGCCGGGGTCCCATTCCCTTGTCACCAGGATCCCTACCGCGTCCTTCCTGTGGGACAGGATGCGGAGGAACGGTTCCAGTTCCTCCTCCGTTTCCATCACCTTGAAAAGGACCGCCGGGCCGGACAGACCCGTGAAGAAGAACTGGTTCGCATCGCTCCTCGAGAACTTGCTGTCCTTGCGGTAACCCATATTGGCCATTTCCCTCGAGAACTCCCTTGCGATTACCTTTGCATTCCTCAGTGCCGAATCTCCCGGACCGACCCCCGGGGACTTGGTCGTTGTACCTCCGGGGGCCGTCTCGGCCGCAGTGACCAGCGGGCGATAGGTCTCCGGGGAAGGTGTCCTCTCCCTCGTGTCTACCAGGCTCCTGCTGGTCGAGAGCGGATGCGATGGGGCATCCTTCACGAGCGAGGGGCCTGCCCTGAGAGAGGTTAGTGCATTGTCCACAAGCTTCTCGAAGGAAGGCCTGCTCATCTTCCTGTATCCGTCATCGAATATGAGGTAAACAACCTCCCCCTCCTTCGGAAGCTCCACCTTCAGCAGATCCAGACCGATGGATTCATCGGTCCTGTTGTGGGAACCGTCCAGACGGATGGCCGCACGGAACATCTCCAGGATATCGTTCTCCACTGTGAACACGAGAGGTTCCAGCTTCTTCTTCAACGCACTCTTCAGCTCGCTGTATAATCTCTCGTCCTCCTCTTTCTTCGTCTCCAGCTTGGGAAGTATCATGGACGCGGAAGTGACCTCGTAGGACCTGTCCGATATTATCACTATCCCGCGGACATCCTCCATCTCATCCGGGGTGAGGAATTCGGAGAGATATTCCAGGGAGGGGAGCAGGTCCACTTCCTCTCCCGGAATGCGGAATGCCAGAAAGAGAACATCTCCGTCCCTCAGTATCTGATATGCGTTATCATCCAGCTTTGCCCTCAGGCGAAAGATGGTGTCCTCGGCCGGACGGAATGTTTCGGGGGTGGGCTGCATCTTGAACCAACTTCCATGACCAAATCCGAAAGAGTATAGAAAAAGGTTGTGCAGGGAAAAACAACGGTTAATGTTAAAAGCATCCGTTCTTTTCGACACTGCATGGATGTTGTCGACCCGAAGAAGACCTATGAGTCGGAATTCACCGAGAGGGTGAAAAGGGCCTTCTCCGAACTGGGACTTTCGTCCGAACCCATAATAGAGAAACCGAAAAGGAGGGAATCCGACCTCTGTCTCGTGTGCTTCCCGGCCGCGAAGGAGCTCGGCATCACCCCCGCGGAAGCTGCATCCAGACTGCAGGAGATGGTGGGAAAGAGCGACCTGTTCGAACTGGAGGTGAAAGGAGGGTACCTCAACTGCACATTCGAACCGGGGAGATACATCTCCGATGCCGCATCCTTTCTCTGGTCGAAAAGAGGATCTCTGGGAAAGGAAGAGGCGGGGAATGAAAAGATAATCGTGGAACATACCTCCGCCAACCCCAATGGTCCGTTCCATGTGGGAAGGGCAAGGAATCCCGTGATAGGGGACACCCTTGTAAGACTCATGAGGCACGCGGGATTCGAGGTCGAATCCCAGTACTGGGTCAATGACATGGGAAAGCAGGTCATGATCCTTGTATGGGGTCTGTTCAACATCGATCCATCCACCATCGACCTCCCGGAGGGGGACAAAGAGGACCATCGACTGGTCAGGTTCTACCAGAAGGCGAATGCGATAATGGAGAGCGATGAAGAGGTCGAGCGGGACATCAATCAGCTGCTGCTCGAATACGAAAAGGCCGTGAGGGACCGCGACTGGGAGAGGCCCATTTCCGAAAGGGGGAATACCATTCGTGCAAGGGACGTCAGGGAAACCTGCGACAGGGTCCTTTCCGGAATGAAGACGTCGCTATCCAGATTGAACGTCGGTATGGACCGGTTCGTTTATGAGTCGCAGGTTGTGGAGGATGGCTCCCTTTTCGATGTCATAGAAAGGCTGAAGAAGAGCCCCCTGTGCAGGGAAGAGGATGGGGCCTATTATCTGGACCTCTCCGGACTCATAGAGGGAGGGGACGAGGAGAGGTTCAGGAGGAGGTTCGTATTCACCAGATCGGACGGGTCGGCACTTTACACCACCCGTGACCTTGCATACCACAGGTGGAAGCTCAGCAGGTGCCATCATGCCATCAATGTACTCGGAGAGGATCATAGATACCAGTCCCTCATGCTCGAACTGGCCCTTCGTGAGCTCGGATTGGAGAAGGTGCCGGAAGCTGTCTTCTACTCCTTCGTATCCCTCCCTGAAGGAAAGATGTCCACCAGAAGAGGGAGGACCGTCTATCTTGACGACCTCCTTGACGAGGCCGTTCAGAGGGCCCGCGAGGAAGTGGAGAAGAGGAGAAAGGACCTGAAGGAAGAGGAGATCGCACACATTTCCGAGGTCGTCGGCATCGGTGCTCTTCGGTTCAATATGATAAGGGTGCAGCCGGAGAAGAAGATAGTGTTCAGATGGGAGGAGGCGCTGAACTTCGAGGGATCCTCGGCTCCCTTCATCCAGTATTCACATGCCAGGGCCTGTTCCATCCTCGAGAAAGGTGGAATGATCCCGGGACCTTTGGACTTCTCCAGGCTCGTGGAACGGGCGGAAAGGGAGTTGGTGAAGCAGCTTTCAAGGTTCGATGAAGTGGTATCCAAGGCAGCGCGGGAAAGGAGGGTGCACCTGATGGCCACATATCTTGTGGACACCGCCTCCTCCTTCAATGACTTCTACCGGGACTGCCCCGTACTATCGGAGAATGACGAGAGAAGAAGGGCCGCAAGACTTGCCCTTGTCGAACTTTCCAGGGAGGTGTTCTCTTCGGGACTGTCCATTCTGGGAATAGAGGCCCCCGCTTCGATGTAGACTCTCCGTGGAGCGATGTTTATATAGGTGTCCTTTCATGGGCCAAAACAAGGAGGCACACGTATGGCCGACGAATTCGATTACGAGGCACTTCTGAAAAGGGCCCACGAGTCCATGCCGGAGGAAGGACTCACGGGGGAAGAGAGATGGTCCGTTCCGGAGCTGGACATCATTTACGAGGGCAGGACCACGGTATGGAGGAACTTTCAGGAGGTTGTCGATGCGATAAGAAGGGATGCGGAGCATATCCAGGGCCATATCCTCAGATCCCTGGGTTCCGCCGGCTCAAGGGAGGGGAGAAGGCTCATCCTGAAATCGCAAATACCGGCCGAGAAGCTCAAGGAGAAGGTCAATGAATACGTGAACACCTTCGTCATCTGCGGGGAATGCGGGAAACCCGATACACATCTCATCAAGGAGGGGAGGATCAATGTCATCGAATGCATGGCATGCGGAGCGAAGAGACCCGTCAAGGTGAAGAAGGGGCTTCAGGCCAAGGAAAGAAGAAAGGTCGTCATACCCGGTGATGAGATCGATGTCCTAATCCAGGACGTTGGAAGGATGGGGGATGGTGTCGCCAAGATCGACAAGTACATCATCTACGTCCCCGGGGTGGCCAAGGGAGCTGCGGTAAGGATCAAGGTCGAGAAGGTCTCCGGGACCATAGTCATCGGCAGGGTCATCAACAACTGATCCTGGAAGACTCTCCAGAGGTCTCTCAACGGACCCGACTCATGTTCACAGGAACTCGTCATCTCCATTTGTCATCTCTATCTGAAGTCATCAACAATACTATCTCGTTAGTGAAAATATGATAAAAAAAGAGTGAAGATTCGGTGTATTTCACCGAATCTTCATACGAAAAGTGAAGGGCACGTAAATGCCCTTCACTCGGTGTTCCATTCATCCATTCACTGCAGAGGTGTCTTGCAGTTGGGACAGAGGAACCACGACGGGTCCACAGGAGCTCCGCATGACGGACATGTGCTGCCAGCCGGAGCCTCGGGCTGTGCCTGTGTCTCGGGCTGTGCTGCCGGAGCCTCGGTCTGGGGCTGTACCTGCTCCTGGCCCGCGGGAGGCAGCTGGTCAGGCTGCTGGTAGTAGTCCTGACCCGGGGGAAGCTCCGGTGCAGCTCCGGGCGGAAGCTGATTCTCCTGACCCGGAGGCAGACCCTGAGCTCCGTAAGCTCCCATGGTATCGTACATCGGATACTGCTGTGCGGGCGGTGCCTCCTTCTTCCTGAGTGCGAAGAAGAATATCACTATGACGATGATGACCACCAGCAGCCCCACGACACCAAGTATGACGTAGAGCATGGTATTGTCGGAAGAAGAGGTCGAGGAGGGGGTGGTAGGGGTCTGCTGGTTATTATTTCCTCCTCCATTAGTGTCCTCTTTCTCCAGGATCTCCAGCCTGAGGTTTATCCTGTCGGTCTCGAACTGGCCGTCCTCGACCCACATCTGGACCGTCTTCCATCCCTTCTTGGAATAGGTATGGGTCACGGTCCGGCCCTCGCCGGTGGCTCCGTCACCGAAGTCCCACTTGTATGTCACCTTGTCACCGTCGGGGTCCGTCACCTCGTCAACGGAGAAGGTGATCTCGTCACCCACGTAGATCTCCTGCGAGGGGTCCGGATCAGCCTTTATCTCGCTCGGGGCTTCCGGTTCCTCGTTCAGATCGTTCAGGACAAGGGTGATCTTGTCGGTGGCTGTCGCACCTGCCTTGTCCCTGACCTCGAACACGAGGGTTATCTCGATGGATTTCACCCATCCTGAAGAGGTGTTCCAGATGTTCTGGTCATCGGGCTTGAACCAGAACTCGCCGGTATTCGTGTCGACTCCCCAGTCGATGTCCTTTCTGGCCTCCATGTTCGGAAGCTGGTCCACTATGGAGTCCACCTCCTCACCATCATACTCCAGGGGATCCTCGAAGTTCACCGAGAAGGTGAGCGAGTCGCCCGGATCGATATCCGATGCGATGGGCTTTATCCTGATCCCGCCGGCCTGATACTGTGTGTACTGCCTCGGGGTGGTCGTCGGGATGGTGATGGAGGGCGGATCGTTCACGTTCTCCACATCGAAGTAGATGGTTAGAATTATGGTACCGTCCGTTCCCCTGTCCGAGATGGAGAAGGCCATCTTGTTGTTCTTCTTCTTCACGTCATCATTGGATATGCCGTTCTCCAGGGTCACGATTCCCGTATTGTAACCCACGGAGGGGAGCTCCTTCCACGGGCTGGAGAGACCTGTCTCGAAATCGTATTCAAGGTCCTGTCTCTCCTCCTCGAGGTCGGTGTCCTCCGCAATTATCTCGAACTCGAAGAACTGATCCTCAACGAGCTTTGCCTGTTCCACACCCTCGAAGTGTACCACGGGACTCAGGGGATCCGTATTGTCCAGCTCTCCCGTGTCCTCATCGTATGTGTTGGAGCCGATCTTTATCCCGAGGACCTTGGGTGGATCGTTCACCGGGTTCACATAGACCCTTGTGGTCCTCACTGCCCACGAATGATCATCGTAGGCGCGGAGGGTCACGGGTTCTCCCGCAGTGCTGTGCTGGTTCTCGTTGAGCATTATGTTCATCTGCCATATCCCGTCGATCTTGGATATGTTGATGTGCATGAGCTCGGAGAAGTAATCCGTCGCCCAGGTCTCGTTCGTCGGGTCCCATATGTTGAAGCCCCTGAACCTGTTCTCCGGATCCTTGAAGGCTCCGTCGAATCCCTCGAGAGGGATCAACCTTGGAGGCTCGTCCTCCTGAAGGGTCGGTATGCCGGCCCACGGGTCCTTCACGGAAACGGGGTCATCATCCCAGACCGTCAGGTTGTAGTCGAACCTGGGAAGGGACCATCTGGCTGTCTTCATGGGATGTGAGGGGTCGTCCTTCGCCCACACCTTGATGCTGTGGGGTGACGGGGTATCCTTCAGGGTCTTCCCGAGATATGTTATTTTGTACTCCCTGCCGTCCGTGTAATCATTGTCGTTGAGGTCTATGGGGTCGCCGTCCTGGAGAATATCCACGGGAGCTGTCTCCGCCCCGGTACCCTCATCGAACACCAGAAGTAACTCGCTCGGAGGGTCGTTGTCCTCATCCATGTATGTGACGTTGATCTGGAACTCGGTGTCGTAGTATCCTCCCGTATCCGACTGGGGGAAATCGGACGATACGGTGATGTCGGATATCTCCGGGGGATTGTTCGGAGCCACTTCTTTCACATTCAGTTCCAGCGTGTAATCGTCGGAGGCCTGATAATCGGCATATACCTGGGCCAGCCCGCCAGTCGAGGTCTGCTGGAACTTCTGGGGTGCCGTGAAAATGCCCACGAACATCTTTCTGGGATTCTCACCCTGTATGTAGGGATGCGTCGCCTGGGCATCGGTCCTGTTGTTTATGTTCCAGATATTGACCTGCTGGTTGTTCTGGCCCGTCTGGGTGTATCTGTTCTGGAACCACGGAAGCGGATCTCCGGTTGAGGTGGCCAGATAGACGTTGTAGTAAAGGATCTTGTATCCGAACATGGGATCGTAGGTCCATATATCGTCATCCGTGTCATACTGCCCGTCATCCCCGGCCCCCCACCAGAGCATGATGATGGTCGTCCACCAGTCCCATACTGATATCTCGAGACCAACGGATATCGTTGACCAGGTAACGTTGAACCACAAGGACATGTTCCATAT
>NJDO01000004.1 GCA_002254385.1 Thermoplasmatales archaeon ex4484_6 | reverse complement strand
TCCGGGGGCCTTGGAGGTGATGGGAGCTCCGGCCGCTTCTGCGGGGGTCGGGGAGGGGGGGCCTGAGGGTGTGAATGGGGGTCGAAAACGGGATGGCCCGGTGGAGGGGGGATATGTTCCACCTCTTTCTTGTGGTGCTTCGAGATAACAACGATCATTACAGCAAGGGCCATCAGAAGTATGAATAACGCAGCACCGATGATCGCGTAGAGTATCCATGAATGGTTTCCGTTTTCCGAGGACTGAACATCACTGCCATTTCCGGATTCGACGGGAATTACCACAACTTCCTGGGATCTCTGGGCCACATTCCCGGCTCCGTCCTTCACGTAGGCTGTTATTGTATAGGTTCCCGGCTCGCTCAGTACCAGGGAGAAATTCGGGTCGGGAGACCACCGGAAGTCCGTTGAGCCGTTGATGCTGATACCGTAGAAGGAGATGCCGTTCCCGTCGCTCGAATCCGAAAGATCGACAAGGATCTCGGATCCGGCCTGGACGACCCCATCGGCGGGACCCTGGAGCGACATCGCGACTGACGGAGGGGAGGAATCCTTCTTGAACTGTATGGACCTTGCCTCCATCCTGTTGCCGGCGGCATCAACCGCCCAGTACATCAGAGTGGAATAGCCTTCCGGAACCTTCAGGGCACTTCTGTAATCCTTGGCCTCTTCCCCCATCCATTTATACCGGATATTCACCGGGGAGGAGCGCTCATCATCACCGCTGAGGGTCAGTTCCACTTCCACCGTCCGGTCCAGGTACCATCCATTGACAGGCTCCGAGGAAATGCCGGGTTCCACGAACGGAGCCTTCCTGTCTATCTTCAGGAAGAACCTGAGGGGTTCCGCGGGATTTCCCGCAGGATCCACTCCATATATCCATATCTCGTTGACGCCGTCCTCGAACTTCACAGGTTTGGTATAATCGACGGGGGCCCCACCGTTCAATGAATAGTTCATGAGCATCCCGCTCTCGGAACCTTCAAGGGTCAATACGGGAGCGAAAGAAAGCCAGCTGGAGGAATTATCGGGGTCATACTCCCAATCCCCGAAGCTTCCGTTGATGTGGGGGGATGTTGTATCCACCTTGATGTCAAATCGGAGCTGATCACCCCTGTTCCCGGCCTGATCGATGGCAAGCATCCGAACGGTATAGGTTCCGTCCTGGATGGTGAACGGGCCGATGTAGGGGAGCATGTCTCCCCCGTTGAGTGAATAATATATGGCTTCCGAATCGTCGGAGCGCAGGGTCACCCTGGGAGTGGTCCTGTAGAATCCGTTCTCCCCGTCGGGAAGCGCCGGGAATATCTCGTATTCCAGTGTGGGTGGGATTGTATCTACCTTGAAAAGCCTGGATCGCTCCGTCTCCATGTTGCCTGCCTGGTCCACGGACCTCCAGAATAGATTGGTAAGTCCTTCCGGAGGATTGAACGGCCCGGTATAGTTCGTGTATTCATCATTGCCGAACTTGTACTGCAGGGTGGTCATGGGATGGGCCGTGTTGAGTGTTATCAACGGGGGGGTGGTGTACCATGTATCCTCGGGAAGGTCCGGGTCCACATCCATCGAGGAGGTTGGCGTTCTCGTGTCGACCTTTATATTGAGGTAGTTGAAGGGCTCGATATTGTCATGTCTGTCCACCGCATGGAAGGAGATGTTCCAAACGCCATCCGTTGGATATATGGGATCGGAATAGAGCTGCTGTTCCCCTCCGTTCATTGAATAATATATCTTTGCCCCCGCTTCGGATTTCAACGTTATCTTGGGGGTTGTGGTGTACCATCCGTTCTCTCCATCCGGAATATACGGACTTACGGAGACGGATGAGACTGGGGGTTCGAGATCCAGGATGTCCAGCGTGTAGCTCAATGAGGAAACGTCCGTGGATGTCGTTATCAGCTGGAACGAGTTGAAATCCGTCCCCCATCCTTCAATGTCCAGTGTGACGGACCTCGATGAGCCGAAGTCAATGATGTCCACCTCCCTCGGGGCCGGGGTTTCGTAATAGAGTGCTGCGATGGGATCTCCCGCGCTGTAGGTCAGGGTCATCCTGTATGTCTCTCCCGGTTCAGGTGGGGAAGAGAAACGAATGGAGTTCACGGAATACAATTCCATGCTCGAGAACGAATCCGTAACGGGTGTCCCCGAATGGGAGCGGGAAAGGGGGAGGTTCAGGCTTCCGTAGCTGTAGGATTTCAGGGAATACGAATAGTTGCCGTCCCCGGCATAATCGTCGTTTATCCTGGTCGCAACCATGAACTTTGTGAAAGCCTCATCGAAGCGGTCCGTTGAGCCCACCGCAGCAAGTGCGCGGTTGACCCCGTATACTCCCCTCTGGGTGGATTTCACAAGGGCATGGGTGTAATTCTTTCCTCCGTAGTGCTCGATCATGTAGAGCTCGAAGAGGAAGCTGGAACCGTAATAGGAGGTGGTCGTATCGGCATAGAAGGTGTAATCGTCAACGGGAACCGTATGTCTCGGCCTCCACTGGAGATAGGCATACACATGAGAGGACAGGGTATTCTGGATCCCGTATACGAGATATGCTGCGAAATCGGCACATCCTTCATCCACCCACAATCTCTCGTAGGCATCATACTGCCTGTGAACGTAATGCTGGAACTCGTGGGCAGCTATGATCCCTCCCCACGAGAAATCATCCCTGTCCAGATGGAATTCGTCTGTTCCTGGCTGATAGTATCCGCCGGTTCCGGATGGCCCGTCTATCTTGTGGACCTTGAAATCCACGTGATAGACAATATCGTTCGGATCGAAATAATCCTTCACCCGGGGCCATGCGTACTGTTCGAAATCATCAATGATCCTGTCAAGCTGGTTCTCTTCACTTGATGACAGGTCTCCCCCTCCGGAGGAACTCGTATCCACATACACGTCGATGTGGGTTCCGTTGTAATAGAGGGTCCACTCCGCTGCCCTCGTAGGTGAGCCGGAAAGCGTTTGAGGAACCCATCCGTACGGATGCATAACCGCATCCTCGGGCATGGGGGCCAGTGTCTGAATGAACGGGGAATCCGGAGACGGGAATCTTGGCCTGAACCCCTGCTTGACCAGAGGATCCTTTTCAGGGTCATATCCACCGGGATACGGCGAGATCGAGACCCCATCCGAGATGCTCTCCGTTCGGATGGAAGAGGCAAGGGGAAGAGCGGCCGTGATGGCAAACAGCAAAATTATCATCAACGCCGGAATCGTGGAAGCATTTCCCTGCCCTCTGCTTTCTTTCATTCTTTTTCCTCCGGCATTTTTCTTATTATACACTATTGGTCTTTGAACCATCCATAAAAACCATTGCTCCTAATTATGTCGGTGAATAAGTCATTCCGGCCGACATGGCCAACGGGACCCCGAATGGATGGCAATGGGACATCCCGCTCACTTTCTCCTTCTCAGCATCAGCATGGTTATGGCCAGTGCCGGAATGAGGAGGGTAAAATATGGAGCGGGGCTGCTGTTGACTTCCGTTCCCCCGTCGGAGGAACCGTCATCTCCCTCGGCCCCCTCGTTCCCGGTCCCATCCGCCGAAGAGGGGGGCTGAACCGTGAAGGTGCTGTCGGATGACCTCACCTCGTTCCCTTCCACGTCCGTGACCAGAACGTTGTACCTGACCGTATCACCCTCCGAAAATGGGCCAATCGCCAGAGAATAGGTTCCGCTTCCTTCATCGTCCATCTCCTCGGGGAGGAGGCAGATGTCGCCAATGCAGTATGTGAGCTCCACGCTGGAGATCTCCGTATCATATTCGACAACATAGGCGGATATCATTACCTCATCGCCCTCCTTTACCACCTGTGGACTGTGATGGACCTCGACTATCTCCGGTGGAACGAGGGAGCCCTCGTTCTCCACCACGACCTCCACGGAGTCCATCCCCACCAGGCCTTCCCGGTCCCTGGCCTTTACCGTTATTCTCACGGGACCGTTGGAAACCTCGGTTGTGTCCCATGAATATGTATACACCCCGTCCAGGCCCGACATCTCCAACCAGTCCCCCTGTCCTATCTTCACCTCAACCGTATCGATGCCGTTCTCGGAACCGATGCGGGCATCTATATCCGCCACCCCCGACACCCTTCTTCCCTCACGGGGCGATGTGATCTCCACGTCGGGGGCCCCTCCGAGCTTCTGAGGATGGGCCTCACCCATGGCATCGGCATAATGGGCGGTATAGTATGAGGGAGGAACGGTCTTTCTTACCTTCAGATTGGAACCGCTGTTGAACACGACGGCGTATATCACGATATTGGAGGGGTCGATATCGGAAAAATCGTTACCGAGAAGATCCTTCTCAGCCGATCCGACCCAGTCAATGGAGGTGGTGTATGATTCACCTCCCTGTATGGATATATCCTCATCCGCAGCGTAGCCGAGAAGAGAATAGGGGTAGGGGCTGCCGTCCGAATCCTGATACCTGGATACGATCTCCACGACATTCACGAGAAGCCGGCCGGAGTATTCGGAGGAGGCGCCATTCTCGACCTCCAGGTCTATCCTCAATCTCGAGCCGCCCTCATCGAAACAGTCCACGATGACGCTGATCGGGGGGGCATCTCTCTCCTGACAGCTGTCCACTGCTGCGTCATAAGCATCCGTGGACGAAGGTGCCCCAATGACCTCCTCGTATCCTCCATCGAACATGACCGTGGGAAAACCCGAGGGATTGTACTCCTCATTCCTTGATGCCGCATCGGGAACCCTGTCGTCGACAAGTGTGACGAACCTGAAATCACCTCTCTGTGCGGATAGATCCGAAAGGCCCTGCGACGCTTCAGGGCAGTATCCGCACCATGTTGCGGTGATGTCCTCGACGAACACCATATGACCTGACGCCATCATGCTGCCTCCTGCACCCCCACCGGTCGATGCCGTGGGGAATTGGAGAAGGGGGGCCAGTATCAACAATGCCCCGATCAATGTATACGAGCGAGAGGAGATCATCATATCACCTTAAGCTACTATAAGCATCTATTGTAAAAGCTTTATTATATATCGATACAAAATCGAGCATGGTTGAGATCATATCTGTGTCCGGACTCTCACCCCCCAACACATATTGTCGGGAGTTTGATATCGGAAGGTGGACAGCATCTCTACCCGGAATGGTCGAAACGATATGGCAGATTCGCTCCTTATCGATCCCGGGCCAGATGCCATGTCGTTGTTTCCCCGTCCTCGAGTATGATCCCGGTGGAACGCAGGCGGTCCCTTATCGAATCCGCAAGAGCCCAATCCTTTCTCTTTCTGGCCTCATCCCTTACGTCAATAAGTATCCGGACCAGTTCGGGGAGGAAGCGCTCCTCCGCTCCTTCATCCCGGTCCCTGCGGGAATATATCAAACCCAGCACGCCCGATATCTCATCCATTACATGCTTGAGTGCAAGTGAATGCTTCCCATCGAGCCTGCCCTCCTTATCGAGATCCCGTATCCTCTGGTCCATCCGGAACAGGACGGTGACCCCCACCCTGGTGTTGAAGTCGTCATCCATGGCTTCCTCGAAATCTTTCCTGAACGAATAGGCCATCTTCAACACATCCTCGTCCGGCTCCCCGAGGTCGGGTATGACCCCCTCCTCCACCTCACCTATCCTTTCGGACAGGAGCTCGTGGAGCCTCCTGAGTCTCTCGTACGACCTTCCTGCCTCCTCCAGGGCGCTATCCGAAAAATCGATGGGGGATCTGTAATGCGTATACACGAGGAAGAACCTCAGAACCATGGGTTCGAACCTTCCGAGTATGTCCTTGATGGTGAAGAAGTTCCCGAGGGATTTGGACATCTTCTCGCTTTTCAATTCTACGAACCCGTTATGGATCCAGTACTTCACGAACTTCTTCCCCGTGAACGCCTCTGCCTGAAGGATCTCCGATTCGTGATGCGGGAAAATAAGGTCCATCCCCCCGCCGTGGATGTCGAGGGTCCTGCCAATGTACTTCCAGGCCATGGTGGAACACTCGATGTGCCATCCGGGCCTCCCCTTCCCCCATGGGGAATCCCAGGATATCTCCCCGGGTTTCGCCGCTTTCCACAGGGCAAAATCCTTGGGACTCCTCTTTTCCGAATCCACCTCTATCCTTGCTCCATCCCTCATGTCCTCAAGGGATTGATGTCTGAGCTTGCCGAACAGATGAGATGCCTTTGCCACCTCGAAATAGACCGACCCGTTCACCTCGTATGCATACCCTTTCTCCATCAGACCCTTTATAACGGTTATCATGTCCGGCACGGTCTCGGAGGCCTTCGGGTGAATGTCAGCTTTTCTTATGTTCAAAGCGCCCGTATCCCGGAAGTATTCCTGGATGTAATGCTCGGACAGAACAAGCGGCGGTATGTTCTTCTCCGCCGACCGGTTGATTATCTTGTCATCCACATCCGTGAAATTCTGGACATATGTGACCGTGTACCCCTTGTATTCGAGATATCTCCTTATCACATCGAAGGCCACGTATGAGCGGGCGTGCCCCACATGACAATCATCGTATACCGTGGGACCGCAAACGTACATTCCCACCTTGCCCTCCTCGATGGGGATGAACTCCTCCTTACTCCTGGATTCCGTGTTGAACACTCTAAGGGCCATCTACGCGTCCTCCGCAAGGTGCCCCTTTAGCTGGGTTCATTTATTTGGATTTAACCCGTATGAAGCTGTTCCTCCGGAACATCCTCCGGTTCCGGTACGGTCATCGAGATGGCAATGGAGTTCCTCTCCGGCGGGACCCACTGGAAGAAACACTGATCGAACTTCAGCTGCACCTTTCGCGCCTTCATCATGTAGTCCATGGCATCGAAGTCCCTTTCGGGGGGCTGTCCGTTCATGTGATTGATGACCGATCTGGAATCTCCCTTCATGATGAGGCGTCTGACCCCGTTCCTTGCGGCAAGCTCCATGCCCTGGATGAGGGCTTCCCATTGTGCCCTGGACCCCGAACCCGAATACGGAACCTGGCCCCCCAACCTGTCAACGATCTCGTTGTGCTTTACCAGAACGGCTCCAATGACCATCTGGCCCCCGGGATAGAGCAGCGCTCCGTGAAAATAAACCTCATGATTCTCTTCCATGATCGACCCCGGGGTGTGTATTGTCAGGTTACATTAATATTGTTTTGCAAAGCTAGTTACCGGGATGGGGCTTCCCCCTGCGCTTGTTCCCCTTTTTACCGAAGGAACGCGGTTTCCGAACCTGACGGCCCTGGCCGTTCCTCTCACGCCCCCTGAAAGTCCTCTCGTCATGATCGCCCTTTAATCCTCCGCTCCCTCTCCTTCCCTGCCCGGGCCTTCCCTGATCCCTCTGCCTGGAAATGAACAGCTCCCTACCGAGGAGAGAGCTCATCGGGAGCTCATCATGACCCCTGAAGGGATTGACAATGACATACGGGCTCTTCACGGGACCCGTGATGCGAATGACCTTCCCGACGGGTTCCGACCTCCTGTCAACGATGATGTCGCCTATCCCCGGAGGGACGGTCGATCTCAGAATTATCGCACCCTTGTGGGAGAAGTTCACCACCCTGCCCGCGGATCTCATTTTTCCTCGCGGGTCCATCACCCACGGTATCTTTAACTGTTTCCCAGGAAATCCTTTGGGGTTGGACCAAAAGAGTAAAGTCATTTGATCCGACTTTACGATAACCTGAGGAGGCCCGGTCCTTGGAAGTGGATTACTATTACCTTCTGGGAGTGGACGAGAAAGCCACGAACAAGGAGATAAGAATGGCCTACAGGCGAATGGCGGAAATCTACCACCCGGACAAGCTGAGGGAGCTTCCCGAGGAAAGCAGGAAGGAGGGTGAGGAGATAATGAGACTTCTCAACGAGGCGAAGTCCATTCTCCTGGACCCTGAAAGGAGAAGGCAGTACGATATGCGGATCGGGGCCGGACTGGAATTCCAGGAGGTCACGGTAATAGAGGGCGGACCCGGAGGTGAATCCGGGGATGGGGAATACATGATCGCCATCGAGAAGGACACCCTCGTCAACAAGATGTCGCGGGTCCTGGATTCCATGAAGGTGGCTTTCAGCAGGGACAGGGAGTTCCAGAACAAGATCGCGGTGGCAGAGGAGATATTCGAAGCCCAGGTGCTGGAAGAGGACAGGAGTGAGGAAGCGGAAGACGTGATGATACTGGATGAGGAGGAGGAAGGGGGAGAAATTGATGGGGAGCTGGAGATGAAGCTCCAGTTCACGGTTGTGAAGGAGAACGAGGAGGGTGAGAAGAAGAAGGAAAAGAAATTCCGCATCCTGGCCGTCGAGGGAGATGACGGGGACGAGGTCTCCGACGAGGACGAGGTGGATGTTGAATGGGAATGAGTTCGGGAGAGGAATTGAAACAATTCATGGAGAGGTGGTCTTCCCTGAGGATCGGGGTGATGACTTCGGATTTCAATCTTCTGCTGGACCTGGTCGAGGCTGCAGGGGAGATGAGGCTCACCCTGTTCCCCGCCGGAAAGGAGGAGAACGGTGAGGTTCCGGTCGACTGCATCATATCCGACAGGGTCGGAAATGGATCGAGCCAGATCCCTGGCGGCATTCCGGTCGTCCCGGTCATGAAGGACGCGTTCGCCACCCTCCAGAGAGCGGCCGCAGCATGTATGGGCGGGTTCAGACCTTCCGGATTGATAGTGGGCATAGACCCCGGAAAGAGACCGGGCATGGCTTTCATATGCGATGGGAGATTGGTTTCAATAGGAAGGGCGGCCGGGGCGGAGGATGCCATCGAAAGGGTCCACCTGGCCATATCTGCCCTCATACCGGATGATGCCCTTGTCCGGGTTGGGGACGGCGCTCCTTCGAGTCGTGATGCAATAATCTCCGCACTGCTCGATGACGGGATGAAGGTGGAGATAGTGGACGAGAGAAGGACCTCAAAGATAGGACGTTACAGTGACGAGGCCGCGGCAGTGGCCATTGCCCACACGGCAGGGAATGCTGCCTCCGGTCATACTGGACATGAATATCAAAAACAAGAACACCGGGAGTAAGCTTAATTACGGGACACATTTATCGAGTCCACAATACATTCCGGCAATGGAGGCTCCAATTGAGCAGGAAGGTTGAACTGAAGGTCGAACCCACGCTGAAGAACGACGTGGGATACATGAGGGCCAGGTTGAGCACGCGCAGCCGCGAAGAACTCGGGGTCTCACCGGGAGATATCATTCGTATATCGGGAAAGAAGGAGACCGCGGCGGTCGTATGGAGAGCTCCCATTCAGGACGAGAACAAGGACATCATAAGGATAGACGGCATAACAAGGAAGAACGCCGAGGTCTCGATAGGGGACCGGGTGGAAGTGGAGAAGGTCGTTCCCAAACCCGCGGACAGGATCAATATATCCCCGGCGATCAAGGATCTCCCCCACCTCCAATTCGCCAATGGAATAGACAACTTCATCAAGAAATCCCTTCTGAAAAGACCCATTCACAAGGGAGATACATTGATCATCCAGGGCATCGCACTCATGGGAAGCCAGCTTCCCTTCGTGGTATCATCAACCAAACCCGCAGGCATCGTGCAGGTGAATGTGGAGACGCAGATCAAGATATCGAAGGAACCCATACACGAGGATATCGTTTCAAGGGTGGCATACGAGGATATCGGCGGTCTAAAGGATGAGCTTGCCAGGGTGCGGGAGATAATCGAGCTCCCTCTCAAGCATCCCGAGCTTTTCGACAGATTGGGGATCAAACCGCCGAAAGGTGTTCTTCTCCACGGCCCGCCGGGAACCGGAAAGACCCTCATTGCCAAGGCGGTGGCCACGGAAAGCGGTGCTTCCTTCTTTTCCATACAGGGCCCGGAGATAATGAACAAGTATTACGGACAGACAGAAGAGAACCTGAGGAACAGGTTCCAGGAAGCGTCGGAGAACCTCCCGGCCATAATATTCATCGATGAGATCGATTCGATAGCGCCCAAGAGGGATGAGGTGAAGGGGGAGGTGGAAAGAAGGGTGGTTGCCCAGCTCCTCACACTGATGGACGGACTCGAGGAGAAGGGGCGCCTGATAGTCATTGCCGCCACAAACAGGGTGGACCATATAGATGGTGCCCTCAGAAGACCCGGGAGGTTCGACAGGGAGATCGAGATAGGTGTTCCGGACAGGGCATCCAGGGTGGAGATACTCCAGGTGCATACAAGGAACATGCCCCTTGCAAAGGATGTGTCCCTCGAAGAGCTCGCCGACCTGACCCACGGATTCGTCGGAGCGGACCTTGCGGCCCTCTCGAGGGAGGGGGCCATGAAAGCTCTCGGGAGATTCCTCCCGGACATGGAGCTGGACAAACCGATCCCGTCCGAGATCCTCTCCCGGATCGAGGTGACAATGGCAGATTTCAGGGAGGCTCTGAAGGAGATCAACCCCTCAAGTATGAGGGAGGTGCTCGTGGAGATACCCCGGGTCCCCTGGGACTCGGTGGGGGGTCTGGAAGAGGTTAAGCAGAAGCTCAGGGAGTCCATAGAATGGCCCCTCACCGACCCCTCATCGTTCAGGAGGATGGGGATCAAACCGCCGAAAGGGATCCTTCTCTACGGACCTCCCGGAACCGGGAAGACGCTGCTGGCAAAGGCCGTTGCAACAGAGACAAAGGCCAACTTCATATCAATAAAGGGGCCGGAGGTCCTCTCCAAATGGGTCGGAGAGTCCGAGAAGGCCGTAAGGGAGATATTCAAGAAAGCCAGGCAGGTGGCGCCATGCATCATCTTCCTGGACGAGATAGATGCCATCGCTCCGAGAAGGGCCTCCTCCTCGAGCGACCATGTGTCGGAGAGGGTCGTGAACCAGCTCCTGACATCCATGGACGGAATAGAGGATTCCGGAGAGGTCATCGTTCTGGCGGCCACGAACAGGCCGGACATGCTGGATCACGCCCTCCTGAGGACGGGACGCTTCGACAGAATGATACTGATAGAGCCGCCCGACGAGAAAGAGAGACTCTCCATCCTGAAGGTCCATACCGCCTCCATGCCCCTGGCAAATGACGTGGACCTCGAGGAGCTCTCCCGCAGAACGGAAGGGTTCACCGGTGCCGATATAGAGGGCATCTGCCGGGAGGCCGCAATGATATCCCTCAGGGAGGGCATGGATGCCGGAGAGGTCAATGCGGGGCATTTCGAGGAAGCCCTAGAAGATGCCAGACCATCCGTCGATGAATCGACCGTTGAGGCCTACAGGAATGTAATGGAGACCTGGAAGGGCGGAATCAATAAAAAGGAGAAAAAGGATAAAGGAATTGATTACTACGGTTGATATAAAAATGGGGTGTTCATAGATGAGGTTCTTTGTCAATGATATACAGGAGAAATTTGTCATGTCCAGCGATGGTAACTACCTGGGACAGGTGGACAACCTCGTGGTGGACACCAAATCCGGTAAGGTTCTTCACCTGCTCGTCATTCCGTCGGAAGAGGTCGATATCAGAAAGTTCAGGATGGATTCCCAGCAGCGGCTTGTTCTTCCTTTTGACAAGGTGAAATCAATAAAGGACGTTGTGATAATGTCCTCTCTGGACTGATACCCTTTCCCCGGACCGAGAGGGGGTACCAGGGGGGATGGCTCTTGAAGCTGGTGAACCTGCCGGACCTATCCGGTGATTTTCAGGTGATACCCTCTCTTGCGGTGATGGGGAGATCGGCCGTTTGGGTCAGGAACGACAGGTATGACCAGGTAAGGATTGGGGGAGAGAAGAAAACACCTTCTGAGATCGTCTCATTTCTAAAGGACCGGTTCCCGGTCATTCACTATATCGACATAATGGGCATACGGAAGGGGAAGGTGGAATGGAACACTTTCAGGTCAGCTGCGGACCTTGCCGGTGAGATATGGGCCGATACGGGGATCACGTTCTCCGACAGCATCATCGATCCTCTGATGGCAGGGGCAGCCTTTGGTATCATTTCCACAAAGATGGTGCAGTCCATAGAGGAGATAGCCGCAGCTTTCGAACTGACCGAGAACGTGATACTGCAGATCGATCACGACCGGGGAATAATCGCAAAGGACGCGGTGATCTCCCGGATGACACCGGGCGAGATGATCCGGGAAATGGGCACGTTCGGGCTGGACACGTTCATAATCGATGATATCGGTAATGAACGCGGGACCCCTCCGAGGGAGATACTCTCGGAGATGCTTAGGGCCCTCCCCTCCAAAGGGAGGCTGTATGCCGGTGTGGACAGACCGGAAGACCTGAAGCTGATAGACGAGATGGGGCTGGACGGGGGCATCATCTCCATCTCGAGAATCTTGAGGGATATGGGATGAGCGATGAATTGAAGAATATCCTGGCATCCATATTCAGGATGGGGAAGGGCTCCTCACTCTCCAGGGTGGAGATGAGGAACCTGCTCGTTTACAACCTCCGCTGGTTCTCGCCCGAGAAAGCGGACAGGGTGGTGGAATCCGCCATCTCCTCCGGTCTTGTGAGAACGGAAAAGGACGGGATGATAGTACCCGCATTCGATATCTCCTCCGTGAAGCTCGATATAGATTATACACCCCCCCGGGACCTGGACCTGGAGAAGATGGTGAGACCTCTGTTCGAGAGATTGATAGATACCATAATGACCACCGGTCTGGACAGAAAGGAGACCGTGAGGTCCATCAACAAGAAGGTAACCGAGCTTAACATGATATTTCCCTGTGCCGCCGTATTCGTGGGCATTGAGAGGGGGGCGGATATGTCCGCTTTCTATCCCGAGATTGAGAATTCCATACTCTTTCAGGAGGGGTCGAGGGTCGCATGACGGGACCTATGGAAATGGATAGAGAGTGCATGCGGGTAAGGAAAGGTGACAGAGACCATATGCTCTCCCTTGCCTCACCTTTCCTCGTCCGCAGGAGAGGGTTTCTATCAAGGTTCGTAAGGAGAGAATCCGGGGAGGTGGGTTCACTGCACCTTCTGGCTGCCTCGGAGGCCCTTTACGGTCTGGGGGAATACAGGAAGGCAATGGAACCCCTTGAACACCTGACCAGGAAGGCGGGAAGGGATCATAATTTGAAAGACCTTGCGGTTTCCAGGGCCGGACAGATAGCATTGAAGAAGGCAATTCCCCTTGACCTCGGACCCATAATCTCCGAGCTGGGTCTTTCGCGGGGGGACCTGCAGAGCGCCGTTGCAAGGTTCAGAACGTCGAGGGGGAAGAAAAGACCCCTGGTGGAGATGGATATCTCCCTGCTCCAAGCAATGCTTCTCCACGACAGGGCAGGGTACATGGAATCGGAAAAGCTCGTCACCCTGCATCTCAGAGGGGCCCTCGAGGGTTTCGAGAAAAGCGTCGCCCTTGCGGGACAGATCGATGGCGAACAGGGGGAATATCACCAGGCAAGATGCTTGCTGGAACTTTCCGATTTCCTCCTTTCGTCCGGCGAGTTCGAGAGGGGATTCAGGGAGCTGGACCGCTGCATGGAGATAGCAAGGAGGCTGAACTTCCCCGTTCTTATAATGGAATCGTGCATGATCGGGGGCACCTTCGTTGAAGATGGTGATGAAGCGGGATCGCTGCTGAAGGAGGCGGAGAAGATAGCCCGGTCCCTCGATAATATCCGGGGTATCGCCGGGGCGGGGGCTCTACTCGGCAGCAGGGAATGCCTTGAGGGGAAGGAGGAAGGCATTGATAGACTGGTCCATTCTGCGGGCCTCCTGGCGGAGGCGGGAGACAGGATGGAGGCCGCCAAGACAAAACTGCTGGCAGCTCTGTGGTGTGCCAGGTCCGGGTACCCGGAAAGGACAATCGAACTTGCCGAGGAGGCTTACGGGACATTGAAGAATTCTCACGAAAGGGAGATGCCGCCCAGGGCCCTGTCGGTCCTCCTCTACGGGCTGGTGCTGGCGGACAGGAGAAAGAAGGTGAAGAAGCTTCTGATGGACATAATCACCAATTACCCGGTAAAACAGTTTCCCGAGACCTTCTCCATCCTGAAGGAGGCTGTTGACCATGCGCCGTGGTTGAGGGAGGAGCGGGGGACAAGGGAGCTCTTCGCCGATGAGATAATATACACAATATCGAGGGATGCCGTCGAGGAGATCAAGATTAGGGCAAGGGAGGCGTATCCCAACGAATTCGGTGCAATGCTCAGGGGGATACGGCACATCACACACATAGAACCCATAATGGAGGGGGCATCCAACAGGTCATCTTTCATGTTCTCCATATTCTCCAGGTTCACCCAGAGATCCGTGCCGGGCGAGGGGGTCGTCCATTCCCATCCTTCAGGTTCGGCAAGGCCCTCCCGGGCGGACCTCTCCCTCTTCGGGAGGTTCCCGGGGATCAACATCATCATTGCATATCCCTTCGAGGACGATTCCATGGCCGCCTACGACAGGATGGGGAACAGGGTAAAACTGGAGATCAAGAATTAGAGAGGGAATACCGCACGACGCAGGCTTCATCCGGACGAACATGGACCCGTCCCTGTTTATTGACGGTTCAAACCATTCAAACTCATGGGTATGCAATCGACCGGTTAGTTTGAATTTCCTACATGATGAAAAGAGTGAAAGGGGATCTTTCACTCGCGCACGAGGAATTCCCCTTTCAGTACGGAGTGGGGTTTGAAATAGGGGATTGAGAGTGTGTGGTTCTTCTTCAAAAACGGATTCTTCACTCCGCACATCTCCATAGTTCTCATGAGTATATAAAGGTAATATAACAAAATTTGTATTATTATTTAAGCATAGTTGGTGATGATAATATCGTTAGGTGAACCGAAAAATATCGTTGACTTTACACGAATATTCTTGAGAATCCCGTTATGTGCCATCCAGCAAATGGCTGGGAAAAACTTATCATAACCGTGAAGGTTCCCATTTGGGTGATCGTCTGGAAATAGGTATAATTCACGGTTCAAGATGGGGTGCAGGTCTCAAATGCTGCTCCTATCTGAAAGAGAAATTCAGCTCATTAGGGCATGATGTAAAGGTCACGAGCGTGAGCGAAACGGATCCGAAGACATATACCCTGCCCGATATTCTCATCATCTCCACTCCGGTCTACATGAGCTTTTCCCGTATGAAGGTCAGAAGAGCTGCAAAGGCCATAGCGGCAAGGGGAGGCGGGAGGGCTTTCGCGGTCCTTCAGACCGGAGGCACGGAAAAGATACAGCGGGACCGGATATCGCTGATCATGGAGAGGCAGGGTTGGAAAAGAACGGCACCGACCATCAAGGTCCTTGTATCGGAGAAGGAAAAGGGCGAACTGCGGCCGGGATGGGAAGAGAAGATCTCGGAATTCGTGGATTCTGTATTGAGCTCGAAAGGGAAATGAATTCTACCGGTTGATCATTCCCTTCACCCGATATCGAAGGCGGAAACGGTAAGGAGGTCTGCCGGACGGCTCTATGCTCTGTCAAGCAGATATCCGGCAAGGTCTTTCAGGAATTCCACGACATCATCTTCAAGGTCCGCCCCCTCAAGCGCCGTAATGCCCTTGACGGTAAGCTCGGAGGCCCTCATCCGTGAATACCTCTCGCTTCCGCAATCGCGGATGATGCCTCTCACCCTTTCGGCCTCTTCCACGGTGATATGATCACTCCCCAGGGTCTCCATCAGCAGCCGCCTGTCCTCCCCACCCGCAAGCTCCATTGCCTTGGTGATCAGCAGGGTTCTCTTTCCCTCCTTGATGTCGGCCAGGTCCTCCTTCCCCCCCCTTTTGGGGTCCCCGAAGAAACCGAGGATGTCATCAACGATCTGAAACGCTATACCCACCGGTATGGCATAACCGGAAAGGGCCCTCAGCTGACCCTCCTCCGCACCATGAAGCACAGCACCTATATGGAGGGGGCCTTCGAGGGTGTACCTTGCTGTCTTGTACTTCTGGACCTTCTCCACCATATCCTCCGACCATGAGGGGCGCACCTCGCTGTGTATGTCGAAGACCTGACCGAAACCGGTGTCCCTTATCATATCGGACTGAACGCGGACTGCCTCCACCACCCTCTCCGGAGGAAATCCCGATGCGGCCAGCACTTTCTCCCCAAGGGATTCGGCCAGGTCCCCACCGATTACGGCCATGTTGTAGCCGAATCTCTCGGCAGAGCCCAGATATCCCCTCCGCTCGTGCAATCCCTGGAAGATCCTGTGAAAGGAGGGGCCTCCCCGCCTCTCATCGGAACGGTCCATGATGTCGTCATGTATGAGGAGCATCGATTGAATGAGCTCCAGGGAGATGGATGCCTTTCTTGCACGGTCCAGGTCATCCCCCCTTACTGCCTTGTAGCCCATGATGGCGAGTATGGATCTTATCCTCTTACCCCCGCGAAGGGTGTATTCCCTCAGGGCTTCAAGGAGCTCCACCATGAGCGGTTCATCCGATGACCTCTCCATCTCCTGGCGGAAGAAGTCTTCCAGATGATGCTCTATCAGGATCCTTTCCCCTTCCATTATCTCCTTCATCTCCATCATTTCACAGCTCGGAGGGTGATATGTGGGGTCGGATAATAGGATTGCGCAGGCTGCATCTGGAAGCTTAGTGGCGGAAATGGAAAATCTTTCAGATAATTTAATAAAACATCCACCGCAATATATTTGGGGGAATGAAATGTCTACCTTCATGACAAATGCTTGGATGGAAGGGGTAAGAGCGAACATCCCGAAGTGTCCGGCCTGCGGCGGAGAGATAGAATACGGTTTCCTGGTCTCGAAGGAACCCATTCAATGGGCCGGGACACTGAACGGCAACAGATTCACGGATCTCGAGAAACCGCTTACCGGTCCGTTCAAGAAACCGCTGGGCATTGCGATTGCAAGATGCCACAAATGTGAGCTTCTCATCACAATCTTCCCGCCCGAAAGGGTCTGAAGACCCGACTCCCGTTCACTCCTCATCATCGAAGGATACCTTTCCGGAGATCATGGGCAGTTCCTCATCCGAACCTCCCTCCTCTTTGACTGTCTCGGGTCGAATGAGAATGGATTCCTTTGGAATCTGCATCACCCTTCTCTTGTCGAAATCCGTTCCGGTACCCGCCTTCTGCTTTTCTATCTCCGATTTGAAATCCTTCATCTTGAACTCGACCTCGGTATCCTTCTTGGAGAATTTGTACCCTATGTAACCGAAAATAACGAGCACTATCACTATCAGGATACCGAGAGCGATGAGGCCCACCAATGTCCATACGGAACGTTCCTCGGACTTTCCCGCTGAGGTTTCCCTGTATTCGGAGATGGTTATGGTGGTGTTGTAACTGCTGACCTCGCCACTCCAGTCCTCCACCTTGACCGATACCGTGTAATCTCCAATGTCGGTGTAGTTGTGGAATAGGGACTGGAATTCCATCCTGGAAGAGGGAACGTGCAAGGTCATGTTCTCCACATATCCATCGCCCCATTCGATCGTTATCTCCATTGTGTCTTCCGGGTCGTCCACCCCGAGAACGAACCATACCTTGCAGGTGCCGTTGATGTTGAGCATGAATTCACGGTCCGTTCCTGACATGTTGAGAACAGGGGCCCTGTTCTCCCTCTCGATCTCGACGTAAAGTGAGAAGGGGGAGATCGATTCCTCAGCCCAGTAGTAAGTAAGGGATGCCCTGTACTTTCCCCAGTTGGAACCCAGGGGGTATCTCAGGGTATCCTTGAACGATGTCTTCTGAATGATCTCGAGGGGTGTGTCCATGGGTATGTATTCCCCTTTGTAGAACCTCTCCACGACAAGGTCCGGATCCCTCCGTCCCTCGGGCTCCATCCACGGTTTGTACTTGATATAGAGATACCAGTCCTCCACGTCGAGCTTCAGATTCTCCTCGAAGGCAGAAATGCTCGTTGTCGAGGTTGTGAGTATATCGGTGGTCACGTTCCCGAACCTTTCCGCTTCCACCGTGATCTTTATCTCGACATCGGTTCCCGGGAGGAATCTGCCCACCCTTGCGGATGAGTTACCCGGTCCTATCCTTACAAGATAGGGGCCCCTTCCGGACCTTTCACCCTGATCGGGGAGCGCCGCTGCCTCCACCCAGTAGGCGATGAGACCGCCCGCATTCCACGGTTTGAACGAGACCGTTATTCCGGATATGCCCCTCTGTGCGACTTCCGCGGATATGTTATCGGGAACATTCGGGTATATCCTCAAGGGCCACAGCAAGGTCGCGGTAGCATTACCGTCGAATACGGTGAGACGGATCTCGTATGTCCCCACCTTCGTGTAATTGACGGTTATAACAGGAGCCGTCGTGTTGGCATAGAGAGGGATCACCCATCTGAACGAAAGGGAGTCGCCATCCACATCGTAGGAGTCCAGAGCGGAAAGAGTGATGTTCTCGTTTGCCCTCCCCCAACTGAACCCTGTTATAACGGGCACCGGATCGTGGGTCCTTTCCAGTATCGTGAATTCGAGCATGAAGGATGCGGTGGAATTCCCCCCCACGGCATTCAGCTCTATCTCGGCATTACCGAGAGGTGTCTCATTGGTTGTTGCAATGAGAACGGGGATGGGGCGGAGAGTCCCCGGCTTGATAAGATATGATCCTTCAGGAAGTGTTACCGTCAATCCGGATGTGGCGGATCCCGACCCGAGATGGAAGGAATCCATCCTGTTGCCCGTATTCCTGATACCGATACTCACGGTCTTCTGGGTATCCCTGCGGATTGACGGGAACGGGGATAGAAGCTCGAGTCGGGAAGTATGCACTTCCGGTATGGGGGTGATCGTGCCGTTGAAGATATTATTCGTCTCGTCCGACTCGGCCACTGCATCCTCGTAATCTATGGTCACGGTGAAGCTGACCGGATCCCCGTTCACCTGGAAGGGGTAGAAGGAAACGTTCTTCTCCTCCCCCGGTTCGAGAGTCAGACCTTTCCAGTCGGTAAAGCCGCCCGGACCGTTGATGAGCATCTTGAAGTTCTCCGCCACCATCCGACCATCATTTCGGATTGTGGCGTTCACCGTAACAAGGTCACCCGCGATCACGGGATCCGGGTGGACCGACCAGTTCACCATTCTCAATTCGGGAGACCTCAGCAGGAACTCCTGCCATGCTTCATCGTACAGGGCCTCGTAAATGGAAACGAGTGTCTCCGCGGAAGCAACCAGATTCTCGAGTGTGAGCTCCCAGAGGGTCGCATTGAATCCCCTCACACCGTTGTATTCCAGTCCCGTATCCCAGCAGTACATGAAGGCCGAGAGCATCCTGTTGTAATTGAAGCCTACCGTGATCGTCTCGTTATCGTAATCCTGGATCTGCACGGGAGGCTGGCCCCTGCCGTTCACCCACTTGGCAAGGTCGGATGTGTGAAGATGGACCGTGTCTGCATGGAACCCGCCGGGGGGCGAGAACGTCCTGTTGTTCCAGAACTCCTCGAACAATGTTTCCATGTTCTCATCGTTCCAAACCCTGGCCTCGTAGTACTCCCTGTAAGGATACTTTACCTCGGAAGGGTGATATCCGGGTACGACGCTCAGCTGGTCCCATTTGGAATAATCGGTGTGACCGTACTGTGACATGTCACCCACATATTTTGCGAGCTTGCCGGCATTGTATGCCGCAGCGTGCATGTAGGTTATCTCCTCTCTATCATCAGAGCCTCCTCCGGCAAGAAACCATCTGGTCAGATTCGCGAGGGTGCGATTGGCGAGGAGCTGCGCATACTGCACGGCATCTGTCTGGGGATCCTGTCCCGGTTCCGGATTGTTTATGAAGTAATCCACTGTCACGCCCTCGGGACCGTCGTCGGTCCACGCGAGGAAATTGTCATCCGAAAGCGGATACAGATGATCGGGATCGTAGGATTCCGGATCGTCGTCGGGACCATCCTCCTTGAACCAGTACATCAGGAATGATGCTTTCTGCGGATCGGAATCGTTCAGGAGCATGAGGGCCTTGTGAGCAATCATGTCCCTTATACCGTAATTGGGTCTCACCGGACTATCCCTGTTGCCATCCGTCCATGCCCTGGCATCTCCACCGTTGCCCTCGAAAACGAATGGTGAGATCACGGTCAAGATGAACAGGGAAGAAACCAGAACTGCTGCGAATCCTCTTGTGGACAATCGGACACCCCCTTCCCATAAGAAAGTGAAATGTAAAAAAGGTTTCAGTTGTTTGATGCACCTGGTGGCCTTTTCCCGTGAAACTTCCGGATATTCTTCCGGAAAAGTATGACAATTAAATATAGGCAGAACTTCTGATGCAGGTTTATGAAGGGATCGGTCCTCCTCTCAGGAGAGGATTTGAAACTTGCAAGAGGTGAGCTGTCTGCGGTTCTCAAGTCCCTCGGGGAGGAAATGGAGCCGGAAGAGGAGGATGGGCGGCTGGTGATCTTCGAACGTGAGGTCCCGAAAGGCACAATGAAAAGAATGGGTATGGGACATTTCTCCTCACTCGAGATCGGTGTATCGGGCAGGTCCCTGAAGGACATCACGGGGCTCGTGGAAAGCATACTTGATACCGCTGAAAAGGATGAGAGGGTATCCGTCAAGGTAATCTCTCCGGGACAGGAAGGTCATCTACGGAGAAAAGAACTCTTCGAACTATTCTGCCGTCTGGCACTTCGCAGGGGCCTTACACTCAAACATCGTGATCCGGACAGAAGGTTCTATCTATTTGTCGGAACCTCGATCCATGCAGGTAGGATCCTGGAAGAGGCCGACAGGGGCAGTGTCAGGAGCAGGAGAGGTTCACGGCTTCCGTTTTCCAGACCCATTATCATGGACCCCAGGCTGGCAAGGGTGCTGATCAACCTATCAACACTTCCCCCGGGCTCCCTTATACTCGACCCGTTCATGGGTGCTGCCTCGCTTGCCCTGGAAGCCACTCATCTGGGCCATCATGTGATCGGCGTCGAAAGGGACCCGGACATACTGGCGGGTGCCCTTACCAATATCTCGGCTCAGGGGATGTCACACATGATAGAGACGCACCGCGGGGATTCGAGAAAACTGGGGGGGGAGAAATGGTGGAGGGAATTGGATCATGTGGATGGTATAGTGACGGATCCGCCCTTCGGCAAATCGGCACCGCTCATGGGGGAGGAGCCTTCCACCCTCCTTCGTGATGTAATAAGGGTTGCGGCGGATAAACTGCCGCACGGGGGCCCGCTCGTTCTCGATACGGACAGAAAGGAGAATCTTCAGTTCCTCGAGGGTTTCGATCTCACAGCGGAATACGATTTCAGGGTCCACAAAAGCCTGACGAGAACGATCGGTGTTCTCAGGAAGATAACGTGACGGCCGCGGTCTCCATCCCTTCCACAATGAGATATTCATGACCCTTCATCTCGTGAGAGGAAACCTGACCGGATATCATGGTATTCTTCCCGGTCCATCATCCCCGATCCTAATTACAAAAAACCCTCACGAACCTCAACCCTATGCTGATCGATGTTCACAACAAAAGAGTGAAGATTCGGTGAAACACACCGAATCTTCTTACAAAAAGGACCCTGTCTGGCCCGACATATGCTATTCTGATCAGAGACCTGGCCCTCATTTACCGGAATCCTGTGGTTTCACGAGGGGCTTTGCGGGCTGTCCGGGGGCAGGAGGTCGTGCTCCCTGCGGCATCGGGGGCCTTGCGGGCTGACCGGGGGCAGGAGGTCGAGCTCCCTGCGGCATCGGGGGCCTTGCGGGCTGTCCGGCAGCCAGGGGTCGAGCTCCCTGCTGAGCTGCTCCTGCGGGAACGGGCGCTGCCTGCCCGGGAGCAGGCGGGAGGGAGGGTTTCTCCGGAGGCGGGAGAGCTTCCTTCCCGGTCCCGGGGGCCAGCTCCTCCTTCTCCCCCTCCTTGAATTTCTCCTTGACAGCCCAGGGCCGGTACTGACCGTCCTCATCATATCCCGTATCGATGGGTGATATGAAGATCTGATTGTATTTCACCACGAACACGAATATCGCCGTGATGAATATCACTATCAGTGTAAGTGGAAGCAGGTAGGCCCACAAGGGTATCTCCTCTTTCTGAGAGGGAGGGACATAGGAATCCCTTATGATGAGGGTCCTCTGCTCCTCGATATCACCCTTGTCCGAGATGGGGATATCGCCCTCCAGCGCGAATGTGAGGATGTGCGGTCCCGGAGTCGCGAACGTGGCCGAGAATATCACCGTTTTCTCATCCCCGACAGGAAGATAGGTGATGTTCGCCCTGTCCAGTTCGAACGGGCCGTCGTACAGCACTACGAAGAGTTTGTCGAAGATCGTCGGATCCAGGTCCGTCGTCCCGATGTTCTCGATGGGAACCTGGAAGGAATACGTGGCACCCAGATCCCCGTACTCCGTGGGCTGCATCGTCTCGTTGTTCTTCCTTGCATCTCCGAACTGGAACTGGAGGCTGAAGAACTCTATTGATATTTCGAGCTCCACCTTGAGCTTCTGATCGGGGTCCTTTCGGGATACCCCGACCAGCGTCACCTCGATGGTTCCCGTCTCCTGAACGTCACCCCTCCTCGGGTTGATGTTGAGAACGGCATATGCCACCTCATTGTCAGGAAGATCGATGTACGTATTCTGCAGCCGAAGCCAGTCATACGGATTGTCCAACCAATCGAGCTTTATCAGATCCGCAATATTGCCTGTATTGTTCAACTCCACCCTGACCGCCCTGTTCTGGTCATGATCCATCGAGAACCTGAGCGGCTTCTCGGCCGGATCTATTCTCATGGTGAAGTCGTAATAGGGCTGAACATGAAGGATTAATTCATAGGTCTTCAGCGTTGCCGAGGGAGAGGTCCCGTTCTGGGAATAGGCACTCACAACGATCCTGTAACCGTCATACCAGTTCTTCTCCGGATCCACGGGGAAGGGTGTATCGGGATTGGTATCCGCTGCGGCATCCTTCGGAATGTTCACCGAGACCTTCAATGGGTAGGATCCGCCAGGGTCTATGCTAACCATATCCTCCTCGATGAAAGCCCATTCCGAATCGACGGACACATTGAACGTATCCAGCCAGTTCCCGGCATTTCTGATATTGACTATGAAATCCACCTGTCCGCCGATGAAACCTTCCTTCTCCGGTTCCGGGGATGACAGCTCCACCTTCTGCCTCGGCGGGATGTTGAACTCGAAGGTCTCCGAATCGAGTTCGTGATGGAAGGGGCTTCCGTAGGCCTTCACGATTATCTTTGGCCTGGAAACGAAATCCGTCGTATAGGCGGTATCAGGAACGAAAATGTTCATGGTTATCATTGCGGTCGACCTTACACCCAATCCTCTGCCGGATTTGAGCGGCGTCAGATCTATGTAAACGGCCCATCCGATGGGTTTCCTGTCCACGACGAGCGTCTGGTCCGGGTCCTTGTCATTCCCGAGATTCGTGAAGTTGAAATAGACAGCATTCTCCCTTCCCGGTTCGACCCAGTACCCTTCCGGATTAGGGGTCTCTATGTCCGCGTCATAGCTCGTGGATGC
This sequence comes from Thermoplasmatales archaeon ex4484_6, assembly GCA_002254385.1. GTDB lineage: Archaea > Thermoplasmatota > Penumbrarchaeia > Penumbrarchaeales > Penumbrarchaeaceae > Penumbrarchaeum. The sequence goes on along the minus strand of NJDO01000004.1, from coordinate 4,382 downwards.
GAATATCATCATGGCCTCGCTCCGCGCCTCGAATGTGACGGATCTTCCGGATTTTCCCATCAGGAAGATATTTACAAAGTACCATTTTGCTGCATCCTCGGGAATGGTGACGGATACCTTGATAGGCCACTCCTGATCGGGGAGAAGCTCCTTCTGGGATGGAATGGGGGATCCCACCTTCCAGCCCTTCTTTATATGGACCTCGTCTATGTAGCTGCTGAAAGTGAAGGTGTCCTTTCCGTTTCCGGTGTTCTTTGCAAGGAAATAAACATCATGCTTCATTCCAGGCTTGAGGTAGTTCTCACCTTCGGGAATGTTGGAAACCATGTACAACCCGGGTTTGAATTCCACCTGCACCCTGAAAGTATGGGAGGAATCCATCTCATAGGGTCCGGGATAATATGTGGAATATGCCTTCATGACGATGGAATACACACCGTCCGACTGGGAAAGCACGGGATTGCTCGGGATCGTGAAGAAGAGGGTCATCTCTATTTCCTCGTTCGGATAGACCGTCATGGGTTGGAAGGAGGGGATCTTCCATCCCTCGGGTGCCTGGAGGAGTTCAATACCTATCTCGTCAACGGCAGGTCCCTTGTTCTGGAGAAGGAACGGAATCTCTATTGTGAAGGGAGGTTCCAGTTTCGTTGTATGCACCGGCCCAATTGTTTGATCCGTTTTCTGACCCTCTTCCCATATATAGGGGGAGAACTCGGGTTCGGAGATGCGTATCCCCGATCCGGACTTGAAATTGTCCGATTTATCATCGTCATCCACGGTGATGGCGGCGGTCATCTTGAACTGAAAACCATCCCAGGAGGTTGCTCCGGCGGGTTTCTTGAGGGGGACCTGGAAGAAGAACTTGACAACGAAGGGGGGATTGGGGCCTCCGTCAACAGGGTCCTCCCCGGTGTAGAACGTCCCCATATTTGTCACATCCTTGTACTGGGTGGTCACATTGTCGAAGGTATCGTCAACCACAAGGATGACGGTGAACTTGTTCTCTTTTGTGATGGGGGTCGTGCTCTGTACGGGATTGTCATCATGGACGAGGAGCACCCATATCTCAATTTTCTGCCCCGGATAGATATTGGTGGACTCTCCGGATCTTACTATGTCTATGGCATCAATGGCAATATCCAGACCGTCTCTGGTGGGGATCGAACCCCCCCTCACATCAATATCTCCCTCTCCTGTGGATGTGAGATAGAATGCCGTAGGGACTGCAAGGAGCAGTACAAGCAGATATACGATCAGATAACGCCCCGCGTGGTCAGTTTCTTTCTTGCCAGGCAAATGGATCACCCCTTTTACGAATGGCTTCCTCCGGTTCCGAGCAATTGACCATACGTGGGAAGGATATTTATCTTTTTCAGGTCCCTGCAACATCCTGGAAGCAGTGCGGGACCTTCCCTGCATGGTCGAGGTCTTGGACCTTGCTAAATAGGGCTTGGGTATATATGTTTACTGTAACCTGGAAAGCCAATTCGGGATCAAATCATTTCCGAGCCAACAGGTCGAATTAGGCTTTTCGATATCCGGATCTTCTCATACACGCAGGAGGGCGAAATGGGAAACCAATTGTATGACTGCCGGAAAAACGATTCCTTGGACGCCCTCATAGATCATCTTCGAGCAAACCCACCAGTTCCCTCATCCTGAAAGGTTTTACAAGAAGCTCCCTGCATCCTGCATCGAGGACCCTCTCCCTTATGCCAGGTTCCGTCATGGCGCTCATCGCGAATATCCTGCATTCGGGAGCTTCCCTGAGCATGTCCCTTGCCGCATCCAGACCGCTCATATCCGGAAGTAGTATATCCATCAGGACCGTTCCTGGTCTCCTTTCCCGGAACATCTCGAGTGCCTCCTCTCCCGAGGACGCCCTTCCGACGACATTCCACCCGTTCAGTGTCAACATCTCTCCGATGACCTCGGATATCGAATCCCTGTCCTCCACTATGAGGATCGTTCTGTCCATCCTACTCTTCCTCCTTTTCAATGGGAAGCGTGAACAGCATGCTGGACCCGAGTCCGGGGAAGCTCTCGCACCAGATTCTCCCCCCGTGTTTCTCGATTATCCTCTTTGCCATATAAAGGTTCAACCCTTCTTTGAAATGCCCGGATTCCCTCTCACGGTCAATGTGTATCCTGTCGAAAAGAGTCTCCACGGCCTCCTCGGAGAGTCCTTCCCCGGAATCCGCCACGGACAATTGAAGGAAGGGGCCTTTCTTCTCGAGTTCCACCAGAATATCCCCGCCCCGGGGAGATACCTCAACGGACCTGTCGATGAGGGTCGACACCACCTGAACGATGGTCTTTCTATCGGCGGGGACATTGATGTTACCCTCGGGAAAATTTGTTATCACCGTGATATTCCTCTCCTTCAAAAGGTCCTGCTTCTCTCTCAGGACATCACGGATCACCTTTCTCAGGGAGACCATCCTCCTGTCGAGCTTGATCTCCTCCGCAATGTTCTTGGAAGCCGACAGAGCCTCTTCCAGGATCGATTTCAACCTGTCGGTGAGTGCCATCAGCTGGTCTATCTTCTCTTTCTGCTGGGCCGTCATCTCCCCGAAGAATCCGCTGTCCATCATCTCCAGTGTAAGGAGGATCGTTGTCAAGGGCTGCCTTATCTCCCTTGACATGAGCGAGACGTAATCCCTCAGGAAGGTCATGGATGCTTTCTGTATACTGCTTGCAGTTTCGAGTTTCATTTCCATATCCTTTCGAGAACCTATGTCCTTTACCGCTCCCCATGCTCCAGTTATGCTTCCGTTCTTTTTCAAGGGGAGTATGATCAGTTCCACAGGGTGGGAGCCTGTCTTCTCTGAGAATATCTCTATCTCCGCAACCACTATTCTCTCACCCTCGAGCACACGCTCAAGCGCTTCCTGTACTCTTGCCCGGTCTTCGACAAGGACAACGTTCTGCAGTGAAAGAAGATAGAGTTCATCCTTTGAAAAACCGCATATCCTCTCGAGGATGGAGGGGACCTTGGTAAAATTGCCATCCGCGTCCACCTCGAAGAAATAAAGAGGGATCTCTGGGGACCCATCATCCTCCTTCCGATCCTCGATGAGAATTCGTTTGAGCTCTCTTATTTCACCCTTTATGTCCATTCCCGGACCACCCGAAGCATCCCTTACTTCACGGAAAAGCTCCAACCACCTTATACATTGAAATAGAGAATATAAAAAGGAATAGGTTCCATTTTCATTCTCAACCAATCACGGAAGATGAGGGATCGAGCGGATACCGGATGTTGGACGGGGGCCTGTTCATTCCTTGACGGGGGCCGGCTCTTCAGCGGGTTCTTCCCCCACCGGTGGGGTTTCGGGTTCCTCCGGTTTGGCATCCTCGGCTGCCGGAGACGGCGCTTCCGAAGCTTCCTCTTCGGGAACGGGGGAGGCGAAGATGTTCTCCGTCGATTCGTCCTTTTCGGGAGCATTCAGCACTTCCATCTTCCTCATGTCCACCCTCTTTAGAGGATATATGCCCCTGCACTCCTTCTGAATAAGATTGACCAGGGACCTGTCCTTATCAGAGGTGAGTACCATCGAGGTCAGCTGGGCCATGGTCTTGCTGGAACCGACCTCGGTAATGAGACTGGCCATCTTCTTCCTTATCTCATATTGGACCGAACTCTGTATTCTCTTATCCGAGATGGCCATGGGTTTCAGTCTTACCGTGTAACCATCCTTTGTGGTCACGTCGAATACACCCTCCATCTTGGTCCTCTTCCTTCTGGTCTGTCTCCTGATGTAATCCGATGTGAGGTCGTGCCCGAGGAATCTGGTGTATGCCTCGGACGTGGAATGGTCAATGATCTTGAACTTGAGCTTCACGTGCATCATTCTGAAATCGCCCGTGAGGTCCTGAAGTGTCACCTCAACGGTCCTTCCAAGGAGCTTTTCCGGTTCGTCCGCCAGGGTCTCGCCTATCTTTGCCCTGTTGAACATCTCCGGGGCCACGATGGAGTACCACTGCTTGGCCTTCCATTTGTCCTTCAGCTTCTTGGAATCCCTGGTCGTCTGCTTTCTTGCCATCTGCTACACCTTTGAGCTCCACAGAGCAAGGTCTTATTTAAACCTTGGTGGCCGGAATAGAAAAAAGATCGAAAAAAGTCCGCATCTCCATAGCAAACACCGGAAAAAAATCCTTGAAAAAACACCCTTTCGAAAAATCGGACACGAATGATAATACATTCGTATCCGAACTCTTGACCCCCACCCCCCGATGTATTGTGTGCAGGATGAATTGAGGAGTATTTAAAGAGACAAACGACCGGATGCTTGGTTTGAAAGAGATATTCGGTCAGATACTATTAATCTTTCAAACCTCTGCACACCGGTATCCTCCAATCGACGATCCGGTGCTGATAG
>NJDO01000134.1 GCA_002254385.1 Thermoplasmatales archaeon ex4484_6 | reverse complement strand
GAAGAATGGGCCAACACGCAATAATCGAAATGATATTTTTGGCAAGCATAAAAACGGCTGTGATTTCCTATCATCATTTTTATGCGAATGTTCGGGTTGGCCCATTTGATTTCAATTGATCATAAGCTGAAAGTATGCCGACACGATGCATGAAAATTTGATCTCTGGCAGAAAAAGAATCATTCAATGAAGATTTCACTTCATTTTCATCTTTTCAAGGGCCCTCGCAAGACTTCCCAGACATTTTTCATGATCGGGTGGGGACTTCAGAAGCTGTTTCAGTTCCGCATTCCACACTTTCTTCAGCTCACTTGATCTCTTCAGCAGTGTTTCTTCATCAAAGGACATTCCGGAATACTCCAATTTGGCTTCCACCAGCTCTCTGTTGATATGGACCCCTCTTTCTAAAAGCATGGATGCATCGTATAGATCCCTTGGTCTCCTTCTGGTCATTATTGCCCTGATCTTTTCTGAAAGAATTTCATCCAGTTTCATCGTTTTCAGAATGTAGGAAGCAACATCAGGATACACAGGAGAATATTCCCTGATCTCCGGTGCAAGAACAACTTTTTCCCTGGTGCTGATATCGAGATTGATCGTGCAAAGTCCGATAGCTCCTCGATAGAGAGGGCCTTCGATCCTCAGTCTGAAACCCGTGGAGTTCTTGCCATCCCTCAACCGATCGCATGAAGCATCGAAGTTGTAAATAGAAATCGCTTCCAAGGAATTCTTCATGAGCGTTTCGATATCGATCTGTCCCGAGGTCGTGAAATCGAGATCTTCACTGAATCGTTCCACATATCCCATCTTCTGTAATGCCGTTCCTCCCTTGAAGATCAATTCTCCGGCGAATTTTCTTGAGATGGATGACAGAACGATATGTTGAAAGTAATCCTTTTCTACCTGCCCCAGGGAAGCTCCCGTGATCCCTATGAATCTTGATAGTTCTCTCCTGTTCAGGATTTCACCCCATTTTGGATTATATGCCATCTTGTATTGTATTTGCCTCTTCTTTCTCCGGCTGGATAGAGTAGAGTGTAGGTTGAGGTCAAATGACCGAATATCTCCGGCTCCACCTCAAATCCCTTCTTCTCGAGGATGAACCCCATTCTCTTCTTCAAGGATTGTTTTCCTATAATGTTCGTGTACCTGACAATAGTGTTCACATCCATTTCACCGTTAATGGCATCCATTACTTCTTCCAGGGGTACGTAGTTGTGATACAGGAGGCAATCCACCACGGTTCTTTCCGGATCCGCGATGAAACATGAATGATTCCCTAGGTATTCTTTCTTGTATCCGAACATTCTCCCCGGTTTCACTTTGATGAACCTCAGATCGAAAGAACCCATATCGTGGTCAAGAACAATGGTTTCGGACCGTCTTGTATTCATTATATCAATGATCCTGGGGGATTGGGTGGTGAGCTCATGATATTCAAGAGCAGCCCACAGGGATATATAGGATGGATTCTCGATATTCGATGAGATGCACAGAGGATGTGTCTCGGGCAGTGAATACCGTCCACGGATCACCCTTTTCAGTATACCTTTTTTCACCAGAAAGTTCAATTTGACAGCGGCACCTGCATTGTTCATTTCAAGTAGGGCCTTTATCTGGCCGAATGACAATACCGGCATTTCGAGCTCCGAAAGTTTCCGGTACAGCTCCAGATCGTCCATCAACGATAATTGTTATGAATTATATATATGTCTTTTGTTCCTTCTAACTTAGTATTTTTTTAATTTCAAGACAACAAAAGACATAATGACCTTCGAAACAGAATCGTTATCAAACCATATCATGCTCATTCGTATTTTTGAAGCAAGAAGGGAAAAACTACCCATCAGGCAAGAAATCACCTGTCAATTAGAGTGGATCAGATATCAGTGGAGCTCTCCGATTTGTATGAAGATTCGGTGAAATACACCGAATCTTCACTCTTTTGTTGTGAGCATCGATCAGCATAGGGTCGATGCTCATGAGGGTTATTTTCATCATATAGGAAATTCACTATCAGCACCGGATCGTCGATTGGAGGATACCGGTGTGCAGAGGTTTGAAAGATTAATAGTATCTGACCGAATATCTCTTTCAAACCAAGCATCCAGTCGTCTGTCTCTTTAAATACACCATACTTCATCTTACACACAATACATCAGTGGGTGGGGGCCAAAAGTTCTGATACGAATGTATTATCATTCGTGTCCGATTTTTATTAAAGGAATGCCTCACTCATCTTCCCAGTCAAGGAGCCTCTTGTTACCCTCGAGCTTCCTGATCTCCGTGATGTCCTGCGAGACCTCAAGCGTCCCGAGGAACTTCCCCTCCTCGTTCCTTACGGCAAAATACCTGATATGTATGAACTTCCCGTTCAGCTGGATCCAGAACTCCGCCACATCCCTTTCTCCCGAACGGAATGCATCGACTATCTTCTGGACGATATGAACGCTCTTCGGTGGGTGGCATTTGCTAACCTCCCTCCCTATGACACCAGGGCTTCTGGGGAATATTCTTTCATCAGTGGCGGAATAGTACTGAACCCTGTCGTTCTCATCCACGAAGGAGATGTCGATCGGTAGGGATCTCAGCATGAAGTTCATCTGCTCCACGGTCAGATAACCCTCATCCAGTCTTATTCTCCCCGGAGCTCCCCCCGAATGGATATCCTCTTCCAGCATCACCGGTGTCCAACCCTCCTCGGGTTCTATCCACGAGTAACCGATCTCCTCCTCTCCCTTCCGGACCCTGGACCAGTCCTCCTCGGTGAACTTATCAAGACACATCGGGAAGAGAACCTTCTCCTCCTTGTATATCATGTCCTTCATGGTCCTTACCATCCCGTCGAGATGCTCCTTCAATGCTTCGGGACCCCCCTCTTCCAACAGCTCGGAGGTTCTTTTCATCATGGCCCTTATATCATCGTGAAGCGCCCACATCACCTGGCTGGGACCCGCGACATTGTATTTCTCCAGGAGCGGGAAGAGCTGGTTCTCCTTCCGGACGTAGTGTTTGTTGACATCCGAAATGGAATCCATCATTCTTGATAGACTCTCCTTCTTCTCTGCTGTCAGCTCGGCTGAATCCATCTTGCCTATATCCTTCAACATGCCGGAGAGGACCGAGAGGTAGCCGTCAAGGACCTCGTTCTCCTTCATGAAGGTATGAACCGGATGTCCGGGCGGAGCGTCAATGTCCTTCTTCTTGTCAAGTGATTCCCTGAACACCTCGACGTGAACATCGCACAGCTTCTTGATCTCTTCCTCCGGGAGACCCTCCTCGATCAGTTCCTGTTCCATCCGTGCTATCTCGCTGGAATCCACTTCCATCGCCAGGGCCTTGAACCTGTCCTTGACCTCCTCTACGGTCTTTCCGGAATGCAGGTCAAGGATGATGGATTTGAGGGACTGGAGCTTCTCATCATCCTTTCTATCATCTCCACCGTCCCCGGCGGATGCCCCTCCCTCGAACCTCTCGATCTCCGATGCAAGCCTGAACACCAGGTCGTGGAGCTCGATACCACCCATGGAGGCTATCATCTCGAGGGTGGCAACCTTCCCCATCTGCTCCAGCATTCCGGGTTCATTGAGCTTGGAATATACCGGGGAAATTGATGGAAGCATATCCTTCAGAAAAGGGTATCTTTCAAGCAGTTCTCCGATCAGCGTATTTCCATCAAGTTCGATGTTATCATCTCCTTTTCATTTCGAACGTGTCAGGCTAGATAATCCTTTCCCCTTGATATTGAATCCGACACCCCGTCACGGCTTTTCGTCGGGAGACCTTTCTTCCGTATTACGGGGAAAAGGTATCATATGCGTTAGTGGTTGCTTTCAGAAAAGGACGGTCATATCATGAACGATCCCGGCAAGATGAACCTCGGGGAAATGGTTGAATATTCGGAAGGCTCCATTGTGAGCAGGACGATAATCGACAGAAATAGGGGGACGGTGACCCTTTTCTCCTTCGATGCCGGCCAGTCTTTATCCGAGCATACGGCGCCCTTCGATGCCATGGTGCATGTACTCGAGGGGTTGGCAAGGATAGATATCTCGGGCAGATCCCATGAGCTGAGCGGCGGGGAGATGATCATCATGCCCGCGAACGAGCCTCATTCGGTAACGGCAGTCGAGCCTTTCAAGATGGTCCTGACGATGATCAGATCGGAATAGGATGAAGGGGATGGGACCGGTCCGGGAAGGAGGGTCGTCGACTTCCGTGCATACGATCACTTCATGATCTCAACCAGGGGAGATTTTTCAGGTCAACGTTGCCACCTGACAGGATTATCCCCACCCTTTTCCCTTCAACATCCATCTTCTTCTCCAGTAATGCGCCGAGGGGAACCGCCGCGGATGGTTCGATTATCAGTTTTGTCCTCTCCCAGAAGAGCTTCATAGCGCGCACGATGAATTCCTCGCCGACGGTGACGATGGAGGAAACGTTCTCCTTTATTATCCCGAATGTGAGTTCGCTCAGGGATGTGAGCAGCCCATCGGCAATTGTGTCCGGATCCTCGGAGGGAAGGAGGCTCCCGGAACGGAGGGACCTGAAGGCATCGTCGGCATTTTCGGGCTCGGCTCCTATCACTTTCGTTTCCGGAGAGATGTACTTCACGGCAAGAGACGTTCCGGAAATAAGGCCCCCGCCTCCAACAGGGGTCATCACGATGTCGAGGTCCTCCGTGTCATCGAGGAGCTCCACCGCTGCCGTGGCCTGACCCGAGATGATCCGTCCATCATCGTATGGATGAATGAACTCCGCTCCCGTCCTTTCGACCACTTTCCTCAATTCGGACTCCCTTGCTTCAAGTGTGGGCCTGCAGAATGTTATCTTCGCTCCGTAGCTCCTGACGGCCTCCACCTTCACTGCGGGAGCAGTTTCGGGCATCACTATGTATGCGGGGATCCCTCTGTTCCTTGCCGCGAGGGCCAGGGCCTGCGCATGATTGCCCGATGAATGCGTGGCAACTCCCCTCTCCGCTTCCTTTTCGGAGAGCATCATCACCGCATTCGTAGCTCCCCGGAACTTGAAAGCTCCCACCTTCTGGAGGTTCTCGCATTTGAAGTAGAGCTTGGCCCCGGTCATCGAATTCAGGGTCTTCGATGTGATCGTCGGGGTTCTGTGTATGAAAGGCTCTATCCTGTAATGCGCCACCTGGATGTCCTTGAGGTTCGGGACCCATCTCCTGTCATTTCCGTTCATATTCTCCCTATATCCGTATGAGTGTCAGCCTATTAAAAAGTGGCACGAACCGTTGGGATATCCTGCTTCAATCGATGAAATACCTGTACGTAGTATCCTCGATATATCGTGCAAGCCCCGACTCCTTGATGCTGAGGTAGACCGCGTCATGAGGGCAGAGTTCGTGACAGCAGTAGCACCGGATGCACCTCGAATAGTCTATCCGTGCCTTTCCCTTGACTATCCTGATGGCCTCACCTGCACAGTTGTCCCTGCATACACCACACCCTATGCAGTTCCTGATGGATATTCGGGGCTTACTGGTTGAGAGGTTGATCATGAATCTCTTGAGGAATCTGGGCGGGTTCGTTGCGATCTGCCCCCCTCTTGCGGGTTTGAACGCCGGTTCGAGCTTCAGGTCCTCCCCGTCACCTGAAAGGATCAACTCCTCATCGGGATACAGAAGATCGTCTTTGAACGCGGCCTTCAGTATCGGAAGCTTCCCGGGGTCGAGTCCCGTGATCCTTGCTACATGAAGGTCGATGGCCCTGGGATCCTTCCCGGAGATGATGACTCCGACCTTTCGGGGTTCCCCTTTTGACGGTCCCTTGCCCTCCATTCCGATGATGCCGTCGACAAGAAAGAGATCCACGCCACACAGGTCCGTGAGGTCATGGAGCATTCTGGAGAAGTCGGTGGTGTCCGGGAACCTTGTGTGATATTTCACCTTCTCGGTTCCGGGTATGGCCCCGAACATCACCTTCGAAGCACATGTGAGGCCGGTGAACATGTGTGTCTTGATCTTCGGGACAGCTATGGTCAGGTCCGCCTTTCTCATGTAATCGCAGATGTGGAAGGATTTGATGAAGCGCCCCTCGGGAAATCTCTCGGTATGGGCGGAGGTGTCGTAATTCAATTCCGCACCTGTCTCGTCTGCAACATTCTTCATTCCGGTCTCGCGGTATATCTTCTCCAGGATTCCCCTGGTGAAGAGTCCTCCGGGGGAATCTGCTATAAGGACCCTGCCTCCCCTTTCGTTGATATTGATGGTGAGGGCCCTGACAAATTGAGGATGAGTGGTAACGGCCCTCTCCGGTTCCGTTGCGGAGAGGAGGTTCAGTTTCAGAAGGACCTTCTTTCCCTTGAGATCCCTGAATTCGGGGTATCTGTCGAGATGGGCGTCGATCTGCTCTTTCAACCGCTCCGGTTGGTATTCTTTGCATCCGGTTATGTGTAGCTCCTTTTGCATGGACAAGCGCTCCGGCAGCGAACGGTTAGGTTCGATATATCGGTTTTGATGAAGGACGAGCTTCCTGTTACGTAATGCGGAAGCTGTGGAGATACTTGACAAAAGGCTTATAGACTACCTTCCATTGCATCTTTCATCTCATTGAGTGTGATTGTCTCATGCATTCGCATTCGCCAACCATGCATGAAGCACGCATGGGCCCGTGGGGTAGCTTGGTCATCCTCGTCCGGATTCCCCGAATCCGGACATGCAGGTAATGAAACCCCCCTCCCGCGTTAGTGGAGGTTTGTCTGGCCAAGCCATACCTTCGGTAACCCATGTGGCGTGATTGTCTCATGCATTCGCATTCGCCAACCATGCATGAAGCACGCATGGGCCCGTGGGGTAGCTTGGTCATCCTCGTCCGGATTCCCCGAATCCGGACATGCA
>NJDO01000047.1 GCA_002254385.1 Thermoplasmatales archaeon ex4484_6 | reverse complement strand
AACGGTATGGAACACGGGCATGATTCACTCATTATCAACATCTCCGGGGGACAGTCACCCCCGGACCTGTCGATAGTTCCCTTTGCCATCTGGTTCTCGGACAACGTTCCGGATTCCGGGGACGTCATCGATATCACTGTCAGGGTGAACAACACCGGGTCAAGGACCGCTGATGATGCCCTGATCCGGTTGATCGACGGACCCGAAAGGACCGGAGAGGTCATTGGGGAAACCCGCGTCCGGGTGGAGGCGGATGATTACGCACTTGCAGGTTTCACATGGGAGGCAAACCCGGGGGTCCATACGATCACGGCCATTGCGGACCCCGACGATTTCATCACCGAGACGAACGAGGACAACAACAGCGCGGAGAGGCCGATAACGGTAAAGGGTTTCAACCCCCCTCCGATTGCCAGACTGGAGGTGGATCCCTCCGAGGGGACCACCACGACCAGGTTCACCTTCGACGGCTCTTCATCCACGGACACGAATCTCAGGGGTGGAAACGTGGTATCCTACCTGTTCGATTTCGGGGACGGGATATCCACCGGGTGGGTGAACAGCTCCATCGTGGAGCACAGATACGCTGTCGGCGGATCGTTCACGGCTTCGCTGGTGGTGAGGGACAACGGAGGAGCCAGATCGACGAACGACGCAGGGGTCAATATCAACGTTACCGGGGTGTCATCCCTGAAAGAGGTCCTCTACATGAACGATGACCTCACCCTCTCTCCGGAACCTGGAGCTTCCGGGAGCGTGAATGTTTCCGCAGAGATCACGGATATCGGAACATGGACGACCACACCCTTCGAGAGGACACGCGTCCTCCATTCACTGATAAGCATGGGGCTCATCATCGATTCGCCCTCTCCCGGGTCATTCCAGTACCGGGTGGAGGTTTCCTCGGGGGACGTTCTCTCGGCAACCTCTTCAGGGGAGAAGGACCTCGGCATGGGCAGAACGATCCTTCAGGTCGATATCGAGATAGAGGAGGTGAGGATCAAGGCGGACTGGGTGCTCTCACTCTCCCTCGGCGCATCATCCGATTCCGACGGCACTGTCGTTGCAACCGGGAATGACGGTTCGTTCGTCGAGTATCTCTACTATTTTCCCGAGGATGTCCCTCCCGAGGTCGATGCCGGGGCGGACATGGAGGTGAGGGTGAATTCCCCGGTCACCTTCTCCGGAACCGCGTCCGACGAGGACGGGGAGATATCGCTCCTCCGCTGGGATGTGGACGGGGATTCGGTATTTGAAGCTGAGGGGGCGGATGCGTATTCCTTCACCTATCCGGGTTACGGTGAGGAGGGAGGATACACCGTTCTCTTCGAGGCAAGGGACGATGACGGTGTCTGGTCATCCGATACGCTGAAGGTCACGGTCAGACCGTCGGACTACAATTTCCCCCCCACGGTGGAAATCCTCTGCGAGGATGGACAGAGGATCTCGGGAGATCAAACGATCAGGGGCACCGCGGATGATGATGTGTCGGTGATAATGGTCGAGGTGAAGATCTCCAAAGAGGAGGACAACTCCACCGTTGTGGAATGGACACGGGCCGCCGGAGACGAGGAATGGGAGTTTCACTGGGATACCCGCGGAACACCGGACGGAGACTATCTCATAATGGCAAGGGCCTTTGATGGTGAAAAATACTCGCAAACGGCGACATGCGGGGTGGAGGTGGTGAACTTGAACTCCGACCCGGAGATAATCTCATTCATGGTAGATCCCGATGTCATAATAGAGGGGACATCGGTCTACATGATGATATCCGCCGATGTAAGGGATGCCGACATGCCGGGCGACATCCTGACCGTGCAGGCGGACCTTTCATCGATGGGAGGAGGTGCGAACATCCCCATGAACGACCTGGGTGAGGGTCTCGACAGAGAGAAGGGGGACGGCATCTACACCGCGGGGTTCGATGTGGCGCCCGACCTGGAGCCGGGAACATACCGCATTTTCGTCCAGGCTACGGACGGCCAGGGAAGGTCCGATGTCGGTTTCCATGATGTCGAGGTTATCCATTCCCTGCACATGCTGGTCACGATAGACCCGAAGGACCCGGAACCGGATGAAACGGTGCATGTGGAAGTCGAGGTGGATTCGAGGGTGAAGGTGGCCGTGAGGGCCGAATCCGGCATGTTTGTTGATGAGGGGACCAACGGCTCCATGGAGCTCATGGATGACGGCAAAGGGGGGGACCGTATCATGGGCGACGGTATATACTCGGCGGAATTCAGAGCCCCCGCCGTTCCCGGCAATTACGATATAACGTTCACTGTCTCATCCCCGGACGGAAAGGTGCTGGACAGAAGGACGGAGGAAATGATGGTCGTGGGTTCCTCTGCTGCCGGGTCGGTGGAAAAGGGAGGAGCCGGGACGGCACTTGCCGTTTCCGGCGTCATCCTGCTCGTGATATTACTGCTTTCATTACCTTTGCTCATCCTCTTCCGGAGAAGAACCCGCACCGCAGCGGTTCCGGAACACATATCCGGCGGATACGGGACCTCCGGAGTGGTCGAGGCCGAGGTGCTTGACGAGGACCTAACCGGCGGCGAGCTTCCCGTCGAGTGAGAGGTGCCAAAGGTATCCCACGACAACCATCGCACCTGCCAGGATGGAACCCTGGGTCGTGAGAAAACCGGTATGGATATTGTAGAGCATCCACACGGTCCCTGCCAGGAAAGCCGCCGGAACGGAATGGATGGATCCCCTGTGTTTGAAGGGGAGATGGGGCAGGAGCAGGCCCGCGGCGCAAACAACGAGAAACAGCCTGGAGCCCGGGTTCCAGACAAAATCGAGCATCGGGTAGGGCCCGTCCCTCGAAAGTGTGGCAAGAACGGGAGGGGCCAGGGCGAAGATGCCCAGAACGGGGCCCATGGTCCACCTTATCTTTCCCCTGCCATCCATATCGGGGAGGACGGATGCGAGAAGCAGGCCCGCGGCACCCATCAGCAGCGGAGGAAGGATCTCGAGGGCCCCGGGAGGATGCCACGGCGATGGGATACCCTGAGGGAGAGCCAGGAACCATCCCGTGAAGATCACCAGAACGGCCATACATCCGACGGAAATATGAACCTCCCATCTGGGCATACCATCCCCGAATACGGATGCGGCTCGGTCATATTTATGGTTTTTCCGTTCCCGAAGGCATACTGGCTCCGTTCGGCGTATCTACCAGGGCTCTTTCTTGACACCTATGGCATATCCTATCCGGTTCGCAACCTGATGGGCGGCCCATGCAACGAAGAGGAAAAGCAGGAGTGCGATCCATGACCCGCCGGAGATGAACGAATCATACCACCAGGGATAGAACGGAAGGATGAAGATGAATGCTCCGATTACGTAATCCCACTGGTCTAGGAGTGGGGTCTTCGCCCCCCTGGGTCTTCCCAATGCCCTCTTGACGAAGCTTCCCAGCATGTCACCGAAGAGCGAGCCGAAGGCAAGGGATGGAATGATGAGAAGACTCACCGGGAACTTCCCCCAAAGTCCGTTCTCCATACTGCTTAGACCGAGAAAATGGAGAAGGATCAGCAGAACGAAACCGAGGATGGATGCACATATGGAGCCCCCCAGGAGACCTCTCCATGTCTTCCCGTCCCCCAGAAATCTCCTCCCGTCCCTTCTTGTCAAACCCATATCGACCGGAGGCCCCCCGCCCAGAAAGGGAGCGAAGGTGTTCGCCGTCATGGCCGGCAGAAGTGTGACCACGATTCTCAGGAGGTCCAGAAGCAAATGGAGCAGCACCGTCCATCCGGACATCCGTTGGTCAGATTTCCCATCGGATATAATCTTTCTCCATTCCGGCATGGATCACTTCTCGAAACGTTTAAAACTCCTCAGTTGTTTGGGTGGGACCGATGGCCCACCAGAGGTTTTCCGGGGATGGAGCGGCAGTCAGGGGAGCCGTTCCCGCCAAGCGGAATGGTTTACCGACGCTCCCGATCGTTCTCCTGCTGATCTATTCCCTGTACGTCGGGGCTTTTATTCTGGCTCCTCTGTATATCAGCAGCATCGGAGATGCCCTTGACGACAAGATACCCCCGGACATACGACTCGTGATCGGGGGTGTTCTTCTTGCCCTGTTCCTCATCATCCTGCTGTACAAACTCCTTTCCGGGGGAGATCCCGCCGGAAGGCCCTCCCCGGCCGTACGGCCGCGGACGGGACCTGCCGGGGAAGGGTCGCGGTTCAGACCGGTCCAACCCCGGAAGACCCCGGCAGCTCCCCGGTTCAAACCTCCGACACAACCCCCCATAGAACCCGCAGGCAGGGGAAAGGGCACAAAGCCCGCTCCAGGACCCGCGAAGGAGGAGCAGAAAAGGACCATCATAACGTATCCGTCAGAGGTCGAGGGGGGAATATACGGTGAGACGTTCATCCCCGTGGGCTCCTCCAGACTGGTTAAGTTGAGATCTCTTGTCGTGGAGCCCGAATATCTGGCGGAAAATCAATGAGTTTCATCTCAGGACTGGGTGACCGGACATGAAAGGGAAGATCGCAATTCTGCTCGCTGCTGCCATGCTCATCATCACCGGATTAAAGGTTGACGGAGCAGAGGAAGGAACCCATGGAGTTTATTCCTTTGACAGGGACCACGACGGAATCGATGACGGATTCTCGGGTGAAGGCCCCTTCCACGTCATCATCCACGCCTCCTCCTCGGGTGATGTTCCCGGGATCGTCCGAAGGATAACGGAGACGGGAGGAGAGGTGCAGGACACCTTCACGATCGTGACGGCGGTGACAGCCGTCCTCCCCGACATGGAGGATATGAAGAAGCTCCTTGACTGCAAAGGTGTCCTGGTCATAGAGAGGCAGATCCCACCGGTACCGATGATGGACACATCCGTCCCGGCCGTGAAGGCAGCTCCTTCGGCGGAATACTCGCCGAAGACCGCGCACGATCTGGGATTCACCGGAAAGGGGGTCACCATTGCCATAATCGACACTGGGGTCGATAACGAACATCCGCTTCTCGACGGCTCCTTCGTGGCCGGGGCCGATTTCACCCTTCCGGCAACCCCTCTCACGCCCCGCGACGGGACGTTCGACCCCGATGACAGGTCCGGACACGGAACGGGCGTGGCATCCATTGCCCTCGGAAGGGATATCAATGGTACCGTGGGCACGGCTCCCGATGCCGGTCTCATAGATCTCAAGGTGGTCAACTCACTGAACCTGGACCTCAACCCGTTCTCCAACGAACTCCTTTCGGCGCTGCAGTGGGTGAGCGATCACAGGGACCACGATTGGGGCTCGGGATTCAACGGGATCGATGTGGTTTCCATAAGTCTTGGGATCGGTCCGGGCGACGGTGCCGTTGCCAGGGCCCTCGACAATCTTGTCGGGGAAGGGATCCCCGTGGTGCTGGCGGCAGGCAACAGCGGGGGCTCCTACGAGGATCAGACCGCCACCTCATGGCCCGACAGGGTGATCGTGGCGGGGGGGATCGATCACAAGGGCACCATAGACAGGAGCGACGATGAACCATGGCCACTCTCCACAACGGGACCCAGGACCGATGACGGTGATGGTGACGTATATGACGAGCTCAGACCCGATGTGAGCGCTCCGTGCGTATCCCTCCACTTCGCCCTGTATTCACGGACATCCGGTCTTCAACCCGCGTCCGGGATGGCACAGGGTTCGGGCACCTCCTTTGCCGCACCGCACGTTTCGGGCACAATCGCATGTATGCTCGAGGCCAACCGGAACCTGAGACCGAACAACCGGAGCAATCCCCTGAAGACCATTCTGCATCTCACCGCCGAAGGTATGGGGGATCCATCCTATCCGGAGATATCCGACACCTACAACTTCCAGGTCGGGTGGGGGATGCTCGACGCCTTTTCCGCGGTCTCGGAGGCGAGATCCTATTCGGGGTCCAACCACAGGCCCCAGATAAGGTCGTTCACGGCACAACCCGAAAGGACCACCACGGGTTCCATTGTCACCCTCAAGGTGACAGCGATCGATCCGGACGAGGACCCGCTCTCATATGAACTGGAAGTGGAATCCGGAATCTACAACGGAAGCGGACCGACATGGCAGTGGACAGCTCCGGCGGAACCGGGCAATTATTCATTTCTCGTGACGGTGACCGATCCGTCGGGTTCCTCGGATCAGCAGAGAACCAAGGTGGAGGTGACGGAGGGAGCTCCGAACAGACCCCCCCTCATCACATCCTTTGACTCGGAGAAGAGCAGACTTGAGATCGGGGAGAGCACCAGGTTGACCGTGGTCGCGGTGGACCAGGACGGTGACGAACTGGATTACGACTACAGGGCCATCCTCGGATCGATATCCGGCAGCGGTGAAGAGGTCACCTACAAGGCTCCCGACAGGGAGGGAGTCGATACGGTATCCGTAACGGTCTCGGACGGGAAGGGCGGGTCCGATACCAGGGACCTCAGGATCACGATCGTCAGCGACACGGGGAACTCACCCCCGTTCATCCTTCTGCTTTCCATCGACCCCGATGTCATAGACCGGAACAACACCGGAACGGAGATCGTCCTGAGATGCAGGGTCGAGGATATGGACGGACTCGACGACATCGAGAACGTGGTAGCCGACCTGTCCACACTGGGGGGATCCACGGGCGAGGAGATGAAGGATGACGGGATATCACCGGACAATGTCTCGGGGGACGGTATATATACCCTCTCGGTGAACCTTCCCGGCTCCCTGGAGAACGGCATATACCGGATCAAGGTCCTGGTCTACGACAGGGCAGGCGCATCCGCCGAGGGAAGCGTGGACCTGAAGATCGACATCAGCCCATCCGGAGGGGTCACCACGGGAACCTCCAGCGGAGGGGACGTCGTCAGGATCCTGGTGATCCTGGCCATTATACTCATCTTCGTGATACTCGGTTCGATATTCCTTGTAGGGATGGCAAGAAGAAGGAGAAGGAAGAAACTGCAGATCTATGCAAAACATCCCACACTGAGCCAGGTGAGATACAGGCCCACTGCGGCACCTCAGCAGACGATACAGGCGGGTCCGTCATCCGAGGGTCCCAAATTCAGCATCGTCTCCGGTCGCTGACCTTCCAATTCTGACCATGGCCCTCGAGAACGTACCCATCAGGGAGTAGAATTCCCTGTAATTCATGTTGGACCTCGATACCATCCTGCGAAAATTGGTCCTCGCTATGGGCCTCTTGTGCTCGGGGACGCCGCAGGCCTCCATCAACCTGTCATAATGGGCGAAAAGCGCCTCCTTCTCCGTCCCCGTTGCGGGCCTGGCATTCCTTCTCGGAGGTTCCTCCGCCGCATTGAACAGCTCATAGAGGATTATGGAGACCGCATGGGAGAGGTTCAGTATCGGATATGCGGGGGAAGCCGGTATCGTGACGAGCAGATCGCATATGTCCAGCTCGGTCCTGAAAAGACCGAAATCCTCCCTCCCGAACGCAAGACCGATCCTGCCGGAGGCATCCCTTGACCACGAGATGAACTCGCGGGGGTACACGGGATTGCGGTGGTAGTTCTTCTCCGTGGATTCGGACACACCGGATGTCCCGACCAGGTGGTCCACCATACCGGAAGCCTCCTCCAGAGAGTCCACGATGACGGCCCTTTCCAGCACCTCCCTGCCGTGCATGGAATATGCCCAGGCCTCATCCTCCAGGGGCGGGGGATCCACAAGGATGAGCTCCCTCACCCCGAAGTTCCTGCACAGCCTTGCTATGGAACCGATGTTCCCCTGATACTTCGGCTGAACGATGATGGGAACGATGCGATCCATTCCCGGACGTTTTCCCTCCATACGGGCATCACCTTTCCGGGTTAGCGGTCTAAAGGTATATCTGTTTCACCGCCATTGGGGTGGCATGAGGTACGGGATCAAGGTAGCCTACGACGGGAGCCTCTTCCACGGCTCCCAGAGACAGGGATCCGAGGATGCTCTTTCCGTGGAGGGAGCCATCCTGGAGGCTTTGAAGAGGATGGGCCAGCATGAAGCGGGAGGACCTCACCCCATCGAATTCTCCTCCAGAACGGATGCGGGGGTCTCCTCTCTCGGAAATGTCTTCGCCATCGAAACGGACATGGATCCGGGAGAGCTGCTCAAGGGGCTCAACGCCAACCTGGAGGGCATTTGGTGCATCGCCTACGGAAGGATGAGGGAGGGGCAGAACATCAGATGGGCCAACTCCAGGTGGTACAGGTACCATCTCCCACCGGGAGAGATGACCGGAGAGCAGACGAAGGATCTGAACGGCGCACTCTCCGAATACGTCGGAAGGTTCGATTTTACAAATCTCTGCCGTCTGGAAGAGGGAAAGGATCCCGTCGTTCAGATCGATCTGGCCAGGGCACAGGACCTCTCCGGAAGGGGGGATCTGGTCATTATCGACATGGTGGGGGGGAGGTTCCTATGGAACCAGGTGAGGAGGATGGTGGGGGCCGCACTGGCGGTGGCCAGGGGAGACCTCGAACGTGAACTTCTCGCGGAGCTTCTGAAGGGTCCGGAAGCCTCCGATAAGGCACTGAAGGTGAAGGACAGGATAAGGACCATGCCGCCTACTGGGCTCGTGCTGATGGACGTGATATTCAAGGATATAGATTTCACGATCCATCCCGGGGCTGTCGAGATAGCAAGGAAAAGGAGCCACAACCAGGCATGGGAAGCTTCCATGAAGGTCCTGCTTCACACGGCATTGAGGTCCCTGCTTTGAGGGGATCCCCGATTGCATCATGCAGGATGGATGCGGGGTGACCTGCCGGAAACGGGGGTCCATTATTTCGGGAAGATATTTTTATCTGCAAAGGGGGTTTACACTTCAACGAAGAGGTATATGCATGGAGGAGATGACTTCGATATATGATCTGTTCGATTTTGCCATCGAAAAGGAGCAGGAAGCCCACGATTTCTACATGGACCTTGCCGGAAAGATGGACAACCCGTCGATGAAAAGGGTGTTCGAGGGTTTTGCACGGGAGGAGCTGGGGCACAAGAAGAAGCTGGAACTTGCAAGGGACGGGAAGATAGACATCATGAAGGATGAGAAGGTTCCGGACCTGAAGATATCCGATTACATAGTGGATGTCAACCCCACAAAGACAATGGACTATCAGGGAGCCCTCATTCTTGCAATGAAGAAGGAGAAGGCAGCCTTCAGGCTCTACATGGATCTCTCGGAGATGGTGGATGATCCGGAGCTTTCCCGACTTCTGATCGGCATCGCCAACGAGGAAGCGAGGCACAAGCTCCGATTCGAGATAGAGTACGATGACCACGTACTGAAATGGAACTGACCTCATTTCCTGAACGGACATTCGGCTTTCTGGGGACAGCTGCCGCATCCCTTCATCCGCGCGGCGGCGGGTACCACAACGAAACCCACAATCACGAAGGCCAGGTAGACAGCGAGCAGCAGCGTATCGAAACGGAATACGAGATAGAAGGCTCCGACGATCAGCGGGATGAACCACTGAAGGGAAACCGATATGATGTTTCTCCGGAACGCACGCTCGAAATCCCCCTCTCGTTGGGGAAACAGTCTTGCCGAAATGATGCCGTATCCACTTGGACACGAGGGGGAAGAATATGCCCTGCACCGGGTGCATATGGATGACCAGAACCTGAGCATCCCGAAGATCACAACGAGCATGTAGAAGGCTCCCCAGAGCTCGTGGCCCATGAACATGACCGCAAGACCGAGCAGGACCGTCAGAATGTGGGGTATCGTGTCGTATGACCACCTGATACCCTCTTCCCCCGTCAATCGAAACCCTCCAGCCTTCTCATCTTCCACACCAGGGCCGCGGGCAGGATCAGGAAGATCGAGAGGAACATCGTTCCCAGACAGAGATCGCGTAGGAACGTATCCGTTTCCACGGATGATACATCCGAGAAGAGGACCAGCTCGCTCCTTCCCGTTGCATAGTTGCAGGCCCTGCCTCCTATCACCACCGCATCCCCGTCCGGGGTGGACGTGACGGTCCCCCATTTCCTTGCCACTATGAACGAACCTATGTTCTCCCATTCATTCTTCACGGGGTCGTAGATCTCCATGCCGGAATGGCACATCCCCGTCTCGCAGTTGGAACCTCCGGCGACCATCACCCTACCATCGGCCGTTACCACACTACCGTGCGCATGCCTTGGAAAGGACATGTTTCCGGTCATTACCCATTTATCCGTTTCCCTTATGTAAATCTCCGCCGATGTGTGGTCGTCCATGCCGGGCATCGAGAAACCGCCGGAAACCAGGAACCCATGACCCGGAAGATAGCAGAACCCGGGATACCCCCTTCCCCGGTTCATCGGTGATACCTCTCTCCATTCACCCCTTGACGGCTCGAAGAGGAATGCTCTTCTCGATCCGACCTTCACCGTTCCGTTATGGCCCCCGGCAACGAGTATGCTTCCGTCGGGATACACGCAGGAGGCGAACCTTGCAAGGGGGATGGGAAGGGAGGGAAAGACCCGCCACCCCTTCCCGTCGAAGAGCTCGCAGGACGAAAGAGTACCGGAGGTCACGTTCAGGCCCCCCATGACGAGCAGGCTCCCGTTGGGAAGCAGATGGGTGTTGTGCCAGAATCTTCCGGTTTCGAGCGGTGGAGCCTCCGTGAAACGCTCCGTTTCCACGTCGAAGAACTCGCATGATGAAAGGGAAATGTTGCCATCTCCCATGAAATGCCTGAACAGGGAAGGATGCCCTCCCCCCTGGAAGCCTCCCACGATAATTATTCTTCCTAGAGCCTCCATGTAGCTGGCGGTGTGCCTCATTCTAGGGATGGACATGTTCGGGAGCTCCGTCCATTCGTTCGCCTTAGGATCGAGAGCCTCCGATATTGCAAGGGACGTGGTCCCGTCCGCGGTGCCGCCGAAAACGTATATCCTCTCTCCTGTCCTGACCGACGTATGATTGTAACGCGGGCGGGGCATGTTGGGCAGCACCCTCACCGAAACATCAATCTCTCCCCCCACCGAGATGACAAGGGGAGAAATGACAAGAAGCGTTATCAAGAGAGATAGGAACCGGATCCGCAACATATCACCCGTACTTGCCGCAGTCGATGCATCTGTACCTGTTGAAATCCTCGGAGAATGTCATCTTCCCCCCGCATGAGGGGCATATCCTTTCCCCTTTCTCATCCCCGTCATCGGACCGCGTATTCCCCGACCTCTTCTTCACAAGGAACACGGCGAGGATCACAGCTCCCCCTATGACAAGCAGTATGATGAGGACCACGATGGCCACGACAGCTCCCGATCCCCCTTCTCCATCCGACACCACATCTTCAACCTCTCCGGTGTCGTTGCTCCCGGGATCCTCCGGTCCGTCACCTCCGTTACCGGGCCTCTCCACCGACAGCTGCACGCCGCCGTAGGAAACGGACCCATCCTCTTCCACCGTTATCACAACAGGTCCGAGAACGATGGAACCGTTAATGAACAGCGATATGGAATACGTTCCGGGAAGCATATCGCCGAAGTAGGCCCGGCCGTCATCCCCCAGTGACGAGCTCATACCGCTCCCGGACACCGGCTCCATCTCGACAGTACCTTCCGTCACAAGGCCCCCGTCATCATACCGGAAGGGGCCAATATGAACATCATACCTGGAGGGCAGGGACTCCGTTACGAATACATTGACCTCATCCTCCTGGCTCCAGGCACCCTCGTTGTCCGATACCGCCAGCGTGAACACGTAGGTTCCGACCTCCCCGGGAACGAACGACGGATGGGATGTCAACCTCTCGAAGAGGGTCACTGAGTGGGATACACATGTCCAGTTGAACTGTGCCACGAAACCGTTTTCGTCGAATGACCCGGATCCATCAAGTGTCACCATCTCCCCGACTTCCGCGTGTATATCCTCCCCGGCATCGGCCACCGGCGGGGGATTGTGATAGGGGACCTCCACGATAACATTCACCACATCGGGGGAGGACCACGTGAGATTGGAATCCATCACCCTCAGGGATATCTCGTAAGTTCCCTCCTCCTCCGCCGTGAAATGTGGGGAGGAGGTATTCAGATCGGAAAAGATCGGGTCTCTATTGACACAGCTCCACTCCCACGTGATTATCTCTCCGTCCGGGTCCGATGAGCCCGAACCGTCCAGGTAGACCTCTTCTCCCAGCAATACTGTCTGATCCTCGCCGGCATTCGCTACCGGAGGTACGTTCTCGCCCACCCTTGCAGCCGTGACATTCACCGTGTCCGGTGCCGACCATGTCGAGTTGTCATCCATCACCCTGAGCCTGAACGTGTAGGTCCCGGGATCCGCAGGTGTGAACGAGGGCGTGGAGGTGTCGGCGTCATCAAGTGCAAGCTCATGGCTCGTGCAGGTCCATTCCCATACGGTTATCTCACCGTCGGGATCGTGGGACCCGCTTCCGTCCAGGACGTAAAGCGTGTCCTCGTACCCGCTCTGGTCCGGACCGGCTACCGCCACCGGGGGCTCGTTCGGTTTCTCCATCAGAACCCTCACGGAATCCTCATCCGTGAGGTTGGACCAGTACTCCCCGTCGAACACCGCCAGGGATATATCGTAGATACCCGGAACATCGGGAGCGAACGTGACAATGGCGGCCGTGTCATTCGGAGAGAGGGAGCCGT
The DNA here is from genome assembly GCA_002254385.1 of Thermoplasmatales archaeon ex4484_6. GTDB lineage: Archaea > Thermoplasmatota > Penumbrarchaeia > Penumbrarchaeales > Penumbrarchaeaceae > Penumbrarchaeum. Next base: position 196 of record NJDO01000047.1, on the reverse strand, counting down.
CATTTATGAGCGATCCAGGTGGGATCCTCGTGAAGTTCCACTGATAGACGAGCGCCGTGCCATTCACGTCCCCGGACGGGGCACTGTCGGCATCGGTGGAGTTCCTGCCATCCAGAATGACAGATGTTCCCAGCATCTGAACGATGTCCGATGGTGCTTTGGGCACGGGTCTCTGATTCCTCACCGGAGGAGGAGG
>NJDO01000003.1 GCA_002254385.1 Thermoplasmatales archaeon ex4484_6 | reverse complement strand
CCGGTGCTGATAGATGGGGAAGTCCCGATTCTCTTTCCAATCGGCGGAAGGGACTTACCACAATATCCCATAAGATCACTTTGCGTAAGGGATATTGAAAATCCTGTATGATGAAAAAAGATCTACTCCGCAAGGGTGAAGAGCTGATCGTCCTCCTCCACATCGAACAGTCCCATCCTGGCACCGGCATCCAGCCAGCCATGGGCATAGTTCACGGCTCCGTAGGCAAGGACGTAATTACCTTCCTTGGCAAATGCCTTGGCATCCATGAAATAGGACATGGCCATGGCCAGGAAGTCCTCTGCGAGCTTCTTGAGATGACTTCTGGGCGGGGGTGCGATCTCCACCTTGTTCAAAGCCCTGGAGGTAGTGTCCAGGTATTTCTCCATTCTTTCCCTGGTGATCTCGGTAATAATCTCCATGACCTAGCTCCGGGTCGAGTATGTGTGGCGGGGGTAAATAATCTTTATGAGACCATTATCCTCTTTGTATAATTGCTCAACCTCTCATCTCAAGGTCTCTGAGAATATCCACACCCCCGCCTCCATGCCGTGTCATTCTTGTCCTCACTTCCACAAGAATGGGCTCGGAAATGCCTCCTCCCACAAGGATGGCCACACCCACGGGAAGTCTCTGGATCTCGTCCGCCATCCTTGTCGTGAGACCCTCCACCGATGCGATCACCGCCTTGATATCGTTGGGGTTTGTCAGCTTCAGTATGATCTGGGTCCCGCACTGGGACAGAACGTTCTTGTCCACCTTGGCGGGCCTCTGGGAAACGATCAGGAGACCCATTCCGAACTTTCTCCCCTCGGATGCTATGGATCTCAGGATGGGGGATGTTATTGCAGGACCGGACTGGGGACAGAAATGGTGCGCCTCTTCCACGACGAGCATGAAGGGAGGTATCAATCCCTCCTTCCTTGCGTGGAAAAGCTTCTTCAACAGGACCGCCGCACCTATCTGCTGGGTGTCCAGTGGCGCATCCTTCATCTCGACGATCGTGATCCTCCCCTTCGATACTATCTGGGTCACCGGGGTCGGGGGAGCATTGAATGCGTCGATCCTCTGTATATGCTCCAGACCGGAAAGGACGTTCCATTTTGCGGGGTTGGCATCCGCCTCGACAGCGGAGATGATATCGTAGAGCTCCACATCGTCTCCCAATATGTCTTTCACCTTTCTTATGGCGGAATAGAGAACGGATGAGCCGGGGCCCACATTTCTGAGACCCATGAGGTCCAGCAGGTCCTCCGCGTTCATGGAAGCAACATCCAGACCGAGGCGGACATCGATACCGCTCCCGGGAGTCTCCGCCGAAAAAGAGAAGATGGACACCGAGTCCGCGAGCCCCCTTGGTGATACACCGAACCTTGACATCCTCCGGAACTCATCTTCGTCTATGTTGGGGGACATCAGTGAACGGTATTCTCCGTGCAGATCGAGTATCACCACGGGTATTCCGTGTCGGTTGAGCTCCTCGACGAGTACACCACATACGTAGGATTTTCCCGATCCGGTCTTTGCTATAATGGATACGTGATTTCCCACGGCCTGATAGGGGTCGATACACACATCCATCCCGGTATTGAACAGCTTGCCGACGTAGGCTCCGTTCTCCCTTGAGAGCCCCAGTCCGAGAACCTCCCTCACGGGTTCCTCGTCCGGGAGATATACGGAAGACGATGGGAGGACCGGTGTAAGGGGCCTTATCAGTCTCCCCTCCTCGTTCCTTCTTCCTATCACCTTGATCGTGGCTATCCGCCGGTAATCGGAGCTCCTCTCGCGACCGGAGAGGAGAAGGGCCGCATCCCCCGCATCCACATCGGACCTCAGCTCCAGATCATCAACCTTCCCCAGTATCCACCCCTCCACAGGATGATGTACCTCAACATGGTCCATTTCCTTGATGGACGGGTCGGAAAGGATGCATCTGAAGGAACTGGACGAGACGTTGCCGTAAACGACACCCACGGGGGGCTCCGGGTGCCTTTCATCCTCCCGAGCATGACCGGTTTCCATTGGACAGCACCTTTGGTGTCTCTATTGCGGGACCCTTTCGGAAGGAAGGTAGTTAAATCTTGCCCCGGGGTTTGCGTAAGGAGAATTGACACAGATAAGGAATATTCCACGATCATCATCGTTTAACGGCAGAATCCGCCGGCAACAGGGAGTTGAAGTGCAGATTTCACGATAAAAACTTAATAAACATATATTGGTACGTGTAAATAATTATTCAAAGGGGGATGGAAGATGAGTCGAAGGTATTCCGTAATTATCTGTGTTTTGTTTTTGATGATTCCCGTTCTGCTCGGAACTTACGGAATGGACGATGTCCGGTCCGGAAGCAGGGCATCCGGAGACACCATACTTTACGTGGATGGGTCCGGAGGTTCCACATACACGAACATACAGGATGCGGTGGACGATGCCGGACCTCATACCACGATAATCGTGAACTCCGGAAATTACGATAGATTCTCGATTTCCGGAAAGGGCGACCTGACCATAAGAGGGAATTCCTCTTCGCCCGATGATGTGATAGTGGCAGCGGGTTTGTCGAGTTCACCTGCTGCGGGACTAAGTTCGAGTTCGAATATCACGCTATCCTTCATGCAGATAGTCGGTGGTTTGGGTACAGTTAGTGTGAACTTGAACAGATGCAACAACATCACCCTGCTGAATCTGAAGCTGTCATCTCTCGGATCGTCGATGAATATTTGGGACTCCGAAGATGTGTCAATGTTTTTTCTCAGCGCTTACAACCCGATAGGTATTTACGGCTCAAGGAGAGTGGCCGGGGGATTCGTCCTGATCTCCAGCGATAAAGAACAGGCAAAGGGACTCTCCATCAGCAGTTCCTCGGATGTAAGCATGGACTTCTTGACCATCAACATGACCGGATCCGAATCAGTCGTACTCTACGGCACGAACTCTGATAATGTCACCCTTCTCCGTTTGAGCGGGTATTACGAGAATCTCTTCGCGGAGCTTCACGGCGGCAGCGCAAGGGTGCTGGGATTCGATCCCCCTTCCTCGGATCTTGCCATATATTCGGGTTCGCTGTTCACAGTTGAGAACGAGAGAATCGTGCTGGTAAGGGACGAGACAAACACGACCGTGATCGAGGGTGTGGATCTGAAGCTCTCGTCCGATGGGGAGGTCAGATATTCCACCGAACATTTCGGAGGAAGTGATCCCGTGTCCGATCAGACAGGTAGATTCCTTGAAATGCCGCCCCTTATAGCCAAAGCATATCGGGGGGCCAACACTTCAAGTCCGGTGAGGAACGATATCACGCTGTGGTATGGCGGGGGGGATGTTGAAAGGGAATTATTCCTGAAAGGTATAGATGCGAATGTGACACAATACATCTACGTTCTCCTTCCGGATTTCGAGGCCCCCGATCCACCGCAGAATGCAACGATAGATGTTCTTTCCGAGGATTCGGTCCGGATCTCCTTCGACGGCTCGAACTCCAGTGATGCGGCCGGATACCGGATATACGGAAATGACACGGGTGACTGGCGTCTGCTGCTCAATACCACGAGCGCCGGCAGCTACACGATGGAGGGGCTGGTCGGTGGAACGGAATACTGGTTCCGGCTGGTCTCCTTTGATGATTCGGGGATCGAGTCAGAGGGAATAATCCTCAACGCGACCACACTTCCCCCCACAAAGGGGACAATTCAAGGGCATGTCTCCTACGATGGAGGGCCGCAGGACGGCGTGAACGCTTCGGGCTGCAATATCAGCATTCATAACGGTTCCTCCCTCCTCACCTACATGATCGTGGGGGAGGATGGGAACTTCCTGTTCCGGAATATTTCCTTCGGGGATGGTTATCTGATCAGGGCCGTTCCCACCGATGCGGTCATGGAGGGTGGGAATGTCAGCGGATACACCGAATGGAATCTAACGTTCAACCTCACGGGGGACATGAATATCGATATAGCCGTACCGTTCTACAACTACACGCCGGAGCCTTCTGGAACCCTGTCCGGGCGGGTTGTTTACTACAATGGCCCCCTCGACGGGGAGAACGCGGCAAATATCACTGTCACCCTGTTCGATCCCGGCTTGACCCATCCGTTCGATTCGACCGTGACGGATGAGGACGGGCGGTTCGTTCTCGATAACGTGTCCTTCGGTGATTACATAATCGTGGCCCGCCCGGTTGGAGATGTGCGGTATGGCGGGAATGAATCGGGATACACCATCTGGAGGGGGATCGTGAATTTCACGGAGGATAGGGACATGTTCATTTCCCTAAGATATTACGAGTACATCCCTCCGGATACAGCAAGAATATCAGGTAATCTCACATTTTCGGGAGGCCCCCTCGATGGAGAGGCCGCACCCGGTTCGACGGTAGAGATCTACAAAGGAAGCGAGCTTGTGAGCGCGCTGCAGTCGGATGCCGCCGGAACCTTTGCCTCGGACAATCTGCCCTACGGCAGCTATATCGTTGTGGCGATACCTCCGGATGAGGTGGTCGATGGAGGAAACAGGAGCGGCTACACGAGAACGGAAACCCACGTTAACCTCACGGAGGACACCAGCATTGACATGGTGTTCGGCTATTACGATCATTCCACCCGGATTTCCCATCCGGAGATCGTGATAGTGGATGAGGAGGGCAATCCTCTTGAGGACGTCGTGGTGAAGGCTGCGATCGGCGGAGATGTTTACAAGGCCGTGACCGACGAGAACGGACGGGCGGTCTTCACGGAATTCACGGGTGAGTTCCCCGATGGCACGCATTTCTCTGCGGAGAAGAATGGATACGGAACAGCCGAATGGGATAAGGGAGAGGATGTGCCTCCGCTCAAGAAGGAGGAGAAGACGGGCAATGACATTTTCCTGTATGTCCTTCTTGCAGCTGTCATCATCCTGCTGATGTTGGTGCTGCTGTTCGCCTTCAGGAAGAAGGGGGGGAAGATGGTGGAGGAGGAGTGAAGAGGGTACCGGCTCATTCATGACAGATGGTGGTTCCGGGAAACTGATGAATACATAGTAATCACTTCACCGGCCGATGGAAGCTGAAAGGTGCATTGTGAGGAACGGCCGCATATACACGCTGGACCTGGAAGGGGGAAGATCGGTGTACGGTGAACCTCTGATCGAGATCGATCATGCCGTGTACCGGGAGTGGATCCCCTGGAGGTCCAAGATGGCGGCCCTGCTGAAGAAGGAAGGGAATGCCCCCCTTCCCGAGGGGGACCTGCTCTACCTGGGAGCTGCCCAGGGGACGACCGTGTCGCATCTTTCGGACCTGCTGCCGGATGATACGATCTATGCCGTGGAATTCTCAAGGACACCTTTCAGGAAACTGACAGCCCTGTCGAAGCGGAGAGGGAACATCATCCCGATCCTTGCCGATGCCTTTCATCCCGAAACATATCGGATGATTGTACCCGATGTGGAGTACCTCTACCAGGATGTCTCGCAGAAGGACCAGGTGGGAATGCTGCTCAGGAACGCTGACATCTTTCTTCGCAAAGGGGGCACGGCCTGTCTCATGCTGAAGGCAAGGTCCGTCGATGTGACATCCGACCCCGCAAGGATATTCGGGAAGGTTCGCGCCGAACTCGAGAGGGGGGGTATGAAGGTGAAGAGGATGATCGACCTTTCCCCGTTCCAGGTGGACCATGCCGCATTCATCGTGACCGGGACACGATAGTAAGGTTTAAAGAAGGAATTTACCTTCCCGGACCCATGGTCAGAGTCGTCCCGTTCCGGGCATATAGATACGACAGGGAGAAGGTGGGCGACCTCTCGAAGGTCGTTTCGCCGCCATACGATGTGATAAAGGGAGAGAGGCTGGACAGGGTCCAGTCCCTGTCCCCCTACAATATCTCATGGATAACGAAGAACAAACCCCGACCGGATGATACGGGGGAGAACAATCAGTATACGAGGGCCCGTGACCTTCTGAACGAATGGATGGAAGAGGGCATACTGAAGAGGGAGGAGACGGATTGTTTTTATGTCTACTCCCAGGACTTCACCGTGGAGGACCGCACGCTGTCGAGATTCGGGTTCATCGGCCTCCTGGAGCTCGAGGAATTCGCAACCTCCGCCCCGGAGGAGGGCCCCTTCACGGGGATACTGCAGCATGAGGAGACGCTGCCCAAGGACATCGAGGACAGGCTGAATCTCTCCAGGCAGACCCTTGCCCAGTTCGGGCAGATATTCGTGATATACCCCGATGCCGAGGGAGAGGTGGACAGCGTTCTGCAAAGGAGCATGGACGGGGAGCCCGTCATGGATGTGAAGGATCAAGAGGGCATTCGCCACAGATTGTGGAAGGTCGATTCCGACAGTGACAAGGAGGCGATCTCCAGGGCCATGGAGAGCAAGTATGCAATCATTGCCGACGGCCACCACAGGTACAAGACGGCCCTTGCACTGATGAAGGAGAGACCGGACCTTGAGGGTGCCAGGTACAGGATGCTGACGTTCGTGAACATGTCCAACCCCGGTCTCGTCATCCTGCCCACTCACAGGCTCGTTCAGAATCTGGAGGACTTCGATCCCGGCAGGCTCCTTGAAGAGCTCCACGGGAGCTTCGAGGTAAGGGAATTCGACCGGAAGGAGGATATGTTCGGGGAGATGGAGAGGGTATTCGGGGCGGGAGGTCATGCTTTCGGTCTGTACATGAAGGACGGACGGTTCCGCTCCATGGAACTCAGGGACATCTCACCCATGAACGAGCTCCTGAAGGATGCCTCGGATGAGCTGAGAAAGCTGGATGTCTCCATCCTCCATTCGATGATACTCGACCGCATACTGGGGATCGACAAGGAGAAACTTCTTCACGGGACCATGACCGGGGGCGGATATGTGGTCTATATCAAGGGGATTGGCGATGCGGTGGAGGAATCCATCAGGGCCGTGGACGGGGGGGCGCAGTGTGTATTCTTCATGAATCCGACAAGGATAGAGGAGGTGGAAGCCGTATCAAGGAATTTCGAATGCATGCCCCAGAAATCCACCTTCTTCCACCCCAAGGTCTGGACGGGGTTCACGATAAACAAGCTCTGACAGAAGAGGTGAATTATATGACGAAAAGGGTGTTCAACTTCTATGCGGGGCCGGCCACACTACCGCTGCCGGTTCTCGAAAGGGCAAGGGATGAATTTCTTGACTTCGCCGGATGCGGTATGTCCATTCTGGAGATATCCCACAGGTCGAAGGAATATGACCGGGTCCATCACGAGGCCATGGAGCTTGTAAGGGAGCTCATGCATCTGAAGGACGACAGGAAGGTGCTCTGGCTCCAGGGAGGGGCCTCCACCCAGTTCTACCAGGTCCCGCTCAACCTCCAGCTTCCCGGAAAGAGGATGCAGTATGTAAATACCGGAGCGTGGTCCAAGAAGGCGATAAAGGAGGCGGGTTTCTACGGGGAGGTCGATGTCGTGGCCTCTTCCGAGGATTCCAGCTTCTCCTACATTCCCAAGGACGTTGAATTCTCCGAGGATGCCGCCTTCGCTCATATCACGGGCAACAACACCATATACGGGACGGAATGGCATTACATGCCGAAGGTCCCGGATGAGGTCCCCCTTGTGAGCGATATGTCATCCCATCTCATGGACAGGGTCATGGATTTCAATGCGTTCGGCGTGATATACGCCGGAGCCCAGAAGAATCTCGGCCCCGCCGGCGTCACCCTTGTCGTTGTGAGGGAGGACCTCATGGACAGGGTCCCCGAAAACACCCCCACCATGCAGAAGTGGATAACACATGCAAAGAAGGACTCCCTCTTCAATACGGGGCCCGTGTTCGCGATATACATGTGCAAGCTCTCCCTCGAATATCTGAAGGAGACGGGCGGGATACCTGCCATGGAGAGGCTCAACAGGGAGAAGGCGAAACTTCTCTACGATGTCATCGACGGAAGCGGGGGATTCTACAAGGGTCATGTGACGGACAGGGACTCCAGGTCGCTGATGAACGTGACGTTCAACCTCCCCACGCCGGAACTGGAGGCGAAATGCGTTGAAGAGGGGAAGGAACGCGATCTCATCGGTCTCAAGGGGCACCGCTCCGTCGGAGGCATGAGGGCCTCGATATACAACGCGATGACCCTGGAAGGCGTCAAGACACTCAGGGAGTTCCTTATCGAGTTCCAGGATAAAAACCAGTAAACATTCCGGTCGTGATGTGATGATAGAGGCGGGATGACATTTTCGCCCGGATCACCTGTCCTGTCCTATTGAAAGGATCTCAGCTTCCCCCTTGCCACGAGCGAAAGCTTCCTCATCCCGTCCTCGGGCCCTCTCACGAACAGGATGTCCCCACGGTGTATCACCTCGTCCTCCTCGGGTCCGTATATCCACCGTACGTTCCTTCTTATGGCAAAGACCCACATGCCCGTTTCGGTCGCAAGCCGGAGCTCCCCGAGCTTCTTCCCCACGAGGATCGAGCCCTTCCTCACCTCGAACCTGTAGATCCCCACGTCCGATTCCTTGATGGACTGTTTCAGTATGGGGTGGGGTTCGATATCCCTGAGCACCACATCCACTATGGTCATCGCGGAATCAGCGATGGAATTGATGTAGGAACAGAGTTTGAGGAGCATGAGGGTCGCATCCGTGGACCTGCGTGATATATCGGAAATTGCGAACCTCTGAAGCTGGCTCGACATCTCATCGATCCTGTCGTTCAGATGCTCAACCTCGGATGCTATCTCCCTGTTATCGTAAAGCAGAGATGAATAGGCGAGGTCCACCATCAGCTCCGAGGTGTCCTTCATCTCGAGAAAGAGGTCCATCACCTCCTTCATGGGGTCCTCTATCTCCTGTATTTCCCCCATTTCACCTCACCTTTCGCGTAAGCGACCAGCTCCTTCAATCCGTCCTCGACGCCCCTTGCTATCAGTATATCGCTGTCCTTTATTCTTCTCTCAGGCTCGATATCGTAGATCCATCTGGGTCCTCTCTTTATGGCAATTATCCTGGAGCCGGTCTCGGACTCTATCCCCAGCTCGCTTATCTTCCTGTGGTTTATGTCCGAATCCTCGCTGACACGTATGGCCCATATCTTCTCGTCCCCTTTCTTAAGGAAGAAGGGGGCGAAGGGACGGAATTCAACACCTTCCTCGAATATCCTCATGAGGTCCTGGGAGGCGTTGCCTATCTGCTCCGCCGCACTTGCAACCTGGAGTATCCCTGACAGCTGTTCCGCCTCTTCCCTGTTCCTCGCTGCCAGCATCAATCCGATCCTTACATTGTAAAGAAGCTTGTCAAGCCTCTCCTCCAGTTCGTTCACCTGCTCGGCAATGTCCTCACTGTCGAACAGGATGGCAGAATACGACAGGTCGATTATCTGCTCGGAGAGGTCCTTCATCTCCGTGAGACTTTCCTTCACACCGATATTCTCGTACTCGATCTTTTCGTGTCTTCTTCTCCGAAACAGGCCCATGTGATGTCTTTCTCCCGGATATGCCTTGGGTCTGATTAATGATACATCTGGTAAATAAACCTTCATGAACACCGGTCCATCGTTCACCACGAAATAGAGAGGTTCCGGCGTGTTCAGCCGAACCTCCCTGCCGGAACCCGGATGAGATACCGAAAACGGGGGAACTCAGACTATGTTCAGTTCTGCAAGCTTCTCTGGAAGGTATGTGTCTGTCACGTAATCCAGGCCGTACTTCGCCAGGGCCTGCTGCTCGGATTTCTTCCTTATCTTCAGCTGGAGCTTGATCTCACTTCTCCACCTGTCCGATGAGAAACGGGGATCCGACAGCTCCGATTTCAGGGCGTTGACATCCTGGTCGGTGAGCTTGTCCGAGGGAAGCTCGTAATTGATAATGTCCGAAGGGGTGATGCCCAGATAGATCGCCTCGGGAGTGGAAAGGTACTCGGATATGTGAGCGGTCTTGATGGCGCCGTAGGCGACCGAGGCAAAGATCCTGTATGACCAGGGATCTCCATCCGTAAAGATGACCACGGGGAGCTTCGAGTGTTGATGGAGCCTCTTGATGAAGCGTCTTGTGGACCTTGCGGGCTGCCCCTTGAGATGGACCAGGATGGCGCGGTGGCTCTCGTCGAACCCGTTCTCCGCAAGCCTGTCGAACATACCCCCGGTCTCTATCGCGATTATCATGTCCGCATTCACGGATTTGAACTTCAGCTTCTCCGCCTCGACGTTGTAGGGAATGCCGTAGCCGGAATCGCCGACGTCATCCTTGCAGTTTATCTTCTTTCTGTCGCCCTTCCGGTTCGTCTCCTCTATCGTCAGGTCGCCTATCACCCTGGCCCCGTCCTCCTCGGGTCTCAGCTTGAAATCCTCCCTCATGCACTTTGTAATTATCTCCAGGTCCTCCGCCAGTCTGTTGGACTCGTCCTGGGAGGGGAACTTGCCCCTGTTCCATCCCTCGGAAATGTAGTACATCTCCCTCAGCGTGGAGGACTTCCCCGCCCTTATCATCTCATCGATGAAATCGATGGTGTACAGGGACCGGAGAATGCTGGTCGCGCCTCCCAGGTCCTTTGCGGACCTCGTGACCTTGTCCTTGCCGTACTTCCAGACCTTGTGATCCCTTGAAAGCACGATGTTGTTCTTGGTTCTTGACGAGACCTCGAGATGAGGGATCTCCTGCTCCTTCAGCTGGGAATAGACATACTCGGCGACACCTCTCAGCCGGAGCCGGGCTTCCTTGTTCCCCTTGAATATCTTGGCCTTTGCCATGCACAAACCTCCTACAGCGGATCCGCCCCTATCACCTCGCCGGGCAGTTTGGAATAGTATATCTCCACCTCGTCGTAGTCATCCTTGTCCAGACCGAGTACGGAGAATCCCATTCTCTGTGATCTTGCCGGAGCAACGGGCCCGATCTCCCATTCGATGATGTTCTTCTTCAAGGTGTATTTCTCGGGATAGATGCCCTGGATGAGGGCATTGGGAATCTTGACATGGACGCGAAAGGTCCTTTCCTTCTGTGTGTAATTCTGATATTTGATCGTGACCTCCGTAACCTTCTCCCTGCTCTCCCCCTCGCCCTTTTCCCGGAACACTATACCGCTGTCGAAAACGTGAACGTTCATTATCTTCGTGATTATGGGGTCAAGGGGCGGCTCATCCCTTCCCAGTATGCTGGCGCTCTTCCTGGCAATATCGGGTAGTATCTCCTTGATGATATCATATTTCTCGGATACCTTCTTCAGCTTCTTCTTCTTGTTGATGTGGGAGCGCATCCTTCTCCCGCAGTCCATGAGAGCCCTGCCCACCTCATCGAGTATCTCGTCCACATCCGCCACTGCCTCCTTGGACTCCGATGTGAACGGGACATTTGTCGATGCTATATGGACCAGAATGACGGCGGGCCCCACCGGTATCCCCTTTCCCCCCCTCTGCTCGAGTCCGTAGGGCCTCCAGTTTATCCTCTCGATGGCATGGGTGATGGCACATCCGCCCTGCTGATAGAGCAGGGGGACCCTGTTTGCGTATCTGAGCACCTTCACCGGCTCCCCCTGGGGAAGATCACCGCCGTATACTATTCCCGCCTCTATCTGGAAGGGAGTTCCCCTGAACACGGAGGGGTCCCTTGTGACCGTATAGGCGAACTTGGAATCTATCTCCTTCCTCAACCCCTTTCTTATCAGGAGGTCTCCTATCGGCGACAGGCAGTCCGTCGGGGGAGACATGAACTTCATGGACTGTATGACATCGAAAAGCGTCTGGGTATCCTCAAGGGAAAGATATTTCGGAACCTTCTTCTCCGGTATATTGGCTTTCTCGAGTATCTCTCTCGCCCCTCTCGGAGACACCCTTGTGAACTCGTTAGTGAGAAAGGACGTCATCTTCCTGGCCTCGGTGTATTTCAGCATGTTCTTAAGGATCCCCACCTCGATGCCGTGGGGATGGGGTTTGCTTTCCTTGGCAGGCTGGGGAAGCACCTCGACAACCCTGCGGAAGGTCGATATTCCACCATCCGGTTCCTGGAACGTGATCTCCACATGAGGATTGACTATTGCAGTGGATCTGAGATATTCGAAAACCGACTGTTTCTTGTTCTTCTGGTATCTCCCCTCCAGTTCGACAATTATCTCGGTCCCGTGGGGCTGGTCCCACAGGATGACCTCCGAGGATTCTATCTGGGGTCTGTTGGTCTTGGTGTTGATGTGAACCTCTATCCTGTAGCAGGGGTATTCCTCGCCTATCCGGGAGGTGATGACGGCAGCCTTTCCGGTGGTGAGCTGGGAGTAGAGAACGACCGAGGATATCCCGATACCCTGCTGCCCCCTGGACTGTCTGATGGAATGAAACCTTGAACCGTAGAGAAGGCGGCCGAAAACGTGTGGTATCTGCTTCTTCACTATACCCGGTCCGTTGTCCCGGACGGTCATGATGTAGCGGTCCTTGTTGTCCACCTTTTCCAGCTTCACATGTATGCTGGGCAGTATTCCCGCTTCCTCGCAGGCATCAAGTGAATTGTCGACGGCCTCCTTCACGGAAACGAGAAGCGCTTTCGAGGGGTTGTCGAAACCAAGGATCTGTCTGTTCTTTGAAAAGAAATCGGAGATGGATATCTCTTTCTGGCTCTCGGCCATCTTCTGGGCGTAAGGGACTGCCATTGTGTTCCCCCGATGGAGATGATATTGTATGAACCGCGGTTTTTAAATTGAGAGGTTGGGGTGTCCGAAAGAAAATCATCTCTTCTTGAAGTAGAGGTAGAGGAATACGGCCGCGATCAGGAGAGGCAGCAGGGTGAAGATCAGTCCAAGGGATCCATACTGATAAACCCTGGCGAGCGAGGGGGTGCCGCTAAGATAACCTGCCTGGATCACCATGACAACGAAATTTCCCAGTGCATCGGCAAGGCTGAGGCAGGCGAATACGAGAAAGAGGAGGTTCATAAGACGGCTCATATCCTCCGAGACCTCTCTCTGCCTGGTGTCTATGAACGTCCTGAGAACGTCGATCGTGGAGGATAGGATGACCCTCGAGTGGGAGAGTTCGTCCATGAGTGAATCGAGCCCCCGTCTTTCCCTCTCCATATCCTTTATTGTCATCTCTCCAAGGGAGTAAGGCACGCCCTCTATGGCTACCCCGTGGGATTCCAGGGACAGACTCTTTATGGCATCTTTCATGAGCCCTTCCATCACGACAAGGGCTGACGAATACCTCATGATCTGATGCTCCACCTCGGATACCAGGGAGAACCTGACGGATGCTCTGGTCAGCAGTTCCTTTTCCTTCTCGAAGGTCTCCTTTGCCAGGAAATTCTTCTCCTTCTTCTTCTCCGTTTCCCTGGGGATGTATCTCTTCATGTGTTCGTTTATATCGTTCTGAAGGCGGGAAATGTCTCCTTTCAGAGCCTGCCCCTCCTTCTTCACCTTCATGATATCGGAGCCCATCATCTCGCTGTATCTGGACTGCAGGAGGAATACATCTATCAGTTTGGATTTCACCGCCATGAGGTTGATGAGGTAGTTCTGGCGTGTCTCGTAAAGCCTCTTCCTGGGATCGGAGGAGGTCCCGTAAGGGGTTGAATCCGCCAACGAGATCGGTCCCTCGTCATACACCGCGGGTGCACTCACGTCCGAGATGTTGAGCTCCAGGAACATCGTGGTTGGAAAGGTCCAGTCATCACCGGGGTCAACCTTTCCGAGTATGTAGAGATTGGCCCCCACCTTGCCGTGTTTTAGTGAATTGACCAGCACCTCCCCCTTGGCGTTGAGAAGTCGGTTCAGATAGGAAATGTTCGTCTGAAGTATCTCCCCCCCCTTCACCTTGCTGTCCTTGTACATGAAGCTCATGTCCGAATAGGTCTTCAGCCATACGTTGTCCCTCGAACCGCACGAGAAGATGGTGTATCTGTAGATCTTTCCCTTATCGGTGAGAAGGGGAGAGAGAAGGTCGGCGATCTTCCTGGCGACCCTGGAGATCTCATCATACCTGTTCTGCAGGAATTCCGGTGATACATCCGAGAAGTCCTTCTTAGAGGGTGATGCGGCAAGAAGAAGCTCTATGACCGTCCATCCCTCCTTGCTGCTGATATCCATCTTCACACTGCCCATCGAAGGGGCCTTTTTCTTCAGGATATCAAGTACCTTCGCCCTGGAGGCCTCGGGCATCCGGAACATCAGAAGCGAGTATATTTTAGGGTCGTAGAGGGATACAGATCTCAAATCATCACCGTATGTCTCTTATTCCCGGTCGGAAGTATCGAAGAGAAGATACTTAAAACAATCCAAGTAATTGTCGATCCCGTATAAGCACCCGAAAACGGACCTCCACGTACATGGGGACTTTCCGTGAAGGAATGGACCATCACCATCATGGTGAAAGAAGAGCTCCACCGTTACAAGGTAGGATACTGTTATGACCCGACCGGGATCGCTTCAGACTGCGCAGCATGAATAGCGCTTCTCCACAATGTATCCCTTTTCCTCGATATATTCCATGGTTCGTCTTGAGGGGAGGACGATGCCATTGAAACCCGCTTCAAGCAGAGCTATCTCGAGTGGGGAGTTCCCTCTGGGTCTCATGCATCCCAGGAACAGCTCCCCTTTCAATCTGCCTCTCATGTAACGTGCGATGGAGAGAACCCTTCCATCCTTCATGGGTGCAACGTTCTCCATTGGGGTTCCCGGTGTGGGAATGAGAATTATCATGACAGCCCTTTCGGGTTCGAACCGGGATGCGATGTCAACCGCCCTTCTCTCCCCCCTCTCTTTCCCGTAGTGGAAACCGGACAGAATATGCGGTGTGACCCTCAATCCGGCCTCCCTGAGATTCGAATAGGATCTTTCGAAATCACCGACCGTTCTGTCCAGGTGAAGGACCCGTCTTATCGTCTCATTGTCCCCGATCAGATCAAACGAAACCATGTCCACCCCTGATGCACCTATCCTCCCGGCCGTCCCCGGATCTATCAGGCCCGTGTGCATGTTGATAACAAGGTCCGTTTCCTTTTTCAGCCTTGATATCTGCCGGAGTATGTGCGGGCTCATGGGAACCCCCCCGTCCGGTCCGCACCCGCCGGAAACGAGCAGACCTTTCCCCCCCCTGTTGCTGAGGTCGATGCCGAATTCATACAGGGCGTTCCGACCGGATACATCATGCATTCCCTGAAGGTACCTGCCGCTGCAGTGCTCGCAGGACCTGGAGCAGTGGGGGCCGGTAACCGATACGGAAGGGAAGGAAGCTCCGGGATGGAAGACCTTCAGGGACCTTTTCATCGTGACGGGAACGGGCATTCCTACCTTAACATTTCTCCCCCTCTCAATGTCCATAAGTGTGAATCTCGGAGTGTAAATTATAATAGATGACAGTCGATAATGGGATGGGATATCCCATGAAGCGGAGACTCGGACGGGGTGATGGTCATATCATCATCAACATTATCATCATCATCGCACTGATGACGGGGGGGGTATATGTAGTGGGCCGGTCATCCGATGATTGGGGGGTCAATGCATTGGATCAGATAAGCCCCATAGTCATTGACGGGGATGCGGAGCTTGCATCCCATCCTCAGGTGGACAGCGGTTCCGGAACCCAGCCGGACCCGTATGTCATATCCGATATCAGCATCGACTGCAGCAGTTCTGGAAGATCGGCAATATCGGTCAGGAATACCACAAAGCATCTGGTGATAAGGAACGTAACCGTCCGCGCACCCTCCTCCGTTCCGGCCATCAATCTGAGGTCCTATTACAATGGTGCGAACTATGTTTCCATGTATCTGACACTCGAGAACGTCACGGTGATCGGGGGATCAACCCATGTTTACATGTATGTCCCGATAAGGGTCACCATTACCCGGTGCAATTTCTCCAATCCCTCCGGTTCCGGCAACATAATCCACTCCTATTACGGATACTACTCTTTCCTGGACAACAACACCTTCGACTCACCCGGGATGGACATCCTTCTCGACCACACATCGTACAGCTACATCACACGGAACAGGGGATCCATCAGGGACTTCACCCAGAACTATTTCCGATCCTCGGATGTTGCCAACAACACATTCGAACTGAGAACCATGAATCTCTATTCGGGTTATTTCTCGTACTTCCAGGGCAACAATCTCACGGGAAGGTCCTCCGGCAGTGATGTGGTCCACCTCTACGACTGCAACAGGGTCATGATAGCCAACAATTCCATCTACGGCGGAAGGGATGGCATATTCGTGCAGCATCCGAACAGCTACAACCCGCCTCTAAATAATTACCAATCCTGGTCTTCATTGACGTTCGAGTACAACCTCATAAACGGGACCGCCGGGCGGGGGATATATTTCTACTGGTGGACGGGACATCCCTATATCGCATACATGAGGGTTCACCACAACAGGTTCCTGGGATGCGGGGGGCACGCCGTGGAGGTGACCGCGGGAGGCTCCTCGACCTCCCATGTCTACCTCAACATCTTTCGGTTCAATCACGGCTCATCCTCCACCTATTCCGCACTGACAGCACAGGCCAGGGATGCATGGTCCCAGTTCAGGTGGTCGGACAATTCACGGGGGAACTACTGGGAGGATTGGGACAATACGGATGATGACAGCGACGGTTTCTCCGACACAAGGAACTATCAGCTCACTTCAAATAACGGCGGCACCGATCCCTTCCCCCTGTCAAATCCGTACTACGACTTCTCTCCGCCCGGTTTGGAGATCCTCACACCACAGGACCGGTTCCTTGACAACAGATATGTCAATATCACCTGGAGAGCGTGGGACAACACTTCCGGATTGAAGATGGTCCAGGTGAGGAAGGGCATCTCTCCATGGATGAACATAACGGACAGGGACCATCAAGGATTCTACTTGAATCAGGGACAGTACAACATAGACATCCGTGCGGTCGATATGGCGGGATTGACAAAGGCCATCTCCCTGAATCTCGTCATAGAGACCCCCGGCGAGCCGGTAGTGGTCACCTCGCCTCTGCCGGATGGCTATTACTCCACATCGGAGGTTGATGTGGCATGGGAGATGATCGATGGATTCGTCCCCCTCTCGCTTTCCACCTCTCTTGACGGGGGTTCATGGATCGAGAAGGACCCCTTTTCGGGCCACATGCTGACATTGGACGAGGGTGCGCACACCTATTTGCTGAACTTCACGGACCATTACGGGATCCGAATTCTCAGGACCGTGAGCTTCACCGTTGATGCTTCCGAACCCGAACTCTCCATACTGTATCCCGTCGACGGATCGGTCATATCCAACGGTCTCGTGAATTTCATGTGGAGTGTCGAGGACCTGTCCGGCATCCGCCGCACATCCGTTTCGATCGACGGAGGTGCGCTCATGGAATTGGCGGGCAGTTCCCATTCCGAATTCCTGGAAAAAGGACCGCACACGTTCCTTGTGGAGGTGGAGGATATGGCCGGAAATACGGCCAGTTCATCCATTTCCTTCTCCATATCCGTCAACACCTCCCTTCATATCACATCACCCGTAAGGGGTCTGATAAGCAGGAGCATGGACCACGAACTGAAGTGGGAATACCTTACTTCACTTGACATTTCGATCCTCAAGCTCTTCATAGACGATATGTCGGCGATCAACCTCCCTCCGGACGCGACCTCGTACGATTTCCGACTGAGCGGCGAGGGAGAGCATGACATAATGCTCCGGGCGGAGGACCCCGCGGGAAACGTGTTCTCGGACTCGACGTATGTGATCATCGACAGGACCGCTCCGAAACCCGATTTCCTCAGGCCCAATGACGGGGAGATACTGAACGCGACCGAAATCGTGATAAGTTGGGGCTCCCTCGAAGAGGTGGGTCTTGCAGGCTACGATCTCATCGTGGACGGCTCGGAGATTGCCGTAGGGACCGAACAGACATCCACTTCGGTGATCCTTGCGGAGGGAGAACATACGTTCGTTCTGAGGGCCCGTGACCTTGCCGGAAATATGGACGAGACCTCGATAAGTATAGTGGTGGACATCACATTGCCGGACCTGAACCTGCTCTCCCCCGAATCAGGTGTGATCACCGAACCCTACATCACCATGAGGTGGGAGGGGTACGATCTGAACGGAATAGCCTTCTTCAACTACACACTTGACGGGAAGAAGACCGTGGAACTGGGATCCGCCACTTCCAGGGAGATCCAGATGTCGGAAGGGCCGCATGTCCTTGTCCTGAGATGCACTGACAATGCCGGGAACGTCAGAACGGTCCGGAAGGAATTCATCGTGGACCTGACTCCGCCGACGGTAAGGTTCACGACATCCATAGGAGAGTACGTATCAATATGGAACGGTCTCGTGAGCTGGGAAGTGATAGAATCCGTTGGCATAAGCAGAGTGAATATCACGATCGACGGGACTACGACCTCGCTTGCCACTGATTCAACGTATCACATCTTCGATGCGGAGGAAGGGCCGCATTCGATAACCATTGCTGTATGGGATCTGGGAGGATGGAGCGGTTCCGACTCTCTCTCCTTCATACTGGATATGACACCACCAAGGGTTGCCGAAGGCGGATCTCCGGAGGTGGAGGGAGATTCCGCATCCATATTCTGGACCCTGGAGGAAGGTGAAAGGATAGATTCCGTCAAGCTGGAAATGGACGGCAAGGAGATGCCCTTCTCCACCGATCCATATTCCGGAGCCATGACCTTCACGGAGCTGGAGAGGGGACATCATGTTGTGAATCTGACATTCTCGGACCAGGCGGGAAATGAGAAGACCCTCGAGTTCGAATTCGATATATCCGGAAGCAGCTCGAAGAATCAGGGTGGAGGGGGAAGCAGTGGCTGGATCTTCATCTTGATCGTGCTGATACTTGTGGTGGTGGCAGCCCTGGCCGCTTTCCTTGTGCTGAGGAAGGGCAAGGATAAGGGAAATGAGAAAAGAGAGGGTGACCTGAAGGGGAGGCTTCCGGTAAAGCCCGATAAGATATCCATTGGTGCGGTTCCGGCCGCACCGGCTGCCGGGGCTCCCCGGCACACGAGGGTCCGGACAGAGGCTCCGCCCGGTGTCCGTGCACCGGGACGATCCTCCACCCATGCAAGGGAGGGGTATATCAGACCCGAGAGGAAGGCAGGAAAAGCCCCAAAAAGGATGATCAGGGACATCCGGGGCATTGAAGGATCCGTGAAGAAGGGGGACCGGTTCGGATCTTCCGGAAGCGAAAGCGTGAAGGAAGGCGAGGATATCGAGGACTGGTCCGAGGTGGATGAGTTCGAGGAATTGGAGGAAATGGACGAGTACGAGGAGATGGAGGAGATCTGATGGTCCTCTCGGAGGAGCGGATGATCAGGTTCTCCCGATACGGCATGGTCCCGTACAACTGGATAGTCGAGGGTGAACTGCTCGCCTCGGTCTATCCCGTCGAAGTGGAATATCTCCTTCATCTGAGAGATGAGGAAGGTATCGGTTCTGCCGTGAACCTCTCGGAATATCCATGGCCGGTGGAATGGACCCGGATCACGGGCATCGAATGCGTTCACTTCCCCGTTCCCGATATGGGCGTGCCCACATCGGATGACGCTTCAAGGATAATCGACTTCATAATCAGCAGCTCCCGGCCGGTGATGGTGCACTGCGCGGCAGGGATCGGAAGGACCGGGACCATAGCGGCTCTGTACCTTGTCGAGAAGGGAATGGGAGCCGGGGATGCCATCGCGACCGTCAGGAGGAGGAGGCCCGGTTCAATACAGACCAGGGAGCAGGAGAAACTGGTATTCAGGTGGGATGAGATGAGGAGGAAATGAAATGGGCAGCATGGATGCGGTGCTTCTGGCAGGAGGGTTCGCAAGGAGAATGTGGCCGTTGACAAGGGACAGGCCCAAGCATCTCCTTCCCGTTGCCGGAAGGGAGATGCTGTCCTTCACGCTCGACCCCCTCCTGGAGATGGATCAGGTAAGAAGAATATACATTTCCACAAACGAGGCATTCGGTGAACGGTTCGCCGGCTTTCTGAACGGATACGATGACGAAAGGATCGAGCTGGTCATAGAGCCCTCTCCATCCGAGGAGAGGAAGCTGGGCTCCATCGGGGGTCTGGGATATCTGATAGAGAGCAGGGGTCTGTCAAGGGATACCATACTGATCGGTGCGGACAACATGTTCGAATTTCACCCGGGTGAGGCCGTGAAAGTTTTCGATCTGGAGGGGAAGGACCTTGTGGCCGTCTACGATGTCGGGGAGGAGGAAAGGGCAAGGCTCTACGGCATAGTCGATGTGAACGAGAACGGCGTGATAGAAAGATTCCTTGAGAAACCCGACGATCCCCCTTCGACCCTTGCAGCTACCGCCTTCTACATCTTCAAGGCCGATACGGTGAAGCTCGTTCCGGAATATCTGAACGAGGGAAGGCCTGGTGATGCGCTGGGACATTTCATCACCTACCTCGTGGAGAGGAGGCCGGTGATCGCATGGAGGTTCCCGGGGAGATGGTTCGACATAGGGTCACTTGAGATCTACCATGAGGCGGATGAGTATTTCAAAAGCCTCCGAAAGATATGAGAATTCGACCCGGAAGCGGGACCGCTGGAAATACGGTCGAATCTAGATGATCTTCCCGGTGGATGTGATCCTAATCCTCGGACCGTCTATCTGGTAGCTCAACTGGACGTTCTTCTGCTGGACCGAGAACTTCTTCACCTCCACGGTATGATAGATGCCCTCGATTATCCTCACGGTCCTGAGCTCCATCAGACCGTCGAACTTGTCAATTATCGACTGCATCTCCCTCTCCGGGAGTATGTCCGCCATGAGGAATACGACCACAAACCCCTTCTTCATGGCGATGTCCCTCACCATGATTATGAAATCACCCGTATCCTTCACTCCGAACTTCTCGATGAAGAATGTCAGTGGATTGATGAGCACCCTGCTTGTCCTTGCCTCGTCCAGGGACCTCATGTGCTCGATTATCTTTGCGGGAACGGCCTGAATGAAGAATCTGGTATATTCCGGACAGGCATCCACGAAATGGAGGTTGGGGATCAGCTTCGGTTCCAGGGAGGATTCGACAAGATCCATTATCTCGTCCGAGGAAGCTTCCACATCGTAGAAGGCGACCTCCTCCCCTCTTTCCAGGCCGTCGAGCAGGAAGTGAAGTCCGAAGAGGTCCTTCCTTGATCCGGGGTCTCCCACGTAGAGTATTATGGAGCCTTCCCTGAACCCGCCATTGTGAAGTGCCTCATCGAGCTGCAGTATCCCGCTCGATACGACATCCTCCTTCCCGTATCTGCCTTTCATGGGCGAATGATGGACGATTCGTTATTTATTGATTCGCCGGATATCGGCGAAAAAATGATATGTTACCGGATTGCATGCCATACCGAGTGCGATGACATCCAACGATATCATGCTCAGAGGAGGCATGATAATGGCGGTGCTCATTCTGGTGAGCATCGCGGCCTCCCATCTTGCGCAGCACACCGAGGACGCGGCCCTGAACGGCTTCAGGGAAACGGCGGATTCTCTCGGAAAGGCCCTTGAGAGCTTATCACGGTGCGGCCCCGGTTCCACAACACATATATCTCTTGGTGAACCCGGGAGCGGCACAGGATCGGACCTCATCATTCCAGCAAGCATCGGGAACAATGAGATCCGGATAAGGGTCCTTCCCGGTTCCGTATTCCTTGAAATGGAGGGTGAGAGGGAAACGGTGATCCAATCCGACGATATCCTTCCCATGTTCCCCCCGTGCGGGGAAGCCGATATGGGGGATGATGATATCAGGGCGGCATCCTTCGCAGCAGCCGGATTCACCCTCAAGGCTCCTGCATGCCTGACCGTTTCCACGATACGGACCGGCAGGAACGTATCCGTTTTCCTGTATCCGCTGATCCGGAACGATCCCGGCCCGGAAGGTCCGGTATCATGGCTGATCGAACTATCGGAAGTCAGCATTGTGGATGCGGCTTCCGAAAGCCGCGTGCGGTTCGCGGTCGATGACATGATGATATACGCAGGAGGAGGTCTGTTCCTCTGGGAATGTGAGGAATATCCAATCGAGGATGGAACATGCCCGGTTCCGTTCAAGAGCGGGACTCCGGCAGTCATCGTGGGAGGGGAGGAGAGAAAGGGCAAGGTCACGGGGATGGATGTGGAAAGCTGCCTGGAGAGAACCGACTCCGGTCTGTTCCTTCCGGTGTGGAAGGTGAACATGAAAGCGGACTAACCGTCATCCTCCCACACCGCACCCCTGATCAGCCATAGATCCGACGTGGCGGAGAAGGATGAGACATCATAGAAGATGCCAACGATCGCATCGGGAGCCTCCCTGACCTTCACGCCGAATTCCACCTTCCAATTCCCGGCATCCATCCCCAGGAGTGATGCTGGCAGGGCAAGGTTCACCGATCCGGTGCAGCCGAGCGTAAGGGAGTCGGGAATATCGGTTCCCTCCGGGGCGAATTTCTCCACGGAAACGGGTGTCTCCACCTCGGAGTAGATCATGAGTGTGATCCAGCAGTCCTCGAGAATATCCAGCGGGAATCCTGACATATCGGCGGAGTTCTTAGGATCCCTGAGGTTCTGCACCAGGACCCCTATGTTGGAACTCAACCATTCCAGAAACCTGGCCACCGCTTCCCCATCGGCCCTGAGCGAGATCTCCAGACCTCCCCCGGCACTCCCGGAAGCGTCCTCCACCTCCAGGCTGAAGAACAGCCTGACATCGATTATCAGCTCCCTCACCATGGAGATGAAGCGCTCGATGAAGAGCTCGATGGAGCGCTCCAGGAAATGTACAAGGGTATCGAAGGAGAGACCGTAGAGGGAGAATGCCTCATCCCACGCATCCCTTACGGAGGAGAGGGCGAGGGACAGGATCAGGCTTTTCATGGACATCGGCGGCGGGGGACCGTTGGGTGACGAGGGGGTCGGGTCGCACCACGACCATATGCCGAAACCATCCCTGTCCCTGCCGATCGAGCCGTCATGGATCCCTTCCACGATCACATCGTCCATCAGCAGGCCGGAGGGTGATATGAGCAGAAAATGGACCGAGATCCCCTCCGGCAGATATCCCCTGCCTCCTCTCAGGCCGGAGGGATCCGTCGGGACCTGCATGTGGCAGGCAGGCTGCCCCCTTATATCCCATGAGGCAAGAAGGGATCCGTCGGGGCCCCTTGCCTCCAGCCTGGAGCCGGAAAGGGGATGAAGCCTCGGATCATATATCTCCACCCATGACAGGGAACCGTTCCCGAAGTGAAGTTCGTTGAGGTGAGGGGGGAGCTCTCCGGGCATCCGGTATACGAGCCTGAACCCGCCGTCAAGGACCGCCTGAATGCCAAGCGGCGGGATGGGTATCACCGGCTCCACACCCAGACAGGATGACAGCGACACCTCCGATACCCTGTATTCCTCCAGGGAGGGAACCGAGAGGGAGAAACCTATCCGACCCCCCTCTTTTTTCATGTAGCTTCCCTCGATCGACACCATGTGCGGCATCTCGTCCATGAACGGGTCCAGCAGGATTCTCATGTCCAGAGGGCCCGACGCGATTTTGAAGCTTCCGTTGAGGGATATTGTGGATTCCTCCGTCCTCACGACATTCATACCTCCCTCAAGACCAATGGATCCCACGGCCAGCTCCACGCCCAGGAGCACCCCCGGCCCGCCTGCAAGGGCCTCCATCCCTGTGGAGAGGGTCACGTCCAGCGAGCCGAAGCGGAGGTCCACGGAGAACTCATCCGATCCAATTATCGAAAGCAGCTCCCTCAGGGCCATCGACAGCGCCTGTTCCATCAGCTCCCTGACAAGGGCCTTCACATTATCTCTCAGGGTCGACGAGATATCCATTGTCACATTTGTGGCGACCCTGCTGATCTCCGCGGTATCGAGCTCCCCGCTGTTCAGCAGGTCCGTTATCAGGGGCGGGACCTCCTTCAATGAGGGAAGTGCATCACCGAAGAGATCGGACGAGGAATTGAGCAGTTTTCCGGCAAGCCGAACGGCCGCATCCTTCACGCTGTCCTTTACAAGGTCCCAGAGCGTGTCGCCCTCCTCGTAATCCGCCCCCATCACCGGCCATGCGGTGTAGGTCGAGAAATCGATGTCCAGATCGAGCTCCACGAGGGAATGGAGATCGGAACCGTTTCCTGCCGAGCAGGATATGTTGTATGTTCTCCCGACCCTGATATCGAGATCGGTCCGGTAAGGGGCCCTCTCGCTGCGTGGGTCCGGTTCATGGAATCCCCCCGTCGGTTCCAGTTCCACACTGCCGCCCGGCGCAGTGTCGATATCAACCCTGACGGGGATGCGAACCTCCCTTCCGTCCCCGGGAAAGACCGGAATACCCGTTTCATTTCCCATGGGCGGGAGCATCCATCGGGATGCGGAGAGGTTTCCCGACAGCTCAACATCGTTCCTTATTCCGCCGACGACCCCTTTCAGGAGATCGGAAACGGTACCCCGGATGCCCTCGAGATCCCTTATGCTGATGAGAGATGCCGCCGTTCCGGCGGATCTTGTGGAAGCCCCCACGAGAGCTGCCCTTATGATCCCCATCTCGTATCCGGCCATACCCGGTCCGAACTCCCTCTCCCTGACAGCGTCATAGGATTCGGAAAGGAATCCTCTCACCCTTTCCCGGATGAGGGGGTCGATTTCACCGGTCTCTCCGTCGGTAATGGAAAGCTCCGTCAGCAGCTCCCCGTCCGAAAGGAGGCCTTCCAGGGTCAGCGGCTGCCCGTCATCCCCCCTCAACACACCGGACATGTCTTCCCCCGGACCCATGTCCTCGATCGATGCAACTTCGATACTCATTCCCGCAGGCAGGCCGGAAAGATATGACTCCAGGTTCGAATCGATGACCTCTTCTTTCCTGGTGATGTTATCATAATCGTCGTATATCGCATCGGAGATGGAGTTTCCCAGGGCGGTCATCACCGAGTCCTTCAGGAGGTCCACGCCGTATGAATCGATGTTCCCGGCCACGATACCTGCAAGCCTTTGAACGACATCCGGTATGGAGGACATACTGAGCCCCATCATGAACGAACCCGGGTCCATTGTACCGTTCAATGGTGGAAGGTCATCCGTCGTCCACCCGCGGAACATCTCGTCCCAGGCCTCCTCCCCCGCTTCGGATAATTCGATGATCAACCGGTTGATGGAATCCCGGATCACCTGTTCGAGCTGCTGCCTCAGTTCCGCCTCGGCCCCCATGCATCCGTTGTCCGTTCCCAGCTTCCCGGATGCAGTTTCGAGGAAACGATCATTCGAGAGGAGGTCCCTGGATACGAAGGCCGGCTCGAATGCGTCGAACCGTGACTCGACGGTTATCCTGTATCTTTCCACGACGGATCCGTTCATGAGGTCCAGCTCCAGCACGGAGCTCCTTTCCCAGGGCCCCACCGGAGGATATGAATCAACGGGAGCACCCATCCATTCGGCATCCGGGACGGTCCTTTCGACAATGACAGTCCCGCCGGGTATGCAGGCATCCTCGAACAGGCCCCTTGTCAGGTCCCGGATGCCTTTTTCCTTGGCCCCTATCACCTTTCGTCCCAGGACCTTCTCGTACAGACTGTCCACGAACGACGATGCCATGTTCATCAGCCTGAAATAACCGCCGGTGATGTCAAGGAGGGCGTTATCCAGACCCAGATAATCCACGATGCCGAAGACGAGCCTCTCCACGATGGAGAGCAGCACCGGTCGGAGGAACTGTTCCATCGACGGGGGGCATTCCTCGGAGAAGAGCCCCTCCGACAGCAGAACGAGCATTCCCGGATCCACCCTCCCATCATGGGCGGCAAGCATGTCCCGTATCGACGGAGAGGCCCCGACGGAATCCGCGGCATCCCGGAACACGGCTTCCACGGAGGAGAGGCCCTCCGGATCGAAGGCACCCAAGTAGCATCTTGCCAGAAGGTGAACGGCAAGGTCGAGACATGCGGTCATTTCTCCCTCGGACAGAAGGGAAGGTACAGAAGATGAGGATATGGTTGTCCGACCGTATCCCAGGTATGCCTTTGCCTCCGCCAGGGTCGAGATCATATGGCGGTAGAGCTCCCTCAGCTCGGGGCCTCTCAATGCCATCTCGAACCTTCTCAGGTCATATCTCAGCACATCAAGCCAGGTATCCCTCTCCACATCCAGGGATACGGTCCTTAACTGCTCGTGCCCCCCTCCGCCGCTGACACCCCTTATGACCACCTCCATCGTGGTGTTCACGCCCATTGAGACTTGCTGCAGGGAATGGGTGGTGAGGCCGGAAACATGTCCCTCCCCCATTCCCTGATCGGGTGAGGGCAGGGAGTGGTATGCCTTCAAGGGTCTGGAATCGACCCTGACGCTCTCCAGAAAGAACCGTGTTCTCTTCAGAGAGGAGTTCCGGCGCAAGAGGATGGATCTCAACTTCCCCTCAAGCGTCGATGACAGCTCCCCCTGGACGGCACCGTCAAGGCTCGTCGGATCGATGCTGTCAGGGTCCCGGAGAAGCGCCATGAACAGAGTATCGTGCTCGTTCACGAGCACTGCCCTGACATCGTCCTCCACCCTGTCAAGGTCCGATGAGACAATGCGGATCTCCTTGAGCCCCTCATCCGCATCCATGGAGCTCCTCCGCATCGACACCAGGAAGGAGATGTAACCGGAAGAGAGCACCAGAAGGGTGATTGCCAGATACGCAAAGGCCTCCTTTCCCCCCGTGTCCTTCGCCACTGCCCTCATACTGCCACCTCCCCGAACGGGCAGGGAGACCTCTCCAGCGGGAGAAACAGGCAGAACCTTTCACCGGTAGGGAGGACGGAATGCCAGGAAACCACCTCGCCGGGTATCTCATCCGCTATATCGGAGCTTCCGCCGATCACTGCGGCGGACCAGAGACCGTCAGGTGTCATCCCGAGGACATCCTCGAATACATGAACGGAATGATGAGACGGACCGTGGATTATCATCTCTCGTCCGTCCCATGCCACAAGGACTCCCTCTCCATCCGCAAAGCTTTCATTTTTCTCCGTGGTGCAGCCGGACATCAGCAGATACTGGGCGCATCTGCCCATCATCCTCACCTGCTCGAAGCGGAGTTCTGCCAGACCGTTCGAGGGCTTTTCATCATGAAGGAGATGGGAATTGAATGCCGCAATGAGTGATACTGAGGCAACGACCATCATCATGGTCAGGGGTGTTGTATGGCCCGCACCTCCGAACGGGGACCTCATTCCATCACCTCGATGCCGCATATAGAGAGGGTGCCTGCAAATGGTCCATCGGCGTCCTCGATTATGACGGGAAAGGAGTGCACTGTGCTTATATTCCTCCATAAGAACATGCCGGACGAGGGGATGCCCGACCGCACCAGGAACCATATGGAGCTCCCTCCGCCTTTCATATGGACAAGGATATCGGGGATCTTCCCTTCCATTGGGGTTGCGTTTCCGAACGAGCCGGGTGAAGGCATCTCGAGAAGTCCGTCCCGATCCACGTCAAGGAAGGTCCAATCCGTCAGGTCCCGTACCACGGTCAGGAAGGGAAACGGCTCCCCTTCCGTCTCATCCGGGGAAAGCAGTGCCAGGGCTCCCATGGTTATGATGACGGCAATGAAAAAGGCCATTATATCGGCTGCCGGTGAAGAGGAGCCAACGTCCTCAATCCTCATGGAAGAAAAAAAACGAATGGAGAATATAAAACTTCTCACCGTATCCTCGGAAAATGACATTTTCACCGAACAACAACGTTTTTATATCGATTCTTCCCATCATTGAAAGGCGGGGGAACAAGAATGAAAAGAACTATCTTGTCAAGAATGAATCTGACAATAATTGCACTGTCCCTGACGGTACTTCTGCTGTCATCTGTGGCGGGTATGATCGAATACACCGATCCCGAGGGGGACACGGGGATAATGGGCATGGACCAGGACGCGAAGGACAACGTGGATATCATCAAGATATCGATCGACACCGAGCCCGATCCCATGGTCATAACCCTGCAGGTGAAGGGGAAGGTGACGCTGGAAGAGAATGGTATGGATCAGTACAC
>NJDO01000133.1 GCA_002254385.1 Thermoplasmatales archaeon ex4484_6 | reverse complement strand
GACGAAGAGGGGGCCGATGAATACGGTGAACCTGTCGTAGAGGCCCCGGGTGATGAACTGCCTGATTATTCCGGAACCCCCTTCGACAAGTATACTTTCAACACCCAGACCATGCAATTCGGAAAGGACCCTGCCCATGTCCAGAAATCCATCCTCTCCATCCATCATGATGATCTCCGCATCCAGTTCTTCCTCCTCCATCCCGGACAGCATCCCCTCAAGCCAATCGGCATCAGCCTCGTTCGATGTGAATATATAGGATCTACCCTCGGTCCTCAGGAACCGGGATGACAGCGGGATCCTCCCCCTGCCATCTATCACTATCTTTGTAATGGAAGAGGATTCGGCAACGTAGGCGGGGTTGACCGAAAGCTTGGGATCATCGGAGATCACCGTTTTGGCTCCCACAAGAACGGCACCGAGTTCCTGCCTCAACGTATGGACCCTGACCATATCTCCCCGGGATGATATTCTGAGCCGCGAACCGTCCGGTGCGGATATCTTCCCGTCAAGGGTGGAAGCACAGTTGACATGAACGTAGGGGCGGTCCATAAACGCATATCGCCGTTCCCGGCAATAACTATTCCGTCTTTCCATCTTCCCTTGACTTCCATTATCGAACCGCATGCTCGGAATGCCTCTCCAACATCCGTCTCGAATTCAAAGATGCCGAGTTATTAATAATAATTCGTGGAAAAAATAAGGCTAATCTTAAATAATATCCCATAAGGTGCATAACGGAGGGACCGGGAAAGATGTCCAGAGAACGCAAAGAGGGACCGAACAAGGGCAGGAAGAGGGAGGATAATTGGAAATTCGATCAGGTCAAGGATCCTGATGAGAGGAACGGACTGTCCGATATATTATCCATGGAACTCGAAAAGGACATGGACACCCTTGAAAGAAGATTGAAGAATTACTGGAAAAGACACCCCGACCCTGAATCAGCTGAGTGAGCAGCGAGCGACAATATTTTATCTTACATCTCTGCTAATGAGACCCGTCAGGTGATCGGAAGATGGATGATATCGAGATCTTCGAATACAGGCGTCTTGACCTGAGGGACTCCTTCATTCTGGACGGATTCCCGAGCGTGGGGCTGGTCAGCACCATAACCGCAAGCTACATCGTGGCGGCACTGGACATGGAGCTCATCGGGATCATGGACTCCATATATTTCCCCACCGTATCCGTTGTGAGGGACGGGGAACCGCACCATCCTGTCAGGTTCTACGCAGGAGATCTCGAGGGACCGGACGGTGACTGGACCAGGCTGGTTGTGTTCCTCTCGGAATTCCAGCCTCCATCCAATCTGATCAAGATGATCTGCAATACGGTACTTGACTGGGCCGAGGAGCAGAAATGCGCATGCCTCATCTCACCCGAAGGTCTCGTCATCGAGACCGAGGGGGAAGAGAAAGGGAAGGAAGAGGCAGGGGAAGATGAGAACCACGGTGAAGAGGAGGGCATGCCAACGGAGATGGTTCCCAAAACACCGGAACTTCCCAAGGAGAAGCAGGTTTACGGACTGTCCTCCACCCCTTCCGGAAGGGAGCGGATGAAATCTGCAAATATCCCCGTGTTCCCCGAGGGGCTGATATCGGGCATTCCAGGAGTCATGCTAAACGAGGGGAAGAAGAGGAACTTCGAGGTCAACTGCCTCCTCACGGAGGCAAGGGACAATATCCCGGATGCAAGGGCCGCGGCTACAATCATCGAGAAGCTGAGGGAGATGATACCTTATCTGGAGATAGATCTCGAACCTCTTTACGCGGAAGCGGACCTTCTGGAGGCGAAGATGAGGGGGTATCAGAAGGTATCGAAACCGGGGGGAAAGAGCTCTGCCCCGCTTCCTTCGATGTACGGATAGGAACGATGATGCCGGCATCCGGCCGGATGATCAAAGCTCCCTAGCGACCACCCGGGATCTCTTCACTTTCCCTTTCCTTGCCTGTTTGGGAGGACGCCCCCTGGGCACATTGGTGCTGGATTGAACTTCGATGGCTTCCAGCTTCCTCTCCCTGGTCCTTTCGTTGTACCTGTCCATCATCTCCGTGATGAACTCTCTGAAAAGACCCTGGTGAATGAAGAACTGGGAATGAAGGGCATCCGCGGTACCTTCCGCGTTGTGATGATAGAAACGTTCCAGCATCACCGTGAAGAATATCTCCGATGCCTGGTGATAATCGAACCGGTCCAGACTTCCCCCCGTGGTCACATAATCGTCACCGATACGGTAGCACAGGTACCTGAGAAAAGATGATGAGACATATGCGGTTCCCATCCTTACCCTCACCTCCTCCATCACCTCGTTCATCCTTTTCACGATATTGGCCTCTGATACGATATCGAAGAAATCCCACACAACCTTCGGTGAAGTCCTCCTCACATCCTCAGGTCCTATCAGGAACCGGAGGTTGGAACCGGTCCGGGAGGATTCCATTATCATGTTCGTGAACATCTCGAGGGCCCTCCGGTCGTATGTCCCCGAACGATCGATATGATGAAGTATTGTGCTCCCGAGGACCGTTCGGGTTCCTTCCGCCATGAAAGGCATTATCAACCTCGATACGGGCATATCCGACAGGTGGGAAGACAGGGTCAGGGCCTTTTTGTCCACAGTATTCATTCTTAGGGTCAAGAGGTCTGCCATTCTTTATCACCACCATGGAAAGAATAATATACTTACTAGTTAAATATTTCCTTTTTCAATAATAATAATACATTTCTATTACAAATAAAATACAATCTATAAAAAATGTATTTCATATTTCACCGAATGTCTAGATTAATAATCAACAAATGTTAAATAGGGCCCTCCTGCTCACATCGATAGAGGGATAGCAATGGAAACGTCCATTAACAAGGGAATAATGAAGATCGCACTCGTGATCATGCTCATCACCGGCGGACTTGCGGTGTTCGTATACAACATGCCTTTCGCAAGCTCCGCTTCAGCATATGATGTGAGTTTGACCGCAGATGATGCCAGCAAGGAGGTTGCGGCCGGGCAGCAGGTCTCCTATCTGCTCACCATCACCAACGAGGGGAACAACGGAGACAGATATACCATAACCAGTAATGTCTCCAAATCACCCTCCACCTGGACGGTTCAGCTCAGCCAGACATCCACGGGAAATATAGGCAGCGGCTCAACGACCACATTCACAGTCACGGTGAGGGCGCCATCGACAGGAGTTGATATCTCATCGTACTGTTACGCAACCATAAAGGTCACCTCGCAGGGCGACCCTACAAACTCCTCGGCTTCTGTCCTCCTGTCAACACAGCTCAAGAGGACATACGGTGTTTCGATCTCCTCTCCCGGACTCAAGAACCTCGATCCCGGGAAATCCGTCACCTACTCATTCAAGGTGAAGAACGAGGGCAATGACAAGGACGGATACTCTCTCGAAGCGATTACCGTCCCGTCAGGATGGTCGGCTTCCATCGACTTCGATACCGGCAAGATCGATCCCGGTACCACGAAGAACGCCACGATGACCGTTCAGGCCCCCTCGAATGCCAAGGCACAATCGTACCAGTTCGTCGTCAAGGCTTCCTCGGTGACGGACAACACGACATCCGCCACAAGGACCATCACCGCCAACGTGAACCAGACCTACAAGGTCTCCATCTCATCCGAGGGAGTGAAGGAGGTGGATATCACAAGCCAGAGGGTCGTCAACTTCAATGTCAAGGTCACAAACCTCGGAAACGGAGAGGACCAGTTCGATCTGGAGTACTATGTTCCGTCTGCTTATACTGCAAAGGGATGGGGAGCGGACATATCCACAACGACAACATCAAAGATCGCCGCAGACGGAAGTGTCAATGTCACTTTCTTCGCATATACCCCTTCCAAATCCTACAGCCCGCCGGTGAACTCGAAAGGCGAGTTCTACATAAACGCCACATCCGTGGGCGACAGCTCGGTCACTCAGCAGGTAAAGGTATCATGCGTCGTTAAACCGTACTATGACCTGACAGTTCTCAACACCGGTCCTTCATCAAAGACCGTGGACCCCGACGGATCCGTCATATACACATTCAAGGTGACGAACAAGGGGAATGACGAGGATGACTTCGATCTCGGTCTTTCCTACCCCCGGGGGTTCCAGGACTCATCCATCGAACCCTCCTCGCTCACTCTTGCTTCCGGCGCCAGCTCCCTGGTGAATGTGACCCTGAACCCCGACTCCGACGTCGTCAAGGCACAGTCCTACAGGCTGAGACTGTATGTGAACTCCACCCACGGCGTGTCAAAGCACTCCGATTTCTTCGCCGTGGTGAACAAACAGTACGGTGCCTTCCTCGATGCACCGAACGGAGCGATAATAGCATCCGGACAGCCGGGACAGACATACAAGATGCAGGTCCGTCTCCAGAACAAGGGGAACGGAGCCGACTCCTTCGACCTTTCGGTCGAAGGGGAGACCTCCTCCGTGGAGACGGAGTGGTCACCGCTGGTTTCCGCAGCGACCACACCGCTTCTGGAATCCGATGAATACTATTATTTCAACCTGACCGTCAGTGCCCCGTCCAATGCCACGCAGGGAACCTACAGGTTCCAGGATTCGGACAGCTCGGAAACGGCATCACTCGATATCGAGATGCCCCGGATAGGATCAGGGCTTCCAGCAGGAACATATTTCTTCGTTGTGGAGGCTTCCAGCGACAACGGAACGATCTCGGACACATCGGATGACAAGATCGCCTCCATTAACCTCTCTCTGGTCTTGGAACCCGTTCACAGGGTGAAGATACTCTCGGGAGTGAACTCATCCCAGGTGAATATAGGCTCCTCGGTCACCTTCAGCGTGATAATCCAGAACAGGGGGACAACATCGGACTACTACCAGATCTCACTCGAGCATCCCAACTACGGTCCGAACGTGGACTGGTCGATTCCAAACTCAAATCTGACAACGAAGGTCCTGCAGCCCCTCGAGCAGGAGACGATAATACTTACAGCAACGATCAAGACAGGGGCCGATCCTGACTGGGGGTCCGTATGGGTCAAAGTGACCGCCACCCATTCCACGGACCTCACGATCAAGGACGAGAAATACTTCACTGCCGTGTTCGCCGACAAGTTCGCGGGTGACCTTTCAACGGATGATAATTACGAGCAGGCGGCCCCTGGAGAATCCGCGGCATTCAACGTATCCATCGAGAACTGGGGAACCCGGAGCACGGACACCTTCAGGATAGAGATCAGGGATGAATTCGAATTCGAGGACATCATCGTCTCTCCCTCCTCCCTGACACTGGCCCCCTATCAGAAGAGCTACATCAGCATATCCGTATCCGTGCCTTCCATAGAGGACAAGATAATTCCCACGGGAACCTATGAACTCGTCTTCGAGGCCATCTCTGATGGGGAGACGACCCAGAAGCTGGATGATGTCACAATAGACAACATAACACTGAAGATCAAGGTGATGCCGGTTGCCAGGATCCAGTTCCTGGTCCCACTGGGATCTGCGGAGGTTGAGCCTGGAAAGACCCTTTCCAATGTGGAACTCAACGTGACAAACAAGGGTAACGAACCCACAACGATGAACGTCAAGGTGGACACATCGACGCCATCGAGTGCAGAGACCAGCCCTTTTATCCTACCCATGTCCGCCTCAATCCCTGCTGCTTCCATGATCGCACTTATTCGC
>NJDO01000046.1 GCA_002254385.1 Thermoplasmatales archaeon ex4484_6 | reverse complement strand
AGAGTTCGGATACGAATGTATTATCATTCGTGTCCGATTTTTCATCTTCCCCGTTTCCCGACCATGTCATGACATGAACACCGAATCCTGATAGAAAATCCTTTTATTCTAATAATTCCCTGTATTTTCTAAGGAACCTATGCCCTTGACAGGGTGATTTTCGCATACGGCGTTGGGATGCTCCCTCTCCCGGGAGGGTGGGTCCGGACGTAAAGGCCCTGTTTCGGTGCGGCGATTCCGTGCAGGAAGGCGGGGGCGGGGTGATCGGCCGCGCCCCTGCGAAAAGGAGGAGATCCCGATGTTGAACGAAAGATATGCCCTCATTGTCACATGCTTGTTGATACTGTCCCCGCTTCTGTCCCTGGCCGGTCTGGGAGAGGGTCCGGACGAGGCTGCCGCGGTCGATGGGCCCCGGGACCCGACGGTTCCCGGAGCAGAGGTGGTGAACCGGAAAGATGTATGCCCCTCCGTGCAGCTGACGGATGATGGCCGTATAGGGAACGGGGAGGAGATGTTTGCAGGGTCGGGAGCGCGGGGTGTCTCCGAGCCCGTCTTCCCCGTGGATACGGTGGTTTCCCGTTTCGACCGGAGCTTCCCGGATGGGAGCACCGGAACGAGGGCTTCCGATCAGGAGAGGGAGCAGGATTATCACGATTTTGCGAACGGGACAAGGATCAATGACGATGGCGAGGTGATATCGGGCTCCCTCACGTACGTTCCGGGAGAAACGGGGGATATCAGGGACTGGTACAAGCTCGCGGCCCCGGACGTCAACCCGGCACCCGGCTCGGCACTCGGTCCGCGCAATGTGTCCATAACAATGACCAGCTACCTTGACAGCAACGATACACACAACGATCTGTATGAATACAGGCTGGTGGAGAGCGGGACGCCGGGCCAGACGGAGCTGGAATCCGATTACTTCGATTACATCAGGATACATGTTCTGTATTACGACCCCTGGATGGGATTCATGGACGTTGGCGGCACCATCTTCTTCTACGATGACATGGACCCCGCCGATTCGTGGGAGCACGCTGGAAACTGGACATTCCGGTTCTCGACACCGGTACCATCCACGGGCCCTGAGGATATGGATGGTTTCGCCGGCGGTCTCGACGAGGTGGGATGGTACTACATATCCTTCTCCATGGACTGGGGGGCAAAACCGGGAGCTCCCGACAGGTCGGGGTTCGGGGTCCATTACGTGTTCGATATCGATACCTCCGACAGGGACGTCACCGATGACGGCGCGAACACCATAGAGACCACGGGAAGCTACCAGGGCAGCGAAGAGAAGGTCCTGGATTCCAGACTCGACCAGGTGGACTGGTACCGTTTCACGGGCTCGGATCCCGGAAAGCTCTGGAACATGTCGTTCTCCATAGAGAGGACCTACGGGGCAGGGAGTGTCATACCGTCGTCCGATACGACGGGGACCATCCTGGATACCTGGATGTACGTCTTGGTGGTGTTCCCGTGGGTCGGGGACGACGGCGAGTGGGGGACGTCCGATGACGGGTGGTCCCTTGGCGCATCCGTGAGGTTCTCGTATTTCATAACCGGACCCGGTTCAATAACCGGACCTCAGTTCTTCAACTTCACCGTGACGAATCCCACCATTGGGGATCCCGATCGCGGGGTCTACATCGGTCTCTTCGTCGAACCGGTCACGGCATCCTACGATGGGACCTCGATCACGGGTTATTACTACACCTACTGGACCACCTTCTCCAATTACACGATAGACATGGATGTCATCGAGGAATCACCGAACAGGGCCCCGGTGGTCTCCGACCTCAGTGTGACCTCCGATAACAGGTTCCATGAAACCGGGGGGGATGTGACGGATACGTTCGTGTTCCGGGTGACCTACATGGACCCCGACAATGACCTTCCCGAAAGATTGGACCTGATCCTGGATCCTGGCGAATCAACGGAGAAGACGTTCTCCATGCTTCCAGATCCGGACAGCGGTGATGTGACAAACGGCAAGGAGTATTCCCTGTCGCTTTCGGGTTCCCAGATAGGGGACAAGGACTCTCCGTACGTGCTCCTGGTCAATGCAACGGATTCCATTCCGGTAGAGTCGCTCAGGAGACCCCTTGCATCCAACGACCTGTACCTGAATGACACCCTCAGGGTATGGAACGATCGGGAGGTATCCGTTTACGCACAGTACGAATCCATCGATCCCCTGGATGAGGACGGAGGAAGGGTACTCTATCCGTTGGATTCATACAATCTGGGACCCTTCGAGGACCCCGAGAGGTCCCTGAGGGGAGTGATGGTGTTCAACGAGAGCAGGGGAGCCTACTGGGGGGATTCCCTCTCGGACATGCTTCATGTGAACATCACCTACAGGGATGGCGACGGCTGGTACGCAGCCATCACGCCCCTTCCGGACCGGCACGGAGAGGAGGTCATCTCGTTCTACGGATACGATGACCATTCGTATGCGATCGTGAACCTGACGGTGACCGTCTACTCCGTGAACGATCCCCCTGTGGTGCTCGGCGTCAGGTTCGACGGGACATCCGTCGAGGTGGACGATACGGACCCGTTCCATATCCAGGCCGACCTGAGGTCCATGGATATCTTGGAGGACACCACCTACGAACTGGACATACTGGCAGAGGACAGTGATCCGGAGGAGGATCGGACCGACCTGGTCTACGAGTATATCGGAGGCGGCGCAAGGCCCTGGTCCGAGGAACCCGTCGTGAACAGGGATACGGGAGTTGTAACGTTCACTCCGTCCAATGCGGACGTGAGGACCAACGGCTACATGACCTTCAGGATATCCGATGCCGAGGATTTCATCGAATTGAAGGTTCTCATGGATGTGAAGAACACTCCCGACGACCCGGTCCTGACACTTGAACCCAAATCCCCGCTGGTATACCAGGACGAGGCCTGGACACTATATTCCCGGGTCACGGACGTGGATCCCGGTGATTCGCATCTGTTCAGCATCAACATGGAAGAGGAGATTGGCGGGGATATCCCCTCTGTCGCCGACCAGCTCCCGTATGCGGAGCTCGGTACGGATCTCGTCTACACCTTCGACGCGGACAGCGGGTATCTGACCCTGACCCCGAGATCGGACGAGATATGGAGGACCTCCGATGCACTTCTAACGGAAGTGAAGATCACGCTTGTGGTGAAGGTGACCGACCTCTACGGAAGGAGCGACATGAAGATCGTCAACCTCACAATGGAAAAGGACGGTCCGTGGATACCGGATGTTCCCGAGTGGAGCTACGAGATCGAGGATCTGGACCCTGTCAAGGCGGGTGCCCAGGGATTGAACGTGACCTTCACCGCCGAGGATTACGATCCGGCATACGGCGGGGATTGGATATATACATGGAACATGGGCGATGGGACCACCCTCACCGGGAAGGAAGTGAGGCATACCTACACATCCGAGGGGAACAAGACGGTGAGGCTCACCCTCATCAACGGCGATTATTCCAGCTCTTCGAATTCGAAGAGGATACATCTTGAAAGGTACGTTCCGCCGGTGGAGGATCACAAGAATGGCGAGGAAGGTTCCTCCCTCGGCACCCTGATATGGGTGGGTCTGGCGCTCCTGGTGATCGCGGTGGTCGTAGTTGTGGTCATACTCATCCTTGGCAGAAGGAAGGGAGGACCAGGAATACCGGAAGGTGAATTGGAAGGACCCGGTCACGAGATGGGCCGCGGCGAACCCGGGACCATGGAAAGAAGGCCCCCCTCCTCTTCGCAACCGCAAAAGGCCGGCAGCAGGGAAGCTACCCTGAGATGTCCCACCTGCGGAGCTCCGGTGAAGAGGGACTGGTTCCTCTGTCCGGAATGCAAGAACACGCTGAACTTCTGATCGGGAACATTGAACCGCACAACCGTCGTACCGGGATCGCGGGCTTCATTGCCGCTGCACGGCAATATCGTGGTGTGGTCCCGATGAAAACACCCGGTTTGGTGGGTCGGGGGTTCAAGATTTCAGTTGAGGTCCGCTTCGACCGATTCTAGGTGTTGCATGAATTTCAGTCGGTCATGTCGTTCAACTCCCCGGCAGCGGAATGGCGCTTGAATCACAGGATCCTCGGGTTATGGGGGTTGCAGGTTCGGGGTTCGATGCATTTGACCGGACCTTGATCTCTCAGATGCTGCCCGTGAGTCCGCAGTAGGGACATGTTATCGTGTGAGAGTTCTCCGGGATGTGCAGATG
The DNA here is from genome assembly GCA_002254385.1 of Thermoplasmatales archaeon ex4484_6. Classification (GTDB taxonomy): domain Archaea; phylum Thermoplasmatota; class Penumbrarchaeia; order Penumbrarchaeales; family Penumbrarchaeaceae; genus Penumbrarchaeum. Next base: position 8,828 of record NJDO01000046.1, on the reverse strand, counting down.
GCTGCCGCACTGCGGACATTCCACGGTTATAAGGTTCCCCGGCGGAGGGTCCGCCGGGTGAAGGTGCTCGCTGGGGTGGGATAATGCATGGCCCCCATCAGTGGGGACCGCCCGGACCATCTCCACATGTTCGTATCCTTCCTCACGGAGCTCCCTGTAGGCCCTCCTTGCTCCCAGGTAGATGATAACTGCGGTCGATGTGATGATAAGGGCTATAAGGTCCAGTACGAGGGCCAGCACGAGGTTCGCCCCCTTCTGGAACAGGAAGGATACGGGGAAGAGAGCTATTGTCATGATCAGCATCAGGATGAGAACGAGAATGATCCAAGGAGCTCCAAGGGATGTTCCCGCCTCCCCCTCCCTTATCTTTCTATTGCTTGGAATCAGGAGGGCCACTATTATCCCGACGGTGAAAATGATGCCGTTCAGGATGAAGTTTATCAAAAGCGAAGCTTCCACGGATGCCATCGTTTGCCTCAAACGGCCCTGAATATATATTGATTGCGAAATGAAGCTGAAAGCTACATCCTGCCGGAATCGTCCCCGATCATCGAGAGTTCATCTAGCGGGAAATTCCCTCCGCCTCGCCTTCTTCTCGTACACGTACCTCTGAACGAGGAGAGCGGCGATTATACCCGATGCGGCCGAGATAAGGAACGGGATGGAGTATCCGGGGAGCTCGAAGGAGAGGATGGAGAACGATCTGTGATGCGTGAGGTCCCAGAGGAAGCCCCCGAGTACCGGGCCAACCGTGGCTCCGATGTTGGATACCGCCTGTATCGTGGCAATGAGCCTCCCCCTGAGCCTCGTGGGGACTATGTCTGCCTGAAGGGACCTTGAGGCGGGCTGCGCTATCTGGCGTCCGACATCCTTTCCCGCATAGGTGATGAAAGCAATGATCCTGCCGAACGGCAGGAGCGGGGAGAATGACATGATGATCGTCGAGACCCTCCCCCAGATGGACCCGTGGACGATGAGCGCCTTCTTGCTGTACCTGTCACCAAGAACCCCGGACATTATGACCATGACGAGCCCCAGGGCCTGGGAAACACCGAACAGGAGGGAGAATCTCCATTCTCCCAGATGGAAGATCTGGTCCATGAAGAGAACGAACACCACGGAACCCATGGACCAGGAGAATCCCTCGAAGAAGGAGTTGGCATAGAGGACGTTGAGGGAGGTCCTTGTCCTCTTCCCCATTCTGCGGTATGCCCTTTCCTCCTTCCTCACCTGTTCCTTCCTGTCCCCGATCACGAGCCTGTTCTCCAGGAAGATGAACCCGAAGATCGCTGATACGAAGGCGAGTCCGCTGGCGAAATAGAAAGGAGCTCGCAGCGTTTCCAGTGTGGAGCCCCCGAGAACGTTCCTGACGAAGAAGAGTATGCCCCCGCTTATCAGGGGGCCTGCCACGAACCCGATGTTGGAGATGACCATGTATGTCGATATGGCTCTGGTCCTCCTGGTGGGTGGTGCGGAATCGACGACGAGAGCCTCTCCCACGGGCCATACCATGGCCGATGCCGTTCCCTGCATTATCCTGACAGCTATGAGGCCCCACCAGGAATCCGGGATTGTGAACAGAAGGGCAAGCAGCGCGTACAGGAACATCCCGAAGATGATTACCGATTTCCTTCCTATCCTGTCGGACAACTTGCCGAACGGTCTTGCAAGGAATGCCCTTGTGAACATGAAGGCGGATGTCAGGATGCCGACTTCCAGGGCCCCTCCTCCGAGTTCGAGGACATAGAGGGGGAACATCGGAATTATCATTCCGAAGCCGAAATAGATTGAGAATGCCAGGATGGATGCGACAAATAGATTTATTTTCCAGCTCCTGGCCATGGACTGGGCAGAAGGAACTTTCCTATAAATATGTGGCCTCGCCCATGACCGAGACTATGGCGGCCCCATCCACGGCATGGATCGTCAAGGTGTATCTTCCCTCGACGCTTATCTCTTCCGGCTGGAAGGTCCACGGGACGGCCTCGGTGCCCAGAACCTTTACGGTCTGGTTCTTTATGACATCGAGGTAGGGGTTCTCGAGGACTATCTCCACGGTGGTGGACTGTCCCTCCCTGACATAGGCTCCCGTTACCGAGATGTTGAGCCACATGTAGGTGGCACCCTCGGTGAGGTTCCAGGTCACCTCGGTCGAGTTTCCGAATATTCCGGGTCCGACGGGATCACCTATCAGAATGGAGCTTCCGGTGCTGATGGGTTCGTTGGGTGGAACGATTATCACCGTTACCTGGGCCGAATCCTCGTTCTCGGCATCATCGAACACCGTAAGGGTGACCGTGAAGTCCCCTCTGTCGGGGAATGAATGGATGGTTGTTCCGTTCACGGTGCTTTCCACTATGGGGGTTCCGTCGTCATCTGTGTAGCCGAAGTTCCATTGATACAGCATGATCCCCCGTGTGATGTTGCTTTCCTTTCCGGGATCGTACGACCTGTTCCCGTCGAACGTTATCGGATCCCCGACGATGGCCTTGTACTTGTCCGCTGTCAGGAATGCCTTTGGAGGTACGGTATCACCACTCTCGGTGTTGTTGCCTCCCCCGGATCCATCGGACCCCTTTCCCATGAGATCCTTGAACCTGTCACCCAGCGAGGAATTTGCGATGGCCGAGAATATCACACCCACGATTATCAACCCGACGACAACTCCCACACCGATCAGGATATATTTCCCGACCTTCGAACGTGATTTCTTCTTCCTTGCCATCATATCCACCTTCATCTCCGGGAGGTTTCACCCACTGAATGTCCTATTGGTTTAATAGGGTTTTTAATCTTTTGGAAAGTGGCTCGAAGCTATTTGGCCGTTTCCTTGGCCTTCAGCCTTTCCTCCTTCTGTATCTTTCGCTGAAGTATGCGGTCGAGGATGAGCTTCATGTAGACCGCATCATGTTCCAGAAGCGGTGATTCCGATATGAGGCGGAACTCCCAATCGTCATGTTCGAGCATCATCTCCGCCATAGGATCGAAGCGGAGGTCCCCCTTCTTTATGGGGGTCGCCCTTATCTTGTCTCCGTCAGTATGCTCCACTCCGGAGAAGTGGCAATAGAAACGTCCGGTCTTGATCTGATCGTTCACCTTGGTGAAGAGGTCCTCGAAATCCTGGGCCTCTCTCAGCGCTCCCCCCTCCCTGGAATGGATGTTCGGTAAATTGAGGACCGGAATGGTCCTCTGGACCCGTTTGTTGATGGCAAGAACCTCGTCCACGGAACCGAACACCTTCTGTCTGCCGGAGGTCTCGATACCCAGTTCCACGTCGATGCCCTTCTTCCTTATCTTGTCCCTCAGCCATCTCACGTTCCTTATTGCCTCCTCGAGTGCATCCTCCTTGCTGTATTCGTGGTACATCCCCACCTGCATGACAAGTATGTCCGCGGAGAGGGCCCTGCATATTTCAGCGCTCCAGAGAACGTTCTCGAGAGATCTCTCCACGTAGTGCTCATCCCCGAGAAGGTCCATGTAGTACGGGGAGTGAACGCTCAGCTTCACGTCCAGTTCCTCCCCCAATTCCCTTATCAGGTCAAGGTCCTCGGGTATTTCCCTCTGAGGCCTCAGCAGCTGTACCTCCATGGCATCCAGCTGCAGGGCGTGTATGTCCTCGATCCCGTCCTTCAATGTCCTTCCCTTGCATGAAAGCGGTATCCCTGCTGGACCGAATCTTATATTCATGTCGTTATCATCTCCCCTTCTATATCTCGACCTTAACGCACCCCTTGATTTCCGTCATTTCCGAACAGGTATTATTCTCTGAACCCGGCAGTATTTATACTTATTGATTTTGACCCCTCTCAAAGGGTCACCTTCCCCTTCTTTATCAGGAGGTCAACGGCCTTCTCGGCGGCCTCTTCCAGCTTCTCCTCGTCCTCCAGCTCCGTGGATACCTTTCTGTTCTGCTCCTCCACCACTTCCCTTGCCTCCTTTCTTAGCCTGTTCCTTTCTTCCCTGAGCTGCAGGACCCTTTCCCTGAGCTGGACCGCCTTCTGGTGATATGCATCGGCCTGTTTTCTTACCTTGATGTATTCCTCATGCCTCTTGTCGGCCTCGGTTCTCAGATGGTCCAGTATGGGACTGTACTCATCGAGCTGTTCGTTTATCTCCTTCAGCTTGCCGAATATCTCCTGCATCCTCTTGTGCTCCCTGTCCGCGAGAGCCCTGTATTCCTTTATCTCATCCTCCACGGTTTCGGCCTTTATGCGCTCCGCCCTGTATTCGGGCTCCTTCGCCTTCAGCTCGATCAGCTTCCTCCTCTTCTCCTCTATGGACTTGACGATCTCCCTCTCCTTCTCCAGGGAGTGGGATCTTGTCTGGTACTCCTCCTCCAGCTTCCTCAGGTCCCTCTCGATTGTGTTCAGGTCCTCGTAGAGAACGGCCTCCTTCCTTTCTCCGTCGCGGGGCCTTCCGCCGCGCATCAGACGTGCCTTCTCGTTGTACATATCCCTTCTGGCCTTTGCGGCCTTCATCTCATCGAGGAGCTCGCCCTTTCTCTTCCGTATGTCGGCTATCTGTTCCAGGATGGCCTTCCTTTTACCGTGGAGGTCGTCCCTCATCTCCCTTATGACCTTTGCCTCCTCGTTGTAATGGTCCCGCCTCTCGTAGAGGCTGGAGAGCTTCTTCTCGGAATTCGAGATCTCGTTCAAAAGTTCCCTGGGTATATCATCGGGGGACATGTGAAAACCCGCCCTTGAAGGGGAGGCTATAAGCAACATCAGATACTTGAACTATTCCCTGCTCCCGGAACATCTGGAAGCCATCCTCGATGCGACCGCCCCTGCCACGAATCCCGCATCTATATTGACGACCGCTATGGGAGAGCAGGACTGGAGCATGGCAAAGAGGGCGGCCTCCCCCTTTCCGTGCAGGCCGTATCCCGTTGATACCGGGAGGCCGATGACGGGAATGTTCACAAGTCCCGAGACAAGTGTCGGAAGTGCTCCCTCCCTTCCCGCAGCGACGATCAGGACATCGGCACCCCACTCCCGGATCTTCTTCAACGGTCCGAACAGCCGGTGAAGCCCGGCCACCCCCACATCATGGAATGAGAGCGTCTCGCACCCCGACTCCCTTGATATGAGTTCCGCCTCCATGGCCGCGGGTATGTCCGATGTTCCGGCAGTGATGATTGCAACCCTGCCGCCGTTCCTCCTCTCCGGGCAGTCCCTTCTCTTTGCCGAAAGGAAGCCCGGCAGCGCCTCGTATTGTATCCTGAGGTCGGGGAACCTTTCGCTTAATGCAGTGATCAGAACATCCTTTCTATCCCCTTTCAACCGGGATATGATCACCTTTCCGGTCCTTTCGATGAACTCCAGTGATATATCCCTCAGTTGTTCATCGGTCTTGCCCTCGGCTATGACGACCTCCGGAACACCGGTCCTGTGATCCCTTCCGGCATCGATATTGAACTCGCCGCTTCCGTACATCCTCCTCTCGATCTCCTCAAGGATCTCTTCGGGTTTCTTCTTTCCGTCAAGGAGCTCCCTGATAAGATCTTCCATATTCGACCGAAGTGTCCCTTCCTAGAAAAAACCTGCGCTCGAACGTGCGGGATTGTGAGCTCCGTTGAAGCCCGCTCCATGCGATCTTCATGATAATCGATCTCCCGGGATCCGGTTGATCTGTTCATTATGAACGCTTCGAACCGTTGGCATGCATTATCGCGGGGGGATTCGGGAGTCCGGACAGGAATGTTTTCTTGTTCTTGTTCGATTTTATGGAAAGGGTCATTAGTCATATGGGCCCATTCGGGTTGGTCGACAAGGGTCTCGCATCAAGGGTGTGGTCATGAAGGGCAGAGCCAAGGGGAGGAAGAACCGGCGGGAATCAAGAGCTCCCGCGGGAAACATCGCTCCGGTCCAGATACCCAGGGGTGAGGTTCTGCACGAAGTGGTGACGGGTGACATGGTCCACAAGCTGCTGCTGATATCCGGCCGACCCGTACACCAGTGGACCGTTCTAACACCGGATGGAGAGATCCCAATCTCAGGGGTCAGCGGAAGGGAGCTGCTCGAATCCTCGATGAAGCAGATCGCCCTCATGAAGGAGGGAGGAGAGGGCCCCCTTCGCTATCAGACATTTCCGGGTTTCGACGAGTCCGACCCCGTCACCATGGACAGTGCCGAATTCATGATAGGGGTCGTGAGGGAGGGAGGGGGACTGCGCATCCGCCTGTCCTCGGAGGATGACCGCTACGAATTGATATATCCGGAAAGACCGTGGAGGGACCCGCTCCCGATCTACATGATATCCAGGCTGAACTCGGTGGGGTTCAAAGGATGTGTGAAGCTGCTGGGAATGGGTTACTGGTCAATGGAATCCAGAGAGCTCCCCTGGCTCTCGCTGGTCAGATATCCGGCAGGGACCAGATCCGGTTTCTCCCCGTTCCTTTCGGAGCTCGGAGAACTTCTCCTCTCCTCGATGGAGAAGGATGGGGAGGCAATGAGGCGTTTCATCCTTGATCTTTCCCTCAGGAAGGACCTTGGCTCGTTGAACGTTTCCCGAAGACTGGGGAGGGCCCTGGGCTCACTGCACGGGTCCCTCCTGATGGAAAGGAGCGGCTCGGGTAAGGTGAGGATGTCCGGTCCCTCGGCCGATATCCTCAGGAACTTCGAGAGAGCGAGGATGGGTATGGAGGATGTCGGGACCCATCTGGGAATGCTCTCCGGATATCTCGAGCAGGTCAAGAAGGGATTGTTCCGCAAGCTCGGAGATTCCGAGCCTCCCTACATACCGCCCGCGGGGAGAAAGCAGAAGGTTGTAAAGGGGAGCAGACTGGAGAGGTACGGGGAGCTTTCGGGGCTTTCCCTTCTGAGGAGCATTCTCGTGAGAAGGCAGAAGGAGATCAGGGAACGGTTCTCGGTACTTAGAAGATTCAAGGGATCCCCGCTTGTTCCGGCCGGTGTTGACAGCAGGCTCGATCATGTGGAGTTCACCGGGGATGGGGACCCCCTGTTCAGGGCCTTCGACTGGTCCTTCTTCGACCCGGACGAGAAGGGTCCTGCAAGGACCCTTCCCCTGAAGGACCTCTCCCTCATCTCCTCTTCACTCGACAAGGCCAGATATCTTTCCGCCAGGAGGCTGTTCACGGCAACTGCGGGAGAGGCGGTGGGCAGGCAGCTCTCCCTCATGTTCCTGGATTACAACCTTGCCAAGGGCGGGCATTCTGCGATGATGGAGGACCTCAATGTCGTATCGAGGATATCAAGAAGGGACGTTCCGTTCAGGGTGATATTTCTCGCCTCGGTGATCTCCTCCCTGTGGATGGACAGGAACAGGAACGCTCTTGTCCAGGGATACAACGAGGCCCTTTCCTTCACGGAGAACGAGGACCTGCTGATGTATCCGAAGGGATGCGACACGATCGAGGGACTGCGCATTATGCGGGCCCTCACATCGTTCTCGAATGCCGCAAGGACGATTTCCGAGCGCAACGGCAAGGTGTCGATCGTCGGCCTGGAATCGGATCTCCTGTCCGCGCTTTCCGTCTAGGCGTAGTAGTACTCGCCCCTTCTCCTCTGCTCCTCGTCGAGGCGGGACGACAGCTTGTTTATCCTAGGTCTTCTGGTCTCCATGTCCCTTCGGAAGGTGATGCCCACGTCCGACAGGAACCTGTTCATGCCGTCCCTGAGGTCCAGGGGTCCCACGGCCGTTCCGGAGACAGAGGGCTCTCCGGAGAAGACCATAAGCGTGTCCGACACAAGGTCGATGAAGTAGACGTCATGGTCGACGATCAGCGCCGATCTCCCCCTCTTCTCTATTACCCTCCGTATCACCTTGGCTATCTCCATCCTCTGGTTTGCGTCAAGGTAGGCGGACGGCTCGTCCAGGAGGTAGAGGTCCGCATCCTGGGCCAGGGCTCTCGCCACGGCCACTCTCTGCTGCTCCCCCCCCGAGAGCCTTGACATCTCCTTGTCGTACAGATGTTTCAGTCCCATGGGTCCCTCGAGCTCAGCTTTGAAGAATCCGGACATGAAGTGCTCCTTGAGTTCCACGATGAGGTAATCCCTGACGGATCCCTCGAAATCGTGCCTGATGTACTGCGGTTTGTAGGATATCTCCGCCTCCACCGTCACGAAGCCGTTGTCGGGCGCGAGCTCTCCGGCAAGCATCCTGACGAAGGTGGACTTTCCCGTTGCGTTGGGACCCACGCAGCCCACGACCTCCCCGGTATGTATGACCCCGGCCCCGGACCTGAAGTGAAAGGAGGGGAAGTTCTTCTCAAGTGCAGCATACGTCAACAGCTCCCCCCCCCTCCATTCCGTTCTCGGGGGGTGGTCGAAGAACTCCACGGGCTTGTCCCTGAACCTGACGTTCTCCACCCTCAGGTAGCCCTCGAGGAAGACGTTGATGGCCTGCTTCACGGACATGGGCTTTGCCACAACACCGAACGCTCCGGGTTCCCCGTACAGGAGCGACACGTTGTCCGCAAGGAAATCCAGTATGGCAAGGTCGTGCTCTACCACCATGACCTGCCTTCTCTCCCCCAGGTCCTTGATAAGCTGGGATATCTTCAATCTCTGGCGTATGTCCAGATATGAGGAGGGTTCGTCGAAGAAGAAGAAGCTGGCATTCTTCAGGAGCGTGGCCGCGATGGCGACCCTCTGCAGCTCCCCCCCCGACAGCTTGTCGAGGGTCCTGTCGAGTATATGCTCTATTTCCAGCTCGGAGGCGATTTCCCCGTATCTTGCCGGGTCCACCTTCTCCAGCATCTCTTTGACCCTGCCCTTGAAGAGCCTGGGTATATTGTCTACGTACTGGGGTTTCAGGGCCGACACCATCTCTCCCTCGCTTATCTTTCTGAAATGTTCGAAGAGACC
>NJDO01000045.1 GCA_002254385.1 Thermoplasmatales archaeon ex4484_6 | reverse complement strand
ACCACGTTCGACCTTGTCATCATCGTTCCACCCATTTACGATTTCGGGCTGGATGCCGAGGTGGAGAAGGGCATATCCTTCCCGGGCGAGGTGATGTCCGGATCGCTCATCATCACCTCCGCCTCCAACTGCGAGGATACCTTCTCCATAGGAGCGGTGCTGCCGGAATTCCTCCTCCTGGACATCCCTCGGACCATCATTCTCGGACCGGGGGAGACCTCGTCCGTCAATTTTTCCATAATGCCAACAACGGACGCTCTTGCGGGTGACTATCCGGTAACTTTCAGTGCCACCTCCACGGGGTCCGGTCTCGACAGCTCCGTCGTGAGGAGCTTCCATGTTGCCGAGGTATATGATGTGGAAATCCGGCTGGTAAAGGGGATCACCGGGGAATTGGAACCCGGGGGCATATACGAGCTCCTGTTCAGGGTGGAGAACAGGGGAAATGCACCCGACAGGGTGGAAACGTCCCTCCTGTGTCCCGGATACATAAGAGGATGGATACGGCTGGAGAACGGGCCCCTGGTTTCGATGGAGCCGGGAGAGAACCTGACGATAAGGGTCCTGATAGAGGTTCCGAGCTTCAACGTGAGCGGAGGCATATACAACATCTCCCTTGCGGTTTCATCCTTCGGAGATAGACTCACAACGGGGAACATCTCCCTTGACGTAAAGGACAGCCGCTCCATCGACGATGGGAACGATATTCCCTGGAACATCATCATTCCCTTTTCCGCCGTCGGAACGCTGGTGATACTGATATGCATAATCGGAGCCTTACTCTTCATCCGAAGGCATTCCGGAGAGGATCTCGAGGAGCTCGGAATGGAATGGGAGGAGGAAGAGGAGGATGAATGGGATGACGATGAGGAGTTCGATTGGGATGATGAGTGAGACTCCGCGGGTCGATCACATCCTCATCCGGTCCGTTCCCGCTTCCCTTCGCAGACGATGATCAGGGTTCTCGTTGAGTTCAAAGGGCCCCGGAACACCGGCCCCATCCAGGGATGATGCCGGGGGATCAATCCATTCTCAAACGGTCCTCACGGACAGACCCCACAAGCCCATGGCAAGTACCAGTGTGTCCCCGTCCAGATCCCCTCCAGAGACCCATCCGTTGAGAAGCCATGTTCCGAGAATGGAAGGTTCGGAGTCCGATATCCCGATCACTATGTTGGCCATACCGTATCTCATCACCAGGATGTCATCTCCCATACATGAGAGATAGGACGTCTCCTCAAGGTCCATCCTCGAGATGGAGCCGAAAAGGCCTTCATCAAGTGCGATCATTATCAGTTCAACGCCCGGCCGAGTTTCATCCGGACCCGATGTCGAGGATTCGCTTCCCTCCTTTACGGCAGCTTCGTCCGCCCCCTCCCCGTCAACGGACCCGTAAGCGGTCCCTTCATCCGTATCCACGTATGTCTTATCGTAGGTATGCCACATGTCCCAGCCGTAGGAGACCACCACTATCGAGTCGCCGTTGAACCTGACATCGCTCAGGGGCACACCCAGATCGATGGAGCGGATGAGGACCGTCCCGTCATCAAGGCCGTAGATGTTGAGTGTGTAATGGACGGTGCCGTTCTCCTCGAAGGTAGCCTCCGTGTAGAGCATGTCCAGGCCCTCCGAGATGCCGAAGATGCGTCCGGTGACCTGATATCTCCCCTCGGTCTGGACCCCATCGCTGTCCACTGAAAGGATAAGGAGCTCGGATGAGGGAGGCCACCAGTTCGTCGAAACAAGGGCGACCCTGCCGCTGTTCCCTCCCAGCACGTTCACGTAATCCGCACCGATGACGGAGCCTTTCACGATGAGGGGATCGTTCGTCCCGTTCCATGACACCATGTAAAGGGAGAAATTGACGTTCCCGGATCCCATGTAATCGTAAAGATACAGCAGGACGGATCCATCATCGAGAACCGCGGTAACGAACGGATCATACCATATCCTTCTGTCATAGGAACCGGATACGGGCTCTGAACCGTTCCTCACATCACCATCGTCCCCGGATACCTCTTCTTCATCATAGACCACCTTCCCGTTCCCGTCGTCCGGAAGATAGACCCGATCGGTGTATCTGTCCGGGACGGGTATGGAGGCTTTCGGGTAGATGACAGGAGAGGCGGGATCCGATAGATCGTACCTGTATACGTCCTTCCGGGGAGCTTCCCCGTCACCCTGGACGATACCGGTGATGTATACATCCGTTCCCTTCCTCTTTATCGAAGTGTATTCCATTTCCTCGGGGGAGAGCTCCATGATGTACCTGTCGGGGGATGCGGTTCATCCGACGGTATCACTCCCTCCTTTTCCAGCTTGCCGGCCTCGAGGTCGAAACCAACGATCTGGACACCGTACGAACTCCCCCTGTAGCCGTTCCAGTCATAGGATGAGAAGGGTATGAGAACAAACTCCTGTTCCTCCAGAACGGTGAGCGCCTTCGGATCGTAGTTGGCCGAGGAGTAGGTATATCCCTCACCTATGAGTACCCTGTCATCCAGCACGGCGTTGTAAGGGTCGGACACATCGAACAGGGAGAGGGTGACCTTCCACCCGTCCTCCGCCTGATCCTCCACACCGATGGCAAGTATGTCGTATCCTATGACCTCCATGTGCTCCACCCATCCGGGGAGCTCCAGCACATCGGTGAGCTCCGGCTTCTCGGGGTCGGAAAGGTCCACGACATCGAGTGGGTCGAGAGATCTGGGCAGATGTATGGTGTAGGCCCTTTCAGCGGCGAATCTGGTGGCCATGAGGTTCCCCGAATCATCTATGACGAGTGACGAGATCTTCTTAAGATGGTCCGGGTCCCTCGCATCGACGACGTAAAGAGTCGACATGGGGAGCTCCCTCCAGACCTCGCCACTGGGCCAAACCTGTGTGACGGCCCTGAACATTCCCTTGTAATGGTCCATCTGATACCTGTCGAAGAGAAGACCCGGCAGGGTGATGGAACCGCGGACCCTGATGTCTCCTTCTGGATCCGAGATGTCGACGTAGGTGAAGCGTGTTTCCGGGTTGGCGTAATCGTAGTTGGGCTGGGGGATGTATATTGCCATTGATGAGGCATACACCATGCCCGCATTTCCGTCGAGCTCCACCTCATCACGGAAGCCGATCTCGTCCGGATCGTAGAAACCGACGGAGATGATGTGGGTCGTGGGGCCGTCACTTTCCTCATCGGGAGCCTGCCCTTTTTCCTCCACCACCGCATCCTCCATCATGACGCCGCCCCCGCGAAGAAGCATCGGCCCGTCGTAGTACCAGTAATCCCTCTGCTCGTTGGATATGACATAGATGACCTCTCCCACCCTCCTGCTGTCCACGGGATAACCGGGTATCTCGACGGTCCTTATCAATCGGGGGGAGGAGCTGTCCCTCAGATCGATGATGTAGAGCATACCCGAATACATGTACGACCCGTCAGAAGCGGGGACGCCTGAAGCGATCACGAATCCGAGGAAATCGACGATGTACATCGATACCGGATGTCCGAGAAGCTGAATGGAGCCCTCGATGAAGGGATCGGATGTATCTTCCAGATTGACTATGATCAGCCCCCTGTACTGGTTCAGGACATACAATCTCTCCCCCTGTGCCTTCACGATGTCCGACTCCTCGAGCTCCCTCTTCTCGGAAGAGCTGCCCCCGGAAGTTTCGGAATCGAGTTCCTGATCGTTCGACTCCTCGGCCCCAGCCCTTGGTATTTCGCTGTAGCCTTCATCCGAGCCGTCGGTCTTACTGTTCTCCCGGTATTCCACATCGGAAGCGTTCCAGTCCGGGAGGGAATCTATCGGAACCGGGGTCACGGAGCTCACGGCCCCCTCCACATCGAGGGTAAAGGGGTCCATCGCCGGCGTGCTGTCCAGATAAGCTTCCCAGGCGCTACGGGAGGATTCGTCCATGGACATGTCCCCGGTGGGGAGCCCGGTCTCGTCCTGGTAGGTGACGTTCTCACCATTCTCGTGCTGGAAGGATGCGATCAGGGCGATGACGGGCAGTACGATAAGCATTGCCGCCACCAGCCCGATTATCAAACCCTTTGCCCCGTTCGTTCCTCTTCCTGAGATCTGAACTGCGTTTTTCATACGGATTTCCTCCTGCATATCTCGATGAACCAAGCTGTGATGGGCATATATGGGTCGGATCATTATAAAAGAAACCTGGAACATTTTTTGGCCATTATTCCGGGACACACATGATGTACACTGGCATCCCGACACCAAAAAGCTTATAGCCATTCCAAACGTGAATGCCCATCGATGAAGAATGGCGGTTCCGGGAAGAAGAGACCGGCAAGGATAGGTGCCGGGTTCCTGCTTGCCTGGAAAGGTGCGGACCGCATCATCCATTCCAGGAACAGCAACAAGCTTCTTGCCCTCGTTCTTCTCATTATCGCATCGCTTCCCAGGCTGTTCTTCATCTCGAGAGACATCCACCCAAACGGTGTGGACGAGGGCATACAGATCATGGCAGGCAGGATGAGGGATGCGGGTTACGAGCTCTACACCCAGATCAATACCGTTCAGGCCCCCCTCATGATAGCCATTTACGGGGCGATCGAGGCAGATCCCCTGATATTCAGGGTATTCTCCACCGCGGCATCGCTCATCATCATGATCATGGTGATGTGGGTCGGATACAGGATAGGGGGAAGGCATGTGATGGTCGCAGCGGGGGCCTTCAGTGCTCTTGACCTCATGTTCCTGCACGAATCGCGTCTCGCCTCGCTCGATATGTTCTGTCTTCTGTGGATATCCGTTGCTCTGATGTTCTTCATCAAATACAGGCAGTCCGGGAAGGAGTGGGCAATCGTCCTGTCCGGTGTGGCATTCGGAATAGGGGCCATGATCAAGTTGTTCGCGGTTGTGGCCGCAGGAACCGTCGGCATCATCATGTTCCTCGACTGGGTCAACGATACGGGGTTTCGACCGTTCGCCAGGCTGTCCACGGTCTCCATAATGCCCGAAAGAAGATTCCACGGGGTCAGGTTCATCCACATGGTGCTCCTGTCGGGAGCTTTCATGGCGGTGGTTGTTTTCATAATGGTTCGTTTCGGTGTGATGGACACGATCCAGGGAATGTTCCTCAACCAGCTTCACCGCCCAGTACTGCCATTCACGAAGAAGCTTCAATATTTCGGCGTGTTCCTCCTCCTCAATCTTTTCGCGATCCCTTTCCTCTTCCTTGGACTAAGACCACTTTACAGGAGAAGTGAAGGGGTCATAGTGGCCGTGACCGTGGTATTCTTCCTGTTCTTCATGTTCCAGGCCACAACGTGGATACATCATTTCGTGTTCCTCTCTCCCGGTATAGCACTCACGGCAGGTGTCGGCATCATCAGGTTCGGCAATATGCTGGATTCCCGACGGAAGCGTGGACGGGGAAGGAGTGCATCGGTCAGGAAGAAGAAGCGGCGTACAGGCAGAATGGTCGTTTACCTGCAGGTCATACTGCTGATCCTCGTGGCCGTAACGGGGGGTGCGTTCTCGATACTGGTGAAGGAGAGGGGGGAATCGGCTCAGGTCAGGGCTGCCGGTTTCATAGAGGAGATCACCGAGGAGGATGATTTCGTAATCTCCGGGGATCCCATGATACCCGCAATGGCCGACAGACCTCAGCCCCCGCCCGTTGTGAACGTTGCCCAGCTGAAATACCCGGACATAACCTGCGATCAGCTGAACAACACGACGATCGATTACGGTGTCGAGGTCGTTGTCGTGACATATCATCTGGCGGAGATGGAGGGCTATGTCAACTTCGTGGAGGAGAATTATGTGCTGAGAGTCAGGTATCATGACAACACACTTCCCTTTCTCGAGGAAGCCAACGAGGAATACAGCATCTATTCCCTTCCGGAGGACTCCCCTCTCCGGAACGACACGCACTGGGGGGAGATGACCCTTCCCGCGGGAACATGAATGTTTCACAGGGGACCGAAAAGGATATGTTCGTTTCGGGGGATAGGTCCCCGGTGCCTTTCATGTCCGGCTCCCCGTCCCTCAGATTGTCCATTTGCATTTCCATCCTGTTCGTCCTGATCGCGCCGCCCGCCGGAGTCCTTCTGCTTCCCGGGAGCGGTGTAAACAGTGAAAAAGATATTCAGGTGGGTCCGGGAAAGGGGAGAGCCTTCGATGTCACACCCGTGGACCTGGGGCTCGATCTTCCCGCAGACATTCCTGTCAGGTACGTGATGCTGTGCCCCGGGGAGTTCGCCGACGAGCTTCTTCCCCTGGCCGTACATCGAACCGGGATGGGGTTGATGACGGAGATCTACCGCCTGGAAGACATTGATGGGAACGTCTCCGGTCCGGACCTTCCGGGAAAGGTGCACAATTTTCTTGCAGCGCTCAAAAAGAACCAGAGCTCCCTTCAGTGGCTGCTCATAATGGGTGATTCGGAGTTTCTCATGCCCCGTCAGCTGTGGCACTACGCTCAAACCAGGGGGCAGCCCTTCGGGGACTACTATTACAGTGACGTTTACTATTCCGGTCTGGATTCCGGCTGGGACCTTGATGGGGACGGTCTCTACGGTGAGGTCTACTACAACGGCACCGTGGAGGCGGACCTGGATTGGGACCTGTATGTCGGCCGTGTTCCGGCCTCCAACGAGACCCAGGTCAGCAATTACGTGAACAAGCTGCTCAGGTACGAGAAGAATCCCCCCGTGGGCACGTGGATGAGGAGGTTCCTGAACTGGGGTTCCCTGATGGAACCTCCGAACCTGGAGACAAGCGTACACAGGTACATTGATTACAAATCCAATGCCTACAAGGTCTGCAAGAGGGTCGATGGAAACCTCCCCCCGCACCTGGATGTCAGGGAGCTCTACGATTATCCCCAGATAGAGGGAGGAAACTATACACCTTACGACGGGAGGGATACATTGGACCGCTCCCATATGCTGTCCCAGTTCAACGGGGGAGCTTCCATGCTCAATTTCGTGGGCCAGGCCAGGTACGAGGCTTATGCCCTGAACGACTACGGCCCCCCCACCGGCAACGGTTCGAACTGGGCATGGAACGAACCGATGAGGTACAGCGACCATTCCGTATTCCGGAACGGGGACATGATGCCTTTCATGTATGCCTCCACATGCGATACCGCAAAATTCTTCCAGACAGGATACTGGGAGGATAAATCCCTTGAGACATGGCTCACCTCCCCGGCCGGGGGGATCATCGGACTCATTTCCTCCACGAACATTTCCGCCAGGGGGGAGCAGGAGGACAAATCATGGGGAAACTGGTACCTGGATGAGGAATTCTGGAAGCTGTTCCTGAACAGCAACGAAACGCATCCGGGAAGAACGCTGTACATTCTCAAGAACGCCTACAGGGACAGATGGTACAACCCATCCATGACCATCAAGGAGACGATCATGGGCCTTGTCTATGCCTACATCCTCCTGGGTGAACCCTTCATCGATGTATATACCGATACCGCGGGCAGGTTCGATGCGGGTCTGGGTTCCGCGGTTCGTGTCTATCAGGGAAACCATCCTGTCAGGTTCAGGGTGGCTGACCGGGACGGAAATGGTATACCTTATGCCAGGGTCACCTTTCACTCTCATTCCGTGTACGCTACCCTGGTCTCCGACGGGGAGGGATGGATAGACGGTTTCCTCGACCCCGGTGGTGATGATATTCTCAACATGACCGTAACGGCCCATAACATGGTGATGTACGAATCCGCCGTGAACGTCCTTCCGGAGATAGCGGACATCCAGATAATGAACGGTTCGGTGACCGTTGACCCTGAACATCCCGACCAGGAGGATGATGTGAACATCTCCTTCATCATATTCAATTCGGGGGGCCTGGCCGCCGAGAACGTGAATGTCAGGACCGAGGTCTCCGATGATGATGGCGGCAACTGGAGCCTGCTTAGAAATACCGACATTGGAACCATCATTCCGTCATTCACTGCCAGGGTGAATATCAATTTCAGGCCGGGTCCGGGAAGAACGCTCATCAGGTTCTCCCTCTCCACAACCTCCGATGAGATAGATGTCTCGAACAACGAACTGGAGCTGCTGTTCGACGTGGCCGGACCAGCTTTCCACTTCGAGCAGGGGACCGGGCTCCTGCGTCCATCTAGCATCGTGAGACCGTCGAGCACCATCAGTGTGGACTATGATGTGTTCAACCAGGGGCCCTCCTGGGGCGATCTCGTCCTGCAGCTGTTCCTCGGGGACCCGGAAGAGGGGGGAACTCCCCTGACAGCCCCGTTCGATGCAGGCAGGGTTCAACCCATGACATGGGCGAACGGCTCCCTGGAGGCCCTTGCTCCCGATGCCACGGGCCTGATCTACATCGTCATGGACCCCGGGGGAATTTACCCGCGCTTCATGATAGATTCTCCCGTGAAGTCACTGATCGAGATAAACGAAGCACCAAGGGTGATTGAGCGTCCGTCCGTGGTCATCCTCGAGGACGGAGAAGGTAGAAATGTCAGGATAGACACGCTTTTCAGCGATGATGACAACATCTCCTCGGACCTGGAATACAGAATTGAGCCGGTCGAGGGTCTGAATACCGAAATGAAGATCGGTCCGCCCGGAGAGGTATGGGTGAACATAACCCCGGAGAGGGATTGGTGGGGAAACGCCTCCATTCCCGTGACCGTCTCCGACGGCCTGGGTACGAATCTCACCTTCATCGATGTATCCGTCATACCGGTAAACGACCCTCCGGTTGTCGAAAATGCCGTACATTCGAGGATCGATCTCACCATACTGGAGGATTCTCCATTCTCGGCGATCATAAGGGCATACGACAAGGAGGGGGGGGCGGTGATATTCTCCGCCGGGGACGCCCCCTTCACCCTTGACAGCTCAACCGGTCTTCTGTCATGGACACCCTCCCAGAAGGACGTTGGATATTCGGAATGGACGATAACCGTATCGGATACGGAGGGCGCCTCGACGAGCATTATCATAGCCATCGAGGTGATCCAGAGGAACGACCCTCCGGTGGTCGAAGGGGTTGTCAATATAACACTTGACCCCGGTTCGAGAAGGACCATCGAGATATGGCTCACCGATGAGGAAGGTGATGAGATGACGGTTCTGTTCGACCGCCCATTCGTTCTGATCGAGGAGAACGGAGGGAAGGTGGAATCCGGAACCCTTGAAATAACGTTTGTATGGAACTCCGCCTACATCGGGGAGAACCCGGTCACAATGGAGGTCTCCGACGGGGTCAATACCGTATCCGTGCCGTTCATGGTGACGATGCATGAGGGTTCCACCGGAAGCGGGGACAATGAGAGCGGGCCTGACAGTGATGCGCTGATGGCCGTTATCGGTGTTGTACTCGGCATCATGGCGGCGCTCTTCATATCATTCCTCCTGATGAGAAGAGCCGCCGTTTCGAGAAAGGTCCGGGAGGAGCTTGCGGCCGCCGATGAACTGTACGAGAATGATATGAGGTCATTGGAGGAGTAGGGGGGGTCGAGTTCCATGCCGTCAGGATTCTCCGAACTGAAGTCGAGGATAATCGACACGGGACTGTGCACGAGATGCGGCGGATGTGCCGCGTCCTGTCCGGTCGATGCCATCTCCTTCACGAGCAGGGGCATGGAACTGACCGGGGAATGCATAGAATGCGGCATCTGTCTCGAGATCTGTCCCGGGAAGGGGATGGACCTCTCCTTCCACGAAAGGCGCCTTTTCGGAAGAAGCAGGAAGAAACCCCAGGGTGGGCCAATTGGGATCCACAGGAGCAGAATGGATCTGACCGCCTCGGAAAGGGAGGTCTTCATCAAGGGATATTACGGAGGCAGGGTCTCCGCACTGCTCATCCATCTTCTCGAAAAGGATGAGATAGATGCCGCGCTTCTCACGGACTGGTCCGGGACAGAGGAACTGTCCGTGGGCAGGGGCGTTGTGGCAAGGAGCAGGGAGGATGTTCTGAGGAGCGCCTCCTCCAAATACGTATTCTCCCCGGTTCTGTCCCTTCTCAAGGAGATATACGGGGATGAGAGCATCAGGAGTGCGGCCCTGGTAGGCCTGCCCTGCCACATCCATGCCTTCAGGAACATGGAACTGCATCCGGGAACCGAACATCTTGTGAAAAAGGTGGCCTACGTGATCTCCCTGAACTGCGGCGGGGCAAATCTCGACGAGGAGCACTGGAAGGCCCTGGTGGAGAAACTCACCGGTGTGAATGGAGAGGACATAGCATCGTTTCGCTCGAGAAAGGTCTCCGGAACAGGACTCAGGTTCACCGTCACAAGGAAGGGAGGAGGTGTTGTGGAGAAGGAAATGCCCCTTCGTACATATCTTGCGGAGATCGACAGAAGCGGCATCTGGGAAAGATGCAGGATGTGTCCGGATTATTCCGGGGAGCTGTCGGACATCACCTTCGGAATGCCCGTGATGAGGACACCGAGGGGGGAAGAGGCCGTCCTGTGTGCCGTTAAAGAAGGGGCCCTGATGAGGTCCTCCTTCAAGAGACGGACAAGCCAGCGTGTCATCGATATGGTGATGTCGAGAAGGAAGAAGTGGAGAGCGAAGAGGACGATGGCCAGGAGGGAGAAGGAAGGGAAGCGCGTCCCCAGGTTCAGTTGAGAGAAGGGTCCATGCTTCCGATACGGGCGAAGTGACATCCACATGCGGGACACCGGCAGGGAGCGGGGAGCAAGTATTATCAATGGATATCCAGCTTCCGTGGGCATGGACAGAAGCATACTTCCCCCCGCCCCCCATCTTCGGACATGGAAGGGGAAATTCATCCGTGTGAATACCTTCTATTCCGCTGCGGGGATATCCACCTCCATGTTCTGCGACACGCCTGCCGGGAGGATCGTGATGGAGGCGGGGGACGGATGCTCCAGGGACATCATAGAACTGGCGAGACACCTGCCTGAAGAGAGCGCTCGCTCGATGAACGGAATCCGGGAGCATGCGGAGGATATTCTCGGGATAGTCATCTCACATCCCCACTACGATCATTATTCGGGACTCCTGAACCTTCTGAGCTTCCTCCACCTCGTGGGAAGAAGGGGGAATGTGAGAATCCTGTATCCCGAAGGGTCCACCCCTGTAGAGGATCTCGTGGAACATTTCAAGAGCACGCTCTGGGAAAGATGCCCGTTCGAGATAGAGCTCAAGGGGATGAAAGGCGAAGAGGAGCTGGACCTCGGTGGACCCGTTCTGAGGACGTTCCCGGTCACCCACCGGAACAGCAGACCCGGGGCGGTGGGAGGACCCGTTCCGGCCATGGCATATTCCATATCTTTCAATGGGGAGAGGATCGCCTATTCGGGGGATACCTGTCCCTCCCCCGAACTTGCCGGATTCTTCAGAGACGCCGACCTGGGGATCGTGGAGGCCACCTATGACAGGACCCCAAGGGGACATGAGAAAGTGCATATGGACATTGCGAGCTCCCTCGAAGCGGCATCCCTTGCGAAGAAATACTGGCTCACCCATTTCACCTCCGCCTCCTACAAGGCCCTGCTTTCCAGGAGGGACCTTGCCGATGGGGTCATTCCCCCGGTTCCCAGGGCAGAAAGACCTTGAATACGGAACCCCCGCCCTTCCGGTCCTCCACCCATATCCTGCCGCCGTGGATCTCGACTATCTCCTTCGAGATGGCAAGACCCAGACCGGTACCCTGGATGCCCTCGACCCTCTCCCCCCTGGAGAACCTTTCGAAAATGGATGATTTGTATGCATCGGGAATGCCCGGACCCTGGTCCGAGATCGAAAGGGTCGTACCTTCCAAGGATGCCCGCATAGATATCCTTATCTCGCTTCCCTTATCCGTGTACTTCATCGCATTATCAAGAAGGTTCAGGATCACCTGTTCGAGGAAGTAGTGCCCCTTGATCCTCAGCTCCCTGTCGCATACGTCCCGGACGATCACATGGTCCTCCGTGTTGGGGTACAGCATTTCGAGACAGGAATCGACCATCTTCTTGAGGTCTATCTCCTCGAACTCCGATAGCAGTTTTCCCTCCCTGATCCTTGCGAAGGTCTTTGTCAGGGAGATGGTCTCCGACATGCGTCTTATGAGCCTGGATATCTTGTCGAGATAGGCATGTTTTTTCTCATCATCCGCCATCTCCAGCAGCTCCGAATAGCCGCTGAGGGCCGTAAGAGGATTCTTCAGATCGTGGGCCAGAACGGAGATCAGCAGTCGATATGTCCTGTTGTTTATCTTCAACTTTCTTATACCGCTTTCCAGGCCCTCCATGCGTGTCCCCGTCATCCTGACGCCCGATGTCTCATTCCCCGTTCTTATGGGAGAGAACCTGCAAAGGTAGGAGCTTCGTCCTCCCGAAGGGTCCTCTATATCCAGGTCCATCTGGCATTCCTCTCCCGATTCGAAAGCGGTTCTCCATGCGACCATGGCCCTCTCCCATTCGGCTCCGGGTTGAACGAAGAACGGTCCCTCCATCATCTCCGGGATCAAACCATGGTGCTTGACGATGTCTTCCGCCGGCCCGTTCATGTCTATCTCCCAGATGGAATCCCTCATCTTCCACACGATGATGAGATCATCCGTGCTGTCGATGAGGTCGTTCAATCTCTCCTTCTCCCTTTCGAGAGCCTCCAACCTGAGTATCTGTCCGAGCTGGTTTCCGGCAATTTCCCATATCCTGTCCATGAATGCCCTGGTACCTGCCGATATCCCCATCCCCCTTGAAGAAAAGAGCAGGACCCTCCCAACGTCCTGCCCCTCGTATCTGAGAGGGGCCCTGATCATGGACCTGACAGGCAGTCTGACAGGATCCCCCGTTTCGGTTCTCAACCTGAGCTGGAATGCGCAGTTCTCGATGTATTCCGTTCCATCGCTTCTTGGAATCTCGTCATCGAAGGATATACATTCCTCGAAAGGGACCATTCCCGAGATATTGGAGAAATCCTTCTGATAGGGCATGTCGTCCTCGGGATATTCCATCATACTCTCGTCATAGTTGCGGTCCAGAGGTCTCCATCTCAGCGAACCGTAGTCGAACATCACCGTTCTTCCCAGATTCTCCCGGAGTGCACCGCACAGGGAATCCACATCCCCGGATGATGTGATTGAGGAAATCAGCGACAGCCATTGATCGTGTGTATCGATTTCCTCCGCTGCAGCCCCAGAGCTGTACCTTGTGGAAAGGCCCAGCGGATGAACATCCCCTTTTTTGGGTCCGGAGGCCTCCTGGATGCCCCCTTCCTCTTCGAATATCCTCTTAGCATCAGAGCTACCCCGGATATTCAGGTCCAACCAATCTCTCATGGCGGAAGCTCCAAAAAGTGCCCGTCCCTACGCGGGCAAAAGGAGCATATGAATGGTGATATTTCAAGATTGGGGAGGATTTCCACTGCAGAAAAGGATAGTCCCGTAAGGGCCCCCTCCCCGACCAAAAACGATATAACAACTTCACCCCTTCCCTGAATGATGAGCTCCGCAAAGGGCCCTGGACCCAGGACCTTGACACTCATATGGATATCCATTGTCCTGGTATTCTCCATGTCACTGGTATCGCCCACGGTGGGCGTCACCACATCCGTTTCCGGATCGGACGACCAGGAAGCAGAGCCCGATTTCGAGGAGAATTTCAGACAGTATTTCGATTATTATTCAATGACGGAGTATCTTCAGGGACTCCAGGCAAGGTTTCCGGATCTGATGAAGCTCTATTCTCTGGGACGGACCTTCGAGGGGAGGGAGATATGGTGCGCGAAACTCTCCGACAGCGCCGCGATCGTCGATGACGGCGACCCCGGCTCGGAACCTGACGTTCTCATCGTGGGCGCTCATCATGGAAATGAATGGATCTCCTACGAGACGGCCCTCTACGTGATGACCTTCCTTCTCGAGAATTACGGTTCCGTCACCGGGAACGGTTCCGCAGCCACATACCTTCTGGACAACCGCGAGGTATTCTTCGTTCCCATGCTCAATGCAGACGGGACACAGTATGCCCATGACACGGACAGAGGGTGGAGAAAGAACAGGGAACCCAATTACGCCCTGGACAATACGCCCGGACCACTGCGGGATCCCGATCTGGTCCCGGTATCCTACGGCGTGGACATCAACAGGAACTACGGATGGATGTGGCATGACTCCGGGGGCTCGAATGTCATCCTTTCGAGCGGGAGCTCCTACAGGGGTCCCCCGGACAACAAGGATGATGATGGGGACGCCATTGTGCAGTTCGATATAAGACACGGCATCTTTCCGGGACCGGATGAAGGGGTTGACGAGGATCCGTGGGACGGTATCGACAATGATGGCGACGGAAAGATAGACGAGGATCCGGCCGGCGGTTTCTCATCCGCGGAGACCATCGCCATGAAGGAGCTGGGGGATACACACGATTTCAGGACGGCCATAACCTATCATTCCTATTCCGAACTCATTCTCTGGCCATGGGGATATACCCATGAGGTCCCCAGGGACGGACCTGTAATGGCCCAGCTGGGTGGAAGAATGGCCGAGATGAACGGATACCGCCCGATGCAGGGGGTGGACCTCTACAAGGTGACGGGGGAGTTCAACGATTGGTTCTATGCCGAATACGGAACGTTCGGTTACACATTCGAGATAGGACGGACCCACAACATCCCGGCCGAGGGGATACTCAACCATACGAGATTGAATCTCGATCCTGCTCTCTACCTGATCTATTCCGCAGAGAATCCCTATATCTCGTACCTGAGGTTCCGGAGCAACATGACCACGGTGACCAGGGACGGGGATGTGATAAGGGTCGAGATCCCCATGGAGGATGAGGGATATCCCTTCGCCCTCAGAATGGAGGAGGCTTCACTGGTATACAGATGGAAGGGGGGTCCATGGGAGAGGGCAGGGGTGGTCCTCGGTGATGACGGCAACCTCTCGGGCAGCATACCCGTGGACGTGGACGAGGGAAAGCTGGATTTCTATCTTGAACTGAAGGATGACATGGGGAACATCATCACAGAACCCGCCTATGCTCCGCTGTCGCTCGTATCCTATCATCTCAAGCTGGACTCCATATTCTCTCTCTATTTCGGATTCGACACGGTCCTGGTCATGCTGTTCACCCTGGGAGTATCCTGGGGCGGTTTTTCACTCGGCATAGCGAAGTCGATCCGATCCGACAGGTCCAGGGAGGGGAAGAATGGTTAGGTCTGCCGGCGGTTTCACGAGCAAGTGGGGTCTTCTGATGGCAGCCCTCGGGGCGGCCATAGGAACGGGGAACATATGGAGGTTCCCGAAGGAGGTGGCGGACAATGGTGGGGGCTCCTTCATGATACCCTACATCCTGTTCCTTTTCACCTGGTCCGTCCCGATTCTCCTTGTGGAGTTCAATCTTGGAAAGAAGACCCGCAAGGGTACGATGGGATCATTCGCCTCGGTCCTGGGAAAGAACAAGGCGTGGATGGGAGCGTGG
>NJDO01000132.1 GCA_002254385.1 Thermoplasmatales archaeon ex4484_6 | reverse complement strand
CTTCGAGTATCGGGTATCGGTCGGGTACCCTATCTTCTCGTTTTCCTCCTCATCCCCCTCATCCTTGTCCTCCGTGCACCCCGCAATCATCAGGGACATCATCAGGATGATTGAGATCGTCAGTATCCTCGAATCCATTATGACCCTCCGAATGAAAATACGGACCCCGGTCAAATATACATATTTTCATCAAAGTATCCATTTTCGGAAGTTTGACATGGAGATCATCCTACCTTCCGTGACATCGGACAATTATCGGGTCAGTGAGATCCCTTTTCAGGGTTTTTTTTGATCTTTCATTGTATGAAGATTCGGTGAAATACACCGAATCTTCACTCTTTTGTTGTTGTGAGCATCGATCAGCATGGGGTTGATGCTCATGAAGTTTTTTTTCTTTTAAGACATTATCATCAAAAATTTTATGTTGTCGTCATCGAGATTCCCCTGAAGCGTGAAGAGTTTTGGGGGCGAAGAAATGCAGAGGATTCTAAGGTTAAGAGGTCGTATCTGGACAGCAACATTGATCGCTCTATTGTTGACGATCATACCATCACCATTCCCGGAAAATATCGAGGTTCTGGGGAACGTGGATGGGACATCGATGCCGACCAGGGGAACGGAGAATCTGACGGTGACCATTGTCCCGACCGCCGCGGCGGAAGGCGATGATGTCATCCCGGCAAATGTGAGCATAGGGTCCTCCCTGACAACGGATCTTGTTGTCGATCTAAGTTCAAGCGATCTCACGGAGGTCGTCGTTCCGACAAATGTGATCATTGCTGCCGGTCGGACATCCGTCGATTTCAATCTGAGCATCGTGGACGATCTGGACGTGGATGGGGATCAGACCGTAACAATCACGGCAGAAGCCAGCGGTTACGGTCGGGGAACCGATACGATAACCATCCACGATAATGCGGCATATGTATGCGAGTTTTCGGCCTCGGATGAGGATTACGTGGATTTCGGCGCCTTTCAGGGTTTCACATACAATACCAACTGGACCATCGAGGAGAAGGTGAAGCTGCCTTCCGGTGCAACAACGATGGGGTGGCATTTCTTCAGGGGGCATGCATGGGGTGATAGAACCGGGGACATAGCCATCCAGCTGAGAAACGATGTCGATAACCGTCAGGTGTATGTCTGGGTCCGATCCGGTGGATGGAGAAGTGTTCAGATGGACAAAGGGGACCGCGGTCTCGAGATACTGGATGACACCTGGTACACGATATGCCTGCAGTACAATTTCACAACAACGACCTTGAATCTCTATGTAAACGGTCTTCTGGTGGACCAGAACACCGGGATCACGGCAATGGATGACAGGACCAATACAAATCCTCTCTTTTTCGGGGGGCAGGAGGTCTCGGGAACAAGTCACGGTGATCTATACTCCGAAGCCGATATCGTTATCGCCAATCAGGCGTGGTTCCAGAGAAATCTCTCCGTGAGCGATATCGCAGACTACGATGGTACGGTGAACCTGAGCGATCCCGACCTCTTTTTCGCCACCAATATCACATCCTCGGCCATATACGATGACTCCGGAAACGGAAGGAACGGGACGAACGGCAACAGTCCCGAATACTATATGGAGGATCATATCGGTGTTGCAGCGAACGTATACAACCTGGACCGGAACACGTGGCATAAAACGATCCAGGACGCAGTGGACAGTGCCACATCAGGGGATCACATATGGATCTCCGAAGGCACCTACAACGAGTATGTGGTTGTGAACAAGATCCTGAACCTTACCGGAAACTCCACATCCACAACCATCATCTCCGGGCAGATCCAGATAACATCGGACTGGGTGAATGTATCCAATATTCAGATTGTCGGTGGTGGTAACGGCATCTACATCAGCGGACATGATAACTGCAGAATAGAGAACATATACTCACATTCGAACCACAGGGGTATTTTGATATTCAGCGGGTCCGAGAATCTGATAATTGATTCGGACCTGAGCAACAATTCCTATACCGGGGTTGGATTATACAGTTATTCGGACAACAACATAATCAGGAGATGTACCATCAATGATAACGGCAATTTCGGCGTGGACATCTATTCAAGATCGGAATCGAACATCGTCGATCGATCGGAAGTGAGACGGACCACGGGAACCGGTATCTTCACGAACGTTGATACAGACGGAACCGTTGTGACGAACTGCACGGTGGAATCGAGTTCCTGGGGCATTTCAATTAACCGTTGTTCCTTCAACATCGTGAGGGACAACACGGTATTCAACTGCTCATACGGAGTGGAGGTTTCCAACTCGGGAAGAAACAAATTCGAGAGCAATAATGTGAGCGAATGTTACACTGGAATACACATCTCGAACTCGAACAATGACACGATCAGTGGAAATGACCTGAAAACAGGGAACGAAGGTATCAGGCTGGATACGGGGAACGACGCGCTTATCGAGGGGAATATCATCGATTCATATAATTTTGGCGGTATAACGAACTACTACTCTCTCAGGGTGAAGATCCTGAATAATTCGATATCGTCATCGTTTACCGGCCTGCTGGAGAGCGATACCTGGCATACAAACGTGTCGGAAAACACCTTCAGGTCCTGCAGCTGCAGTGTCGATGCCTTGAGGACGGACGGGATCTCTTTCATATCCAACGATTTTCTTGATGCTGGTTGGTATCACCTTTTTCTCCGGCAGGGTTCCGATTCTGTTGTGGAGGATAATGAGATATTGAATGGTTCTTCCGGGATATATGTCCGAAGCAATCCCAACTCGATCATCAGATCGAACACTTTCTTGGAAAATTCGGGGAGTGCGATAACCTTCGAGACCTCGGGGGACAACGCTCTGATCCACAACAACTCATTCCTGTTCAACGGGAACGGGGGGCCTCAGGTAAGTCCGAATACGGGGAACAGCTGGAACCTGCCGTATCCCGGAGGCGGGAACTACTGGAGCGATTACACGGGAACTGACAGATTTTCGGGCCCTGATCAGGACATCTACGGGAGCGACGGAATGGGAGATGCGCCTTTCGATCTCGGAAGCGGGGCAAAGGATATGTATCCCTTGATGGCACCCTCCGGGACGGATGTCGGAGATATTCTCATAACAAGTCAGGAAAACGGAGATGTGGTGAGCGGAAAGATACTTATCGAAGCTGTTTCCACCGCCCCCGATACCGCAAGGGTCGACTTCCTCGTGAACGGCAATATCTCATTCACGGATTATTCGGAACCATACCAGTTCATACTGGATACCACCGACTTTGAAGAGGATTCATATATCCGTGTGACGGCCTCCGCCCTCAGGAGGTTCGGACCGGATATCAACGACACCGTCCGGCTGCTCGTCAACAACAGGATCGATTCCGGAGACTTCATATCCGTCGAGACGGCCGAGAACAGCTATTCTCCCGACCAGACGGTCACAGCAATGATTGACACCAATATCAACACCCCGCCATTTGATACCGTGGCCCTGAGGATTAATTGCAACAGTCCCTCGGGTCCCATCTATTTCATATCCAACAGTACATATCCCGAGTCCGTACAATGGGTCCTGACGTTCCCGCTCCCCAGCGATGTCGAGGAAGGCGGTCATCTGCTCAACGTCACCGCATTCGGATACATGAAGGGGGAGCTCCTCTGGTGGGCACGGGACACTTACAATTTCACCGTATCCGGCAGCAGCCTCCATGGGAAGCTGGAGGACATCAATACGACATTATCGAGTATCAGCAGCTGGTCGGCAGACCTCGATTACCAGAACATGACGATCCGGGAGATCCTCGACAGGGTCAAGCACCTGCAGAATGATGTGGATCACCTCAACGTCTCGGCAGGACTCCTGCTTGATGAAATCATCGTAAGGCTCGGAAGGACGGAATCGAACCTGACCTCGAGGATCGAGGGAATGAACTCGTCACTGCAGTCCGCGATCACGGTGGGTCTTTCGGCGGTATTCTCCCGGCTGGATGATGTGGATTCGATGCTTTCGGATATCGACACGGGGATTGCTGAGTTGAATTCCGGGCTCGAAGACCTGGGTGAAAACCTGTCCATGAGGCTGGAACGACTTGAAAGGGAAATGTACGAGAACATCTCTGCCCTGCGGGAATACATTGAACTCAGGTCGGATCAGATGACTCTCTACCTGGAGGTTGTGAATGCCTCACTGCACTATCATCTCGCTGAAATTCAGAACGACACGGAATCATTCAGAACGGAGGTCGTGGGGGAGCTCTCGGACATCCGGTCATACCTGGAAGGGATGAATCGGACGGGTACATCGGACAGGATCGAGATATTGAGGGCACAGGAAGCTTCAGACCGGCTAATTGAGGATCTGAACAATGTAACAATATCTGAAATACGATCCCGGATTTCAGATCTCAGGGACGATCTCGTGTCCCTGAACGGATCAGAGGCCCAAAGGCATGCTTCAACGCTATCCTCCCTGCTTGAAGAGCTGGAAATCGTGAATGGAACCATCTCCGATCATCTCTCGCAGATTGTTCTCTCTCTCGAGGCCCTCCAAAAGCTGGAGGAGATAATGAATGACCTGGAGGTCATGGACAAGAATCTGGATACGACCAAATCGGATCTATCCGGTAACGACAATGGTATAGTGGTCCTGCTTGCCATTTCCCTGGTGATTCTTGTAGCCATCCTGATCCTGCTCATTCTTATGATGGTGGAAATCGACCTCTCGATCGCCGGAAGGATCCCATCACTCCCTCTCGTTGGGAATGAACATCGATGAATCTCCATTCGCTCCAGAAAAAAAGATATGGGGCGGGGTCTCCCCGCCCCTCGATCTACATTTGTGTGTTTTTTTTAACCGAAGAGGGCACCGAGTCCGGCCATGGCTTCCTCTTCCGAGGGAGCTTCCTCTTCTTCGGCCTTCTTCTCTTCCTTCTTCTTTTCCTCTGCAGGGGCTGCCTCGCCGCTTGCTGCAGCGGGAGCTGCGGCCGCGGGTGCGGCTGCAACGGCGGCCGTCTTCATGGCCTCCTCGATGTCCACACCCTCAAGGGATGTGACCACAGCCTTGACCCTGGCAGCCTCGACCGAGACGCCAGCAGCTTCGAGCACCTTTGTCAGGTCGCCCTCGTTTATGGGCTTTCCCGCAGAGTGAAGTAGAAGGGCTCCGTAGATGTATTCCATTTGTCTTCCTCCTTTTATTGATCTTCTCGCATTCATTCGACCTTCGACCTTTCAGCCGAAGAGAGCTCCAAGTCCCGCCATTGCGTCCTCTTCGCTCACTTCTTCCTCCTCGGCCTCCTTCTCTTTTCCCCCGTCACCGGTGGCAGCTTCCTCACCGGAAGCTGCTTCCCCGGGAGCCGCTGAGGCAGGCTGGGCTGCCGCGGCACCCGCGACAAGGGCCCGGAGGTCTTCATCGAGCGCTTCCGCGCTCATGATGCCCGCCAGAGCGAGCATCTCTCCGTAGGCCTTGGAGAGTATAAGGTCCGAAGAATCCTTATTCAGTATGCCGGTGTTCACGGCAAGGTTCAATGCCTGAATCCTTGCCTTCCGGATAATGGGCACGGCCGTCTTCGGTGTCATGTACGCAGTGAACACTGCGAGGTTCATGGCCAGCTGTGCGCCGGTGATCAGATCCTGTTTGTAAGCGTCCATGTCGACGTCAAGGTCGGAGGGCCTGTAAATCAGCCCCTCCTCCCATGCACCGTCCAGTGCGATCCCTACCTGGAACGGGAATATCTCGAGCTTGGTCAGGGCGAGCGCAAGGTCCCTTGATATCACATTGCCCTTTTTCACCGGGGTCACGGTTTTCCTTATGATGACCTTGCCCTTGTCTATGGCTGCAGGGATGCCCACCTTCCCCAGCTCACCCACTATGGGGCCGGGGGGGAATGAGGTCTCTCCCGCTTCCACCCTGATATCTTCGGGTGCTTCCTCCCCTCCCTTTGCGGGCATGGGCTGTACGTTGGAGTTCAGGATTTTGTAGAGGGAGAACGGATTCATGTCCGTCCCGAGGATGGCAGCCTGCCCGTCGAGAATGTCGGTGAGCTTCTCAACGCCGGGCTTCTCGTCCTTCATGCTCTCCAGTGCGAGCTTGATCAGGGTCTTCTTCGCAACCATGAAGCTCATCCTGTCCCTGAGATGGGCCCTCAGGTTCTGCAGCTGAACACCGGGGATACGGTCGACTCTCACGACCGCCACAGTTTTGTGGTCCTTGATGATGTTCCGAAGTTTGGCAACCGTGTCCTTTTTCCAATCCGCAACGTGTGCCATCTGCATCACCTCAGTTCCAGCTTAACGGCAGGGCCCATGGAGGTTTTCACATAGGCCGAATGGATGTTCATCAGACCCCTTTCCAGCTTCGTTCTTATCCTGTTGAAGACCGCCTCTATGTTCTCCGCTATCTGTTCAGGAGCCATGTTCCTGGTTCCAACGGGGACATGGAAGGTCCTCCTGTCCTTGGTCCTCACCTTGACGGTCTTTCTCAGATTCGCTATCATTCCGGTCGGGTCCGCCCCCGGCGGAACGGGCCTGGGCATCTTCCCCCTTGGTCCCAGTATGACACCGAGGCTCTTTCCTATCTGTGCCATCAGGGGAGCTTCCGCGAGAAAGAAATCTATCTCGGAAACCTTCTTCTTTGTCTCGGACTTTTCATCCTTCATCGCAGAGATCTCCTCGGGAGGAATGATGAGGTCCGCGACCCCTTTTGCCTTTTCCTGCATTTCCGGTGTCGCGAAGATGCCCACCCTGACCTCTTTGCCACGTCCGTTTGGAAGGATGATCTCCTCCGTGAGCCTGTTCTTCGGATTGGTGAGGTCCACATCCTTCAGATTGATGGCAAGCTCCACCGATTCCAGAAACTTTCTCTCGGGGGCCCTCTCGAGAGCCTCCTTGACGGCCTTTACCAATTTCTCGTCTGCCATTCTTTCACCCCGTGTAGTGCGGCGGGAACAATATCCCTCCTACATCGGAACAGATCGTGATCGACACTTCACTCGGCGTCGAGGAGGGCCCTATAATGGCCCTCATTAATAAGCTTTTGTACCTCCTTCGGGTCCTTTCCGTCGACGGATATGTGCATGGAGACCGCCGTTCCGAGAACCTCTTTCACGGCCTCTTCCAGTCTGACGGAGAGAAGTGTGTCCCTTTTCATCCTTGCAACCTTTACGGCCTTCTCGAACGGAAGGTTCACGGAGGCCATTCCCG
Organism: Thermoplasmatales archaeon ex4484_6; assembly: GCA_002254385.1. Taxonomy (GTDB): domain Archaea; phylum Thermoplasmatota; class Penumbrarchaeia; order Penumbrarchaeales; family Penumbrarchaeaceae; genus Penumbrarchaeum. The sequence goes on along the minus strand of NJDO01000132.1, from coordinate 1,946 downwards.
AATCGTCACCCGGGCTCTTCTCTATACCGAGCTCCTGCATGATGAGCGATGATGTCGGGGGTGTGCCAACGGTGATGCTGAATTCCTTGGTCTTTGGATCTACGAATACGACGACAGGGACCTTCATACCCTCGAAATCCTTGGTCCTGCTGTTTATCTCGGCGATTATCTGTCCGATATTGACCCCGAGGGGCCCGAGCGCTGGACCAAGGGGTGGACCGGCCGAGGCCTTTCCTCCGTCCACGAGAGCTTCGATCTTTTCTGGCATGGGATGCTACCTCCGTCATCATCCGAATCGATGGAAACGGATACTTTCTGGGCGAAAGTGGTTTTCATATAAAAGAATGTAGGGTAAGATGTTGTCAAAAGAAGCGAGAGGAAAGCCATCTCCGATGAATGAATCCCCCTTACACAATTCTCTCCCTCGGCGATCGTCACGGGGGATCTCCATGGGTCGACCCCGGTGCGGGACACCGGCTCCCGCTCAAGGTAAGTTTTTAATCCCTTCCACCATTGACAGCGTGATGAGGAAGAACATCCCACCCGTTTTCACAATCGCCCTTGTTCTCATCATGCTGTCCGGCATGATGTCGGGCAGCATCTCATCGTTCCGGGCTGACATGGACCTTCCCGACCTTGTCATCGAGGAACTTTCCGCCGAGCCCCTCGAGGCAGGGGGTTACACAATACATCTGACGGTGAGCAACGAGGGCACCTCCTCGTCGGACGAGTGCGTCATCCTTCTCCTTGACGAGTACGATTTGATTCACGGGAACACGAGCACTATCGGAAGGTTGACACTCCCCTCGCTGGATGAGGGGGGGTCCTACTCCCTGGAGACGGAATGGGATCCATTACCCACGGATCTTCACCGTTTATGGGCGATCGTCGATCCGTCGTCCACGGGAGAGGAATCGACAGGTGAGAACAATGTGGCCACCATGTTCCTTCAGCTCCCAAGGGTCATTGAAGTGGGTTCGGAGCTTGACATGACACCGAACAGGGAAGAACTCGGAACCTATCTGGCCGGGATCCCCCTCGAGGTTCCCGTCCATACGAGATTCGACATCGGGGGCGACCCCCGTCACTACAGGGTCTACTATCAGGATGATAACAACTCTGCCGTTTTCGTTCCCTATGTGGGCGGTGGTGATTTCGAGACCCGGATCGACATTGGAGGGCTTCCCCCGGGAAGCAACCGCATGACCGTGAACTCCTCGTTCGCGAGGATCCCCCTCGATCCCTACCATTTCCTCATGGATGTCAGGGAGGTGCCGGGCTGGATATCGGGTCTGGACATGAGAGAGGTCCATTTCGACACCGATCTGAAATGCTACAATTCCACAGGCTATATCGATATACCGACCCTTTCGGGGAGCTTCAACGTGGAAGGCACTCGGGGCATATCGGATGTAACAGCATTTCAGGGGAATAGGGATCTGATGCTGAGGGTGTGGACAAAACTGGACGGGGCCTCCACAATCGATGTGCTCGGATCCTTCGATCTCAAGATCGGAGGCACGTCCTTCCACCTATCGTTCAAGAACAGGAGCTATGTCGATGACCCCTGGGGGAACAACTCCATTTCCGTGACCTACCGTTCCGCACTGTGCAACGTTTCCCTGTTCCCCCGGGGGGAGGATATTATCGGAGAGGTATTTGACGGGAGGAGTGTCCCGATAACGGTTTCCCCCATCCTTTGCGGGGAAGCCTCTCTCGAGCTTGTACTGGAGATGGATGCCTCCGGGGGCCCTCTTCGTGTCAAAGGCGGTCTATCGCTGACAATGGCCGGGGACACGGATTCCCTTGTTGCGGAGGACATCCCCGGATTCGACCGTCCGGTGGTTCAGGCAGTCACGTCCTCGGCATGGTCTAGCTCCCATACGCTCGGTGAGGGCGGGGAATGGTCCACGAGCGGTTCCGCCTCATGCGGCATCTCCATGATG
>NJDO01000131.1 GCA_002254385.1 Thermoplasmatales archaeon ex4484_6 | reverse complement strand
AGGGCGAGAGAGGCCCTGTCGCGTTTGAAGGAGGCTTTCGACAGGCACAGGGTCAAGGAAGAGGTGCTCTTCCTTACCGCATCGGGTCCCATGGGTGAAGATCTTCTCAGGGAGCTCACGCATCCGTTATGGTCCTTCGACGTTATCCATTCATTCGGGGGAAGCTCCAAACCGGAGGATACCAGGGAAACCGTCAGGAAGGCCGTGGATGCGGGAGCGGAGCTCGTATGGTTCTGCGGTGGTGACGGTACGGCAAGGGATATCCTCCCGGTGATAGGGGACGTTCCCATGTTCGGCATTCCCGCCGGCGTGAAGATGCATTCCGGAGTTTTCGCGGTGGACCCTTCCATCTCCGGGGAGCTTATGGAATTCTACCTCAGGGGCGAGATGACCACCGGCGAGGGAGAGGTGATGGACCTCGACGAGGAGAGATACCGCAAAGGGGACTGGAACATAAGACTGTTCGGAATGGCAAAGACCCTCTACGAACCGGCCTTCATCCAGACGGGAAAGTTCGTGGTCGAGGAGGAGGGGATAGAGAGCTTCCTGGAGGAGATAGCGGACGATGTCAGGGAGAGGGTGGAGGAGGAACCCGACACCCTTTTCATTCTGGGACCTGGCGGGACCCTGAAGAGGATCGGGGAGGAACTGGGTATCGAGAAGACCCATCTGGGTGTTGATGCCATAAAGGGGAGAGAACAGGTTGGCAGGGACCTTGACGAGAGGGGCCTTCTCGAACTCATCGAACAGCAGGGAGACGCCCCGATACGGATAATCGTGTCCCCGATCGGTGGGCAGGGATTCTTTCTGGGGAGGGGGAATCTTCAGATAAGTCCCGAGGTTGTAAGAAGGATAGGTGTAGAGAACATACTGGTCGTTTCGGTCCCCCAGAAACTCGAGAGGACCGATGCTCTGAGGGTCGACACCGGCGATCACGATCTCGATTCGGAGATCCGCGAGCTGGGTTCCATGAAGGTCCTGACAGGATACAGGACATACCGGATGAAGCGCATCAGATAGAGTCCGCCCGTGTATTTCACCGAATTCAAGGTAACATCAGCGAAAGCAAGGTTTTTTAATGAACCGGGTATTGCACCTCATCCCAACGGGGAGTGATCTACGATAATATCATCCTGGGTGGTCCACGAAATGGAGATGAATGAAGCATTTGAGGCGGAAGAATTGCCCAATTGACGTCCGGACCTCCATGAAGAGAAACAATGATTACAAGGGAAAGGGGTATCTCGATGACAGGCAAGATAAGGATCGCTTGTGCAACGGATGATGAGGAAACTCTGATCAGCGGACACTTCGGGTCTGCCAAGATATACATGATATACGATATCGACATGGATACCGGAACCATCACATTTATCAGGAAGGTTGAAAACACATCTCCGGAAGAGAGGGAACATGGGGACCCCGAAAAAGCAAGGTCGGTCTCGGAGATCCTCAAGGACGCACATGTTCTGCTCTGTTGTGCAATGGGCAAAAATATAATCCGCATGAGAAAGAAATACTGTATCGTGGTCTCAAATGAAACCAACATCCGGAATGCACTGGAAAGATTGAGGGATCGGTCGAACCTGATATCCGAACAGATGAACAGGGGATCGAATAAGGATAGGGAGATAATTCGGATATGATCACCCTCCTTTTCATGCACGGCCACGGGAATTCGTGAAACGAGCTTTTTTCCATAAGGGGTTTCACGGATCTCAAATCCAACATGACGATTTTCAGGGGATCCGAATCCGTAGATGAGGTCGAATCGTTCAAGGAGGGATACGGGGAGGGATCGTTCGCGGTCATCGGGGCCGGAAGGTCCCCACCTCGAGGATTCGGGAAATTATTATTATACCCCGATCGCTCAACATATCAGGGGAATTATATGAAGGAAACACTGGAGAAGCTCTCACTTGTGAAGCATCCGGAGATCAACAGCAGCCTCGTGGAGCTCGGGATGATAGGGAGGATCGACCGGACCGACGGGAAGCTCTCGGTCGAGATGAAGGTACCTTTTGCCGAGATACCAATCAGGGGACAGCTGGAGGCCATGATCAGGGAAGCTCTGGCCGATGAGGGGGATGTTGACGTCGTGACGAGCGTCATGTCCGCCGACGAGAAAACGAAGTTCCTCGAACTTGCCCAGAAGAACTGGGCCCTGTGAAATCGATCCCCCCGAACGACCGGATATAGGCAATCCTTTTCTACCGACATAACCTACACGGTTCCGATGGAAGAGGAAGCTACACCTGACACATCCATCTCATCGGGCATGAATGAACGGTACACCGCACCGGATCATCGATCTTCCCTCGCGGACACCACCCGGCGTTTGGGGGATTTCCTGACTCGGATGTCGGAGAGAAGACGTGTGTTCGAGATCTCCTTCATTCTTCACCTTCTGCTCTTTTTCATGACGGTCATGGCCTCCTGGACATGGGGCCTCTTCCATCTCCTTGCCGCAGCGGACCTCGCAGTCTTCTTCCTCTGCATCCTGTCCGCTCTCAGATCCGGTTTCATCACCGAACTCCATTCCAAGGGAAAAGGGTGGACCCTTCTCGTTCTATTCTTCCTTCCCCTCATCATCCAGCTCCTGCTTCTCCTTGAGGACCCCAACTTCTCCCAGGACATCCTGAGGCTCCAGTTCCGGGGCGAGGCGCTCCGTGAAGGGCTTATCCCCTACCGCGACTTCGAAGTGAACAAACCCCCGCTCTACGTATGGATGGTGGGGCTCGTATCAACCCTGTTCGGCCCCTCCCCAATCTCCTTCAGGGCAGTGTTCGTGGTCTTCAACTCGCTGATCCCGCCGCTGATGTACATGATCGGAGAGAGGTCGAAGGAAGCGAACCTCTCGGGATTCGGATGGAGAACGGGGGCCTTCGCCTATGCATTGTGGCCCCTGGCATTCCTCGAGGTCGGACTTTCCGGCCACTTCGATCCCGTTGTTATGGTCCTCGTTCTTTTGGCATACATGGGACTCGTTTCGACGGCTCCAGGAGGGGAGTCACACCCGTTCTGCTGGGATTGGCCTCCCTGTCCCTTGTACCCACCGGTTCAACCGTGATCGTGATCCTTGCTGATACCACGGGACCCCTGATCTCCGCAGCAGGCGTCCTCTCGATCCTTGCATCCCTTGCATTCATACTTCTCTCTTTTCGGATCATCTTGACGTCGAGAAGGGACGCTGGACCGAAGAGACGACGTCACAGGATGAGATGGCTCATACCCGGGTGGAACCTTCCATCCACCATCACGATGGTCATCCTTCTCCTCCTGCTCGTATCCGCACAGTACCACCCGTGGTACCTCATGTGGGCGGCCCCGTTTGCGTTCGCATCCGGTGGAAGGACCGCATGGAGCTTTCTGCTTCTATCGGGGCCCCTGCAGTACAATGCCTACTTCCCATGGGATCTCGGAACCCACTTCTAGCTCGTATACCGGGATGACGGACCCGATGATGTCCGAATGAAAACTTGGACACGAATGATGATACATTCGTATCCGAACCTTTAACCCCCACCCCTCGGGTATTGTGTGAAAGAGGAATTGAAGTGTATTCAAAGAACGGATCGACCGGATGCTTTGAATTTCCAAAAAGATGAAAAGATTGAATAATCCATACATGCCTCATCCGGCATGGATGAGCCCGACATCCCGGACGGAGTGGGGGAGGAGCTCGAGGAATTCGGGGGTCTCGAAGGTGTCAGGAAGCTCTCCCCGGATCCATCCACCCTTAAGAGAATGGAAAGAATATATTCACTGCTGTCCGCGGGAAGGAGGATAGAGATACTGTACTTTCTCAACTTCTCGGACATGACCCCATCCATGCTCGCATACCTTACTGGTATGGCCCCCAACCTTCTATCGTTCCACCTCTCCAAACTCGAATCCTCGGGCATAGTAACCTCCAGAAGGATGGGGAGGTTCGTTGTTTACTCCGTCACCGACATGGGAAGAAAATTATCGGGTCCGCTGGGATGACGGGATGTACAACAAAGCTCAAATAGAGGGGCCATCCATTGAACGGATGTGAGACGGATACCTCTTCTGTGGGCATTGCTCATCCTTTCCTCCACAATGATGCTCCAGGGTGCGGCGGACGAGCCCCCCGAAGATGGCAGTGAAGGGACTTCATATTTTCAGCACCTCCTCATCCCGGAGAATGAAAGTGTGGTATGGGAGAACCTCACCGTCATTATCTCGGGTGTTCTCGAGATATCGGGAACCCTGGAACTGAGGAACACCACCCTCATTCTGGACGGCCAGAGCGAATACGTGATGGTCAACGGTACACTGAACATCACGGATCTTGACGGGGATCCGGGATCCCGTTCCGATTCCTCGATGGTCCTGTTCAACGGAACGGATGATCGGAACATCCTGATGAACGAGGGTTCGAGGGTGAACATCGGCCGCTCATTCCTCAGGGGGCTTAGGATCGGCAACCCTTACACCACGGACACCAGGATGTCCGTCATGGACACTGAAATGGAGAATTGCACGCTGTATGTCAAGGACGACGACAAACTCAAGGATCTCCGGATCAGCGGTTCCGCCAATGCCTCCATCCCGGTACTGGAGTCCTACTCCAGATCCCTTCTGAGCATATCGGATATCATGATAGCGGACAGCGAATCCGGGATACGGATCCTCCAGGGTTCGCTGGAACTTGTGAATCTGACAATGAAGAACTGCAGCGGCGGGATATATGTCGGCCCTTCAACCACCCTTTACTTGAGGTCCTCCCTGATCAACGGTTCAGAACTACCCATATCCTCGAAAGGCGGGGTGGAATTGATCGACTCTATCATCGAGTCGGGGAAATGCTACTTCGATTCGTCCCCACTGATAGCAAGGGGATGTCATTTCAGATACACGGACGGTTTGGAAGGGGTCACCTCGGGTCTTCTCATCAATTCCACATTCGATTCCTGCTCCAGGGCACTGGTCAAACCGAGATTTCTGACAATTACCCTGAACAGGTTCGTCGATTGTACAAGGGCCGTGATCGACGATTCCGACTGCCTCCTGTACCATAATTCCTTTCGCAGCTGCAAATATATCGTGGAAGGGCAGGTCCTCTCAAGCTGGTACAATCAGGACCTCAGGGAAGGCAACCATTATTCGTCATACAGGGGCCTGGATGACGGAACCGGAGACAGGGTTGCCGGTGACGGGATCGGGGATACGGACATACCGTACCTTGGCAGGGATATGTACCCGCTCATGAAGGACCGGTTCTGGCTGATGCCCGATATACCTGACCTTATCGCCACATATTCACAGGGCAGCAGCTCGGTCAACCTGACGTGGACGGAGCAGCATGATGCAGATGGTTACCTAGTGCAGAGATCCACATCTCCCTTTTTTGACCGCTCGGTCACATCATGGTCGGTGAGGGGGAACGGGCTGGTAACCGAGGACAATCCCAACGCCACTCTTCATTTCAGGGTTTCCGCATTCAACGAATTCGGTTACAGGGGATGGTCCAGACCTTCCATGGTCCGCGTGGACCAGGCCCCGCTTCCGCCGGTGAACATCCGTATCTCTCCCGTCCCGGAGGGAGGGGCGCTGCTGGTCTCCTGGGAGTTCCGGGGCGAGGATGTGAACAGGACATACGTGCTGTTCGGAAAGGAGGGGGGCTTCCAGACACTGATGGACGTTCCCTTTCCGGAAAACAGGGTCACCATAAGCGGCCTTCTGAACAATGTATCATACAACATATCCCTGATGACGGTCGACGGATCGTCAAGGACGTCAGGGAGGACCGAGAACATCTCGGCCGTTCCAACCGATTCCGTTCCCCCGCCCCCTCCGCGCTCATTGAGGGCCACCCCGAAGACCAACAATTCCATAGAGATCATGTGGGATCCACCCCTTATCCAGGATATCTCTCACTACAGGATAATGAGGAGAAGCGGTGACTCCGACTTCGTAATGATAGCAGAGGTGTCAAGACTCTCCTTCTACTACCTGGATACCGGTCTGTCAGACAACACAAGCTATGAATACGGTGCAATTGCGGTTGACGATGACGGCCCCACCTCGGAGATGGCCGGACCCGTCCGTGTCAGGACCTTGCATTACAACAGGGAACCCGTATTCAACGGGAACCTCCAGCTCGTATCGCTGGTGGAGGACGGCGGACCTTTCTCGATACCCCTTGAAGATGTGGCATCTGACCCGGACGGAGACACCATCGTCATGATCATACAGGACAGCTATCCATTCCCTTCCAGGATCGAGAACGGGATGCTCATCATAGAGCCGCGGCCGGACCAGGCCGGTGAGGGATTCGTGAGGATTCAGGCCTCGGACGGTGAGGAATCCTCGTTCCTCATCGTGGGTGTCATAGTTCAGGAAGTCCCGGATCCTCCATCCAGGGTCTCCATCCTCTCACCCATAAACGGCTCTGTCCTTATTCCCGGCGTACCGGTCCTTTTCCATGCAGATGCCGCCGACCCCGACATTCCCTACGGTGACAATCTCACATTCCGATGGTTCTCCGACAGGGACGGGGCGCTCAACATTCTTGGCAGTCACAGCGAAACGCTCTACGCCGTGCTCTCACCCGGGGAGCACCGTATCCTCCTGGAAGTGAGGGACAATAACAACACACCGGTCACCGACTCCGTCACGATCATGGTATCGATCTGGGGATGGAACGAGATGCCGTGGAGCGCGGAGATATCCGAGATCCGGCTGGAGGAGAACGGTGGATGGATCAAGGTCAGGATAGTGAATGACGCTCCCATAAGGCTGTCATATCTGATCTCCCCTGCGGATGCCAATACATCCTCGATCATCGGGGAGAGGGGGCTGCTCGTGGCACCGGCATCCATCTCGGAACTCGAGATACCCCTCGAGGGATCGTTTGCGGCGAACGATAAGCTGAATATACGTCTCCTGGTAACGGGGGAAGCTCTGAACGGGACCTATGCCGGCGAGATGGAGATATCCGCATCGGGCAAGGTGAGAGCCTCCGGCTCGTCCGGTGTGGGAAGGCTTCTGCCCATCATCCTTCTCTCCGTCTCACTTCTGCTGGTCATATTCTCCCTGATCGTGATGATGATAATCAACAGGACCCTCTCCCCGAAAAGGGCAGGGGACAATATTGATGAGGAACCTCCCCCTTCGGGGTGAGAAGTGGTGTTGTAACATGGAGAAAGACGACAGGGTGCAGATGGGACAGGGCGCGGGAGGAGAGCTCATGCAGGAGCTTCTGAGAGATATCGTCCTTCCCAGGCTCAGAAAAGGAGCCCCGATCGACAGAGGTGGTCTGGATGCGGAGCTTCTCGATGATTCCGCATCGGTCGGTGACCTTGCATTTACCATAGATGCCCACACCATTTGGCCGCTTGAATTCCCGGGAGGGGACATCGGCTCACTTTCCGTGTGCGGGACCGTGAACGATCTGGCGGTCGTGGGAGCCGTACCAGAGGCCATGGCCCTCTCAATGGTCATCGAGGAGGGGCTTCCAATCGACACCCTGGAAAGGATATCCGATTCCCTGGGCGCTGCAGCGTTGAAGGCGGGAGTAAGGATAATCACGGGTGACACGAAGGTCGTGGAGTCGGGCGGCATCAAGGGCATGATAACATCCACGGCAGGTATCGGATACAGACACCCGTCCCTCATGGAATGCCTCTCTCTTGCACGGGTTAATGAACTGGAAAGACCCAAGGGTCAATCCTGGCTGAGGGATGACTCCGTGAGACCATCGGACCATATCATACTCACTGGACATGTGGGAGACCACGGCATCGCCCTCGTGTCCTTCAGGGAAGGTTACGGTTTCGATACGGATGTATCATCCGACGTGGCCCCCCTGAACGGACTCATGGACAGGTCCATCCGGGAAGGAGGGGTGGCCGCTGCAAAGGACCTTACAAGGGGGGGACTTGCGAACGCT
>NJDO01000130.1 GCA_002254385.1 Thermoplasmatales archaeon ex4484_6 | reverse complement strand
CAGGGCCGGTGAGAGCGTAGGCTCCCATCTCCAGAGACAGGTTCCTGAGACCCACGACGGCCCCCGCGACCGCACCATCACCATCGGTGACATAACCCCTGAGAAGCGAATCGATGGGGGGAATATGGTCGATCGTCATGTTCAGAATATAAGGTCCCTCACCCGGGTTCACGGTCAATTCCTCTTCCACGACCGATATGTTGGAAAGGGTTCCGCGAACATCGTAATCGGCAGGGAAGACCCTGAAGGAGAACTCTCCTTCGCTTCCGGTCGATCCCTCGTATCTGTGCATCCCTTCGGGACCGTCGTATTCGATTGTCATATCAACTCCCTCGACAGGAGCCCCATCGGGATACCTGATGTGCCCCGATACGTTCTCCGTCTCTTCGGGAAGGGGTGTTATGGTCACCGTACCGATCTTCTCGTTCACGGAGCCGGGCGTCTCTTCCACAAGCTTCTGGAAGAAACCTTCCTTGATTATCATCAGGTTCAGGGGCGTACCGAGTGTTTCAAGGGTCATGTTCAGCCGGAATTCCCCCGTGAGATTCGTGTAAGCCGAATCGAGAACGCTTCCGTTCATGTTCAAGGCAACGACCAGCGCATCCGACACGGCAGCTCCGGTATCATCCTCCACATTTCCGGAAAGGTGAACGATGATCCCCCTTCCGGGTAAGAGGATCCCTTCCGGACCGGCCGGGCTCACAATTATCATCATAACGAGAAACGACAGCATCGTCACTGCAGTGTCACGACCGGAATGAATCTTGCCAATCATGAAAATAAAAGGTAAGGATTACTAGATAAATGTTGGGACCGGCCAACTAATGGGAAAGAGATCTCATGAGTATAAATCCCGTGCTGGAAGGGGTGCTCAAAACAAAAGAGTCAGAATTCTGTGTATTTACCGAATCTTCATATTTAAGGAGAGAGGGGAGGGGCCGTTCATTCCTCGAGTCCGTACTGTTCGACCTGGGGTCCTCTCCACAGCAGGATCAGAAGGATCCCTGCCAAAAGCAGAGCCGCCACTATACCAAGTATCCACAGTATGGTCATATCCCTTTCCGTTGGTTCCACGATCTTCAAGAGGAATGTCCTGCTTACCGTCTCGTTCCCGGCTCTCACCGTTATTGTCACCCAATGCTCCCCCGTATCCGAGGATGAGGGAGTGAAATGAATCTCGCCCGTCGTTTCGTCTATTTCGAAGAGGGGGGAGTCGTCGGAGAACGTGGCATTCTTCGAAAGGTCCCCCCCGATACGGATGGTATAACGGAACTCTCTTCCAACCTTCGCATCGGGCAGGTGCACGGACGGTTCCTGGAAATAGAGATTGCCGGAATTCGGGAGTATGGTGAACGTGATGTTGTAGGTCATGTTCCCACCCGAAGGATCACTCACGTGGAGGGAGACGTTGTGCACACCGACATCATCCGGATAGGGGAGGAACCTCAGGGTATTGCCGGATATCTCAAGGCCTTCAAGGTCGGAAGCGACACTCACTCTTACGGCTTCCCCCTCAGCATCCACGGTTCTCATGACAAGTGTGAATGGCCTGTCCACCATGAGCTCATAATTGCTTTCCAGGCCCGACAGGGAGGGAGGATCGTTCACGGGCGAGACGAATATCGTCACTGTCCTTGTGTCCTGGGAAAGAAGGTCCGACACCCTGAGCGGGACATCGAAGGTCCCCGACCAGTTGACGGGAGGATTCACAAACAGAATGTGCCCCTCGATCCTGCACCAGTCAGGAGCTCCCGTCCCGATGCCGTATACAAGGGTGACCGGATCGTTGTCGGGGTCATAGACCATTTCAGACAGGTCGAACGTCCCCCCACCTTCCTGGTCCTCCTGCATCTCGAGAATACCGGTTGACAGGAACCTCGGTCTCGCGTTGACATCGATCTTCAACGTTCCAACATTGTTTTCTATGTTTATCTCCCCCTCCGGAGGGACGATTCCTACCGACAGATAGGCCCATGACCTGAACGGCTGCAGAAGGAACTCGAGAGTTCGGGTCTCGGCCGCCGCGAGATCCATTACGATCTCGGATACAGGTTCCGGCCAATCCAGGGGATCCGTGGTTAACTGTTCCGGAACGACAACAACCCTCACCGATACTGCATCCCTGCCCCCGATGTTCGATACGTTCACGCTCAACCGAGCCTCAGCACCCTCCGTTAACGGAAGGGGCGCCAAGCCCAGACTGTCCCCGTCAACATACAGGTCCATGGGCTGATCCGATATGGTGACCTCCATCACTTCCGGTATGATGTTCCTCCCCGTGACGGTTATCTTTCCGGTTCCGCCTGATGAGAAGGAGGTTGAGACGGCAGCCCTTCCATCGGGACCCGTGACCGAGCTGAAGACCTCACCTGTGGTATTCAGATAGAAGGTGACTTCGGCATTTGCTACGGGAGAGCCGAAACGGTTCGTTACCCTCAGATCGAAGGTGTCGCCTCCCGCATAATGCTCCGAAGAGGTGTTCTGTATCCTCACAACAGCGGGTTCACCTATCCAGGCCCTCAAGGCAGGGTCCCCCATGAAATTGTATGTGTAGAGCTCTATCAGAAAGACCTCCTTCGTGGCGAACTCTCCCCATTTGGTCCTTACATAATCCTGCTTCAGCCAGTAGAGCGAATCACCCGGGCGGTTCGTTAACATCATCCTGTCCCAGAACCGGGAAATGAGATACCAGTTCCCCAGGGAATAGTCCTCTCCCTCTCCCCTCCATGAAACACCTGTTGACCCTATGAAACATATGGCTCCTCCATCCGGAGCATAGACGAGACCCTCAAGGCTCCTATCTCCCGGGTCGGAGAAATTGGCGGAATCACATGATGAGATGTAAACAACGGGAAGTCGATTTCCGTTGGACAGGTTCCACACATCCTCGTATGTCAACGCCAGACCGTAACCTGATGCGCCCGGAACAGTGCCCGAATCCACACGATAGTGGGCCAGGGAATATGCCAGGGGCGGGCTGTTGCCTGCATCGACATCGTAAAAGGACTGTCCGGCGAAGGTGAAGAAGGAGCACCCGTTACTGATCAGGGTCGGCAAGGTGGAATCGTCGAGATGGTCCACCGAAAGATTGTAGAAGCCTCCCTCATATCGCTCGTAATCGTGCGCCTGAATGATATCCAGGGACCTGGGGATATATCTCAGTGTATAATTGGCAAACGCCTTGTAGGCATTATCCTTGTATGCATTGAACCCTTCATCCTCCGGTGTCTCAGGATCGTCGGGAATGTTCGGCCTGTCCATCAGCGAGCTTGAGATGACACCCCTCTCCGTCCAATTCCCCTCCTCCGGGGAGCTCTCGTAATCTATCAATCTGGTGACCATTCTGGAAGACTCCTCGATGGTATCTACCGGAAATCTTCCCACCTTGAGAGGGAAGGACAGATTCTCCACACCGAATGCCTCGATGTCCTCTCTCTCACCATATATCCCGTCACCGTCAAGGTCCCAGGGGGTCGATGGGGAGGAATAGTAGACATCGGAAAGGTAGTCATCGTCATAACCCCATCTCGATGCATTGGCATGTAGATATCTCACGGGAATGATATCGGAATCCCCACCCAACAGGACATATTCCAATGAGCCCTCCGAATCCTCGTATAGGGATGAGATGAAATTGAACAGCCTTTCAGCAGGATCCCTCCCTTCAATTCCTTCAATGACGCTTCCGGGGCCATCTATGGTGAATATCTCCGACCTGAGTCCTGTCTGGGACCTCCATTCCTTGAGCGGTTCGAAAGATCGGGCCAGCTGTTCGGTGGTTATGATGGCATACTTTATTCCCTTATATTGTGGAGCTGCCCTTGAGGGTATATTCGATCCGATATCAGCATCTCCCCCCTTTCCCGACATCGATCCCATGGGAAGGAGCATGATGGCTATCAGGAGAACGGCGAAGATCGTTCTGCGGTGCTTTTCCATCTGCGGTTCCACCTGCATGTTCCCTGTCCATTATCCCCGTATCATGTATTATAAGACTTCCCGTGCGTTCGTTGAACACACTTTCCGTATCGATGCATCTAGCGGCATCGGGAAATGATCAACGAACCGGGAGATGAGGCGGACCTCCAATATCGATGCACATGATCTCCGTCACCATTTCTGCATGTCATCTGCAGGGGAAATAACGGTCAGGCAATGATGCGAAATGAATGGGCGTTGAATAATGTGATATCATGAGGAACATCCAAATACACCACCCGGAGCCTTAATCAGTTCATTCATCATCATGAGATGCAGGTTGAAACCATGGATGGCCTGAAGCCCTGATCGTTCCATGGGATAAAAAGGTATATAACCAACCTCTTGTTTAGGGCGTTCTCACGGGAGAAACAGGGCTCCACCCAGGTCCATACCTGATGGGCCCATGGGGTCCTGGGATTCCATCCCTGGGCCCGTGGCCTAGCCAGGATATGGCGCCGGCCTTCTAAGCCGGATGTCGAGGGTTCGAATCCCTCCGGGTCCGCTGTTCATTCCCGAAAAAAAAACGAAGAGGCTACCAAATGAAGCGCAGCTCACGTGCATGGAAGAAAAGGGGAAACATGCGGTGGAAGTGGCGGAAGAAGAGAATGCGCCGCAGAAAGAAGGCCGCAAGAAAGCAGAAGTGATGTACCTTCTCCCTGCGTGGAAAGGTTAATATCCCCACTTCCTCTTGCTCCATTTGGCGGTCAGAACTAAGCTTCCGGGGGCATGGTGTAACCAGGTAGCACAACGGGCTCCAGTTACGAGAATGATTGGAAACGGGTCTGCTGAGGACCGGGGACGCTCGGTTCATGATGAATGACTGGAGCGATGACCCGTAAATGGGCCTGGAGGTCTTTGACCTCAAGCTACATACGCTCAAACGTAGGCGATACCCGTTTGTCTGGGTTCAAATCCCAGTGCTCCCACCTATTGTTTTTCATCATTAATCATTGGAAATAGGTGACCGGATCGACGGGCGGGATTTGAACCCCTGGGTGGTTGAGCATTAGCCTCTTTGCAGCGACGAG